>CAYRRV010000030.1:10681-46322 GCA_964426725.1 uncultured Bacteroidales bacterium | reverse complement strand
GTCCCAGGTTCAAGTCCTGGAGGGGGAGCCAGAGCCGCCAAAAGCGGCTTTTTTTTTTATTCCTCTATTTGCATGTATTTGCATGTTGAACAGGTTTTTGGCAAATCCCCGGATTGTTTATCTTTGTTGGTAAAAATACAATTTCATGAAGAGAACTTACGATTTTCTTGTTGTCGGAGGCGGACTCGGGGGTTTAAGTTTTGCCTTAAAGGTGGCCAATCATGGAAAGGTCGCGGTTGTAACTAAAACTAACCTGGAAGAAACCAACACGAGTTACGCGCAAGGGGGTATTGCCGCGGTAACTTACGAACCTGATACATATGAGAAGCATATAAAAGATACCATTGGCGCGGGTGATGGTCTCTGTGATCCCGAGGTAGTAAAAATGGTCGTTGAGGAAGCTCCCGCGCAAATTGATCAATTAATTAAATGGGGTGCTGAATTTGATAAAAAAAATAATGGAGAATACGATTTAGCCAGAGAAGGCGGCCATACCGAACACCGGATATTGCATCATAAAGACAACACTGGCCACGAAATACAACACTCCCTGATCAGGAAAGCAAAATCACATCCTAATATTGAAATTTTTGAAAATTATTTCGCGATTGACCTGCTTACACAGCATCACCTCGGGAAACTCGTGAAAAGAATACAAAATAATATCATATGTTATGGTGCCTATATCCTGAACCTGAAAACAAGACAGGTTGAAACCTTTTTAGCCAAGATCACGGTATTGGCTACCGGGGGTACAGGAAATCTTTATCATACCACGACTAATCCCTCTATAGCTACAGGTGATGGAATCGCCATGGTATACCGGGCCAAAGGCATTGTCGAAAACATGGAATTCGTGCAGTTTCACCCAACCTCACTTTATAATCCCGTGGAGAGACCTTCCTTTTTAATAACAGAAGCATTGCGCGGGTTTGGTGGAATTTTAAAAACTCAGCAGAAAAAAGAATTCATGCACAAGTATGATGAAAGAGGTTCATTAGCTCCCAGGGATATTGTTGCACGTGCCATTGATAACGAGATGAAAATTTCGGGAGACGAGTACGTTTATCTTGATGCCACTCACCTTGACCCGGAAGGCCTCAAAAGTCATTTTCCCACTATATTTGAAAAGTGCGCCAGTCTTGATATGGATATTACTAAAGAAATGATACCAGTAGTACCGGCAGCACATTATCTTTGCGGGGGAATTAAAGTTGACAGATCAGGACGATCATGGATAAACCACCTTTATGCAGTGGGAGAAACAGCTTCGACCGGGCTACATGGGGCCAACAGGCTGGCTTCCAACTCCCTGAGCGAAGCAATTGTATTTGCAGAAAAAGCTTCACGAGATGCTATAGGACTAGTTAACAGCATCTCAATAAGAAAAAATATTCCTGATTGGAATTACGAGGGGACTTCACATCCGGAGGAAATGATCCTTATTACCCAGAACATGAAAGAAATGCAGCAAATCATGTCCAATTACGTGGGCATTGTTAGAACCGACCTACGATTAAAACGAGCTTTCGACAGGCTGGAAATTATTTACCGTGAAACAGAAGATTTATACAAGAAATCAACCCTCTCGAAACAATTATGTGAACTGCGAAATCTGATAAACGTGGGATACCTGGTTATTAAAATGGCCATCGAAAGGAAAGAAAGCAGGGGATTGCATTATAACCTGAATTACCCGGAGAAGAGATACGTTATTGATATATAAATGTTTGATCTTGAGCAATCTCCTGATCCATACTCTCCGGATTTCAAATAAAGACTCTAAACTTTCTTTGTACCCAGGGCCGGGATCGAACCGGCACGGTATCGCTACCACTGGTGTTTGAGACCAGCGCGTCTACCAATTCCGCCACCTGGGCATTATCTTCAAAGATCTCTTCTCGGGTTCGCGAAGATAATGATTTGTGATAATTCATACAAATTTTTTAACCCGAACAAGTAGTGACGCGTCACATTTGATATTGCAAAAATGATGTCTCTTTATTCAGGCATGCGACACAGGCCAACCAAATTTTTTTCATTGAAAAGACAGTAGTTTATTGTGCCATAACCATTCCGGAAGTTTTTCTCCCCCCGAACAGACTGTAAATAACAATCACCACGAAACAACCCAATGGCACGAAATAAGCCAGGTTTATATTCCCGGTTAAATCTGAAACCTGTCCCTGAATAGCTGTGAGTACAGCACCACCTAGAATGGCCATGATTAAGCCTGAACCACCAATTTTTATATCATTCCCTAATCCTTCAACCGCTAACCCGTAAATGGTAGGAAACATGAGCGACATGCATCCGCTGATAAGTACCAGGGCATACACGCCCAAATGTCCTTCTCCATATATTACAAACAAGGTACAAGTAACCGCCAGCAGGGCTGAGGCAGTAAGCAATCTTTTGGGTGCAAAATAGCGCATTAACCCTGTAAATACAAACCTGGAAAGTGTAAATAATATCAATGCGGCAAGATAGTAGGTGGAAGCATCATCCTCATTCAAATCCAGTTCTTTCATAACGTAGCGGATGGTAAATGACCAGACACCAATTTGTGCTCCCACGTAAAAGAACTGGGCAACAACACCCCAAATGTAATTTGAATTTTTCGACAGTCTCCCGAAAGTTTTCCATAAATCAAGTCCTTTCAAGGTATCAGATGCCTTTGGCATTCGGATAATGGCAATAGTCAGCCATATGATTACAAGCAGAACAGCTACTCCAACATATGGACCCATAACTGCATTCAGTTCCAGTGCCTGAACAGATTTTAACTGTTCCTCGCTCATCCTGGCCCTCTCCTCTACCCCGGCCTGATTAAGGTTAGAAAGTATAAAGAGTTTACTGAGAAGAACCCCGGTTATAGAACCTATAGGGTTAAACGACTGGGAAAGATTCAACCTGCGGGTACCGGATTCTTCCGGCCCCATGGCAATAATATAGGGATTAGAGGATGTTTCTAAAATTGAAAGACCACCTGCCAGTATAAACAATGCCGCTAAAAAGTGCTCGTAAACCATTGTTAATGAAGCCGGGTAAAACAGGATCGAACCGGAAATAAACAACCCCAACCCGAGAAGCACACCAGCCTTGTAGGTAAATCTTTTAATAAAGATTGCAGCGGGCAAAGCCAAAACAAAATACGACCCGTAAAAAGATAACTGAATCCATGAAGTCTGGAAATCAGACATGCTCATGATCTTCTTAAACGCGGCCAGCAACGTGTCGGTCATATTATTGGCCAGCCCCCACATGAAAAACAGGGAGGTAATCAATATAAAAGGAATCAGGTTCTTCCGAGGAATCAATGGTGCATTATTTTTAATCATATCTGGCAATTTTTTCAAATTATTCGCCAAATATAATAAAATATGATAGCTGAAAAACGCGGGTTCCTAAAAATGAATCAAAAAGAATGAATTTTGAAACATTTTTACTCTTTTCAAAAATAAACGCAGGAGTTTATAAAAAAGGGAGAGAAAATTCTTTTCTCAGTGAACGTGTAACATTTGACATTGCAGAAGGCATATCCCTTTATTCGGGATGTGTGGTAAAGATCAACCGTCATTTTTTCATTGACATGACATGAGTAATGTGGATACACCAGCCATTATATACAAACACTAACCCACGTTATACAATACTTTCTTACCCGCCAATAATTTAACTCTCGCGACAATAGCATCCTTATCGAAACCACAATCACGATAGAGTTCATCTTGTGTTCCCTGCCCGATAAATTTGTCAGGAATTCCTAACCTGACAACCTTGGAATGGTATCCATTATCAGCCATGAATTCTAAAACAGCGCTTCCAAGACCACCGACTATAGTCCCATCCTCCACGGTGATAATATTCTTGTGTTTCTTGAAGACCTGATGTAAAATATTCTCATCAAGGGGTTTAAGGAATCGCATATCGTAATGGTCAACATGTATACCGTCGTTTTCAAGTTCTTTCGCGGCTTCTATGGCAAAATTGCCTGGTTTGCCAATGGTCAGAATAGCTAAATCCCCACCATTTCTGATTTTACGTCCTTTTCCGATTTCAATTTTCGTGAAAGGATTTTTCCAGTCTACTGTAACACCATGCCCCCTTGGATATCTGATTACAAATGGACCGTGATGATCGGCCTGGGCAGTGAACATCAGGTTACGTAGATCAATCTCATCCATGGGAGCAGAGATAATTATTCCAGGAATCAGCCGCATGTAAGCCAAATCAAATGAACCATGATGGGTAGCACCATCGTCACCGACCAACCCTCCCCGGTCCAAACAAAAGATAACCGGCAACTTTTGCAGCACCACGTCATGAATTACCTGATCATAAGCGCGTTGCATAAAAGAGGAATAAATATTGCAAAAAGGAATCATCCCGGCAGCAGCCAACCCGGCAGAAAAAGTCACAGCGTGTTGCTCCGCGATACCCACGTCGAAAGCCCGGTGAGGGAACTTTTCCATCATGATATTAAGAGATGAACCTGTAGGCATGGCAGGAGTAATTCCAATGATCTTTTTGTTTATCCCGGCAAGTTCGACAAGTGTTTCTCCAAACACATCCTGATAACGAGGGGCCAGTGAATTCCCGCTCTTGACTTTCAAAAATTCTCCAGTTATTTTGTCAAATTTTCCCGGTGCATGAAAAGCGGTTTGATTCAATTCGGCCTGTTTAAATCCCTTTCCTTTTTTAGTAAGCACATGTAGCAATTTTGGCCCGGGTATATTTTTCAAATCATTCAATACCTGCACGAGATGTAGCACGTCATGACCATCTACAGGTCCAAAATACCTGAAATTCAATGATTCAAAAAGATTGCTTTGACGCAGGAGAATAGATTTTATCCCATGCTCTATCTTCTGGACATATTTTTGGGCATTCGGTCCGATTTTATTAACATACCCGAGTAAGTTCCATACATCGGTTTTTACCTTGTTATATAACTTGGATGTAGTAATATCAGTCAGGTATTCTTTCAGGGCCCCAACGTTCGGATCGATGGCCATGTCATTGTCATTCAATATAACCAGCAGGTTAGACTTTTCAATACCGGCATTATTAAGTCCTTCAAAAGCCAGACCGCCTGTCAGACTGCCATCTCCAATCACCGCGATTACCTGACGGTCATGCTCGCCTTTCAGCCGCGCGGCTTTTGCCATGCCAAGTGCCGCGGAAATAGAAGTTGAAGAGTGTCCGGTTCCAAATGAATCATAGAGACTTTCATCCATTTTCGGAAACCCGCTGATACCCTTGTATTTTCGGTTGGTATGAAATACATCCCGACGACCTGTAAGAATTTTATGCCCGTAAGCCTGATGTCCAACGTCCCAAACAATCTGATCATACGGGGTATTCATCACGTAATGCAGGGCTACTGTTAGTTCTATCACGCCAAGGCTGCTCGCGAAATGACCAGGATTCGTGGATACCACGTCAATTATGAACTGCCTTAACTCATTACACACTTCGGCCAGATTTTCCCTGGAAATCCTTTTCAGGTCAAGCGGGGAATTAATTCCTTTCAACAATCTGTATTCTGATGACATTCTCGGGGCAATATTTATTTAAAAATCCCTGTAATTCATTACAAAGCTATAATATTTTTACGGGAACTCACTAATATTTATTCGTTTTTAACTCAACGTTATTTGGTCTTAAATGTTTTGGGAGATTTAATCTTTCAATAACAACTAATCTCTACCCATCGCTACGTACTTACAACCAAAGAATAAAAATAGCAAAACCATACCTTTCATTTTAATGGTTGATAAATACTTTACCAGGGTACAAATGCGTTTCCTATCTTTACGGGAAAAAACAGTACATCATGAAAGTTCCATCAAAAATATTGCTGCCATATTTGATTCTTGCACTGGTTATGGCCTCCTGCGTGTCATCCAGGCAGTTTAACGAATTGCAGGATAAATATGACAACTGCAATGAAGAAAGAGACCGGTTAAAAAAGCAGGTTGAACAGTTATCGGTTGATAAAAAGGAACTGACTTATAAAACGGAAAAGCAAGCCGTATCTATTGATGACCTGATCCAGGATACGATCCGGTTATCAGATGAAATTGCTGAATTGAGCAGGGAATATGATCAACTGGGACGGGAATTTCATGATCTGAAATTAGCCCAGGAAGAATTAGTAAGGGGAAATACCCGGGAAACCAAACGGCTCTTGAACCAGTTACAACAAACACAGGAAGACTTACGGGTAAGAGAAGAAGCATTGAAAGACCTGGAAAATGAACTCAACATTAAAAAGGCCAACCTGGATGAACTGCAATTTGAGCTCAGGGAAAGAAATGCAAGATTACTTGAACTGGAAACCATTCTTGCCAGGAAAGATTCTGCCGTGAACGCGCTCAGGAACAAAGTGGCAGCGGCCCTTATAGGATTTGAAAACGAGGGATTATCGGTCGATATCAAAAACGGGAAAGTATATGTTTCGCTCGAAGAAAAGCTCTTGTTCCCCTCTGGAAGCACACGAATCGATGCAAGAGGAATCAATGCTCTGAAAAAACTGGCACGCGTGCTGGAAGAAAACAAAGATATCAATATCACCATAGAGGGTCATACTGATGACGTTCCTGTAATCGCGTCAGCCGCGATGAAAGACAACTGGGATCTCAGCGTGAAAAGGGCTACTGCCGTGGTAAGGATATTGCTCGATAATTCTTCTATTGATCCCAAACGGCTGACCGCTTCCGGAAGAGGAGAATACATGCCTCTTGACACGGGAAAAACATCCGAGGCCAGACAAAAGAACCGCAGAACTGAAATCATACTTACACCCAAACTTGATGAATTGTTTCAAATTCTTGAATCGAATTAACCTCGAAAATAAAAAAAAAGACATGGGTTAATTTCCCGGAACATCAACTTTAAAAAGTAAGAAAATTAAAGGTTATCTAAACATTATCCGGAACATATTGTTTTTTATTAACATAACCACTAATTTGAATTTTAACATAACATTTTGATGCTTTTCCCGTATAATAATGGTAACCAAAACATAACCAAACATTTTAGAGGCGACGTGAGAACCAACGTGGAAAATAGAAAAATTACCGTAAAACATTACCTGAATAAAAGAGCAAAACCGGTCACGTACAGTAAAGAAAAGTACTATCCCCTGTATATTCAGATTATCGTTAACGGTAAAAAAGCGCAGATCAAGAGTAAGATCAATGAGCATCTAAGCATTTACAGGAGTGATATTGAGCGTATTACAAAAAATGACAGGGAGCTCAACAAGCTCTTTCTGAATGGGTATTTTTCTGATAGTCAATTGGCAAATATCTATAAAAAGAAGGTTTTTCCCATTTATCATCTTTTATCAGATGAAACCAATATTATAACCAGGATCATTCTCCTTAAAAACCCATTCACGGATGAAAACTTCTCCCTTTCCACGTTTAGTAAAGAATATAAAAGTCATACTACAGAAATAACAAGCATTCTTGATAAAAATATCAAGGAGATGTACAAGGATGAATTGAAAAAATTATTTCTGCAATCCATTGACCAGGATGAGAAAAGGGATGTTTTCAAAATATGTAATTACTTTATCCATTTTATCAACTGGGATAATTCATTCAGCAATTTCTACGAATCAACGTACGAGATCATACCCAGCGAGCTAAAATCTATTGAAAATCTTATTAGTAACGAGCTAAGAACTTCCATAAAAGCGTTTATGGCTTTCCATTCGAGGGTAAATATCCTGAAAAGATTTTTCGAGAAACGCGAACTGGGCAGAATTTCAACATTATCATATCTCGACTGGGAAACAGATATCAAGTTATTTATTCAAAACGAGTTTGAAAAGCTCTTTGGAGGACAAAAAGCCCTCCAGTACGTGATAAGCCTGGAAAACATTCTTTTGAAAGAAATCAAGGAATCCTCCTGATTTATTGAGAGATAAAATGATAGGTTATCGTTCCTCTCTGCCTGACTGGCGCGTCGTAATCAGCATTAAACGTGGTTATCCTGGCAGTTTCCAGGGCGGTCTCTGCCAGGCACTCGTCATCAGTATCCCCCGGTTCGCTCATGATTGAGGTGGAAGTTACATTACCGGACTGGTTAACGATTATTTCAACCTTTACCTTACCCCTTCCCTGGCACTTGTAAACAGGCACCGGTAAAAATCGATGATGCCGGTTTTCAAGATCATAATAGATATTTGTTGGCCCGGTATACTGAGGAAGGTCTTTATCCTTAACTCTTTGCTCCGGTTCAGGCAATACAGGCATTTCATTCTCCCTAGATTTTATCTCTTCCAGTTTTTCGCGGAAGGATTCGGGATCTCCAAGGTCAAGTTCTTTTCTGAACTGATCGATAAACTTCTCGGTATTGATTTCTTCTTTCACTTTATCTGCCACGTTGACCCCGATGTTACGGCGTATTAAATTATCGGCAAGTTCCTCGGGAGTTTTTTCTTCAACAATTTTTTCTTCCGGTTTTTCTTTCGGGAATTCTATTAAAAACCCCACGTCGCGCATGGATGGCGTGCGGGAAATCTGTATCCCGAAAAAGATAATCGCCATTACCAGGTGAAATGCGATTGTTCCGAGGATCCCGGGCAAATTATCAAGCAGGTATTCTTTTATGTCGTGAATGATATTTTTTTTCAATTCTACTATTCAATCAATTATCTTTACAATTTCTGAATAAAAAACTGATAAACCATTTACTTGCATGGTTATAATCCAAATTGAGCGATTTGTTCATCCGATGAAGATATTGTAAGTATTTCACAGCACTTTTTTTTGTGAAATTCAACAAACTCAATATCGGGGTTCCCTGTCAACTGACGGAAAGCGCTGGTTTGCTTCTCTAAACCGCTCAACTTAGGTATAACTTAAAAAAAAAGATAAAATTATCAATTAATATAATAAAATGATAAAACTAAAAAACTTATTCTTCTTATTATGTATCGGGGTGGTAATTTTTTCATGTCGTACCCTGCGGGAGCTCAGAACATTATCAAAATGCGAATTCCGGCTATATTCTATTGAAAACATCAGGCTCGCGGATGTAACCATCACGGGGAAAAACGGTATTTCAGACCTGGATCTGCGCAACACGGCAAAAATCACGAAAGCATTCCTCATGGGTGAAATGCCACTGCATTTTATCATCATGATCGAAGCCATGAATCCCAACATACGCGAAGCCGCCATTAATAACCTTGGGTACAAGATAATGCTCGATGATCAGGAAATGGCCAACGGTTTGCTCGGTGAAAGGATAGTCGTTCCCCCTGATAGCGGGAATGCCATAATACCAGTTGTCGTGAACATGGATTTATTTGAATTGGCCAAAAATAAAAGCCGCGGTGCATTATTAAAACTCGCCTTCAATCTATCTGACATGGGCACTGAAAAATCTGAATTGACTTTACTGGTCAAACCTACCCTGATGGTAGGCCAAAAAGAAATAGTCTACGGTAAATTTATTCGTCTGACCAGAAAATATTAAATACCAGGGACAAAACCTGCATATTTTTCTTCAATTTCATCGAGTATGGATAATATCTCTTCTTCATTGGTAGAAGTAAGTAACCGTATTTTCACCTCCCTGAAATCAGGTAATCCCTTGAAATAATGGACAAAATGCCGACGCATTTCAAAAATGCCCTTGATATTTCCCTTGAACTGTAACGATTTGAAAAAATGTTCCTTTCCAATCGCCACTTTTTCTTGGAGTGTTGGAGGAGGCAATATCTCGCCGGTTTTAAGATAATGATGAATTTCACGAAAGATCCATGGACGTCCCACGGCTGCCCTGCCTATCATTATCCCGTCGACTCCGGTCTCTTCAATTTTCTGTTTGGCAATTTCAGGTGAGGTAATATCACCATTCCCGATAACCGGGAGTTTAAATGAAGAATGATCTTTCAATTTACCGATAAGTGTCCAGTCTGCTTTTCCCAGGTACATCTGGTTTCGTGTACGCCCGTGTATAGTAATGGCTTTAATGCCATCATCCTGCAACTGCAGGGCAACTTCAATGATATTTTTCGAATCATTATCCCAGCCAAGCCGGGTTTTTACAGTTACGGGTAAATGAGTTGCCTGCACGACAGACCGGGTTATCTCCCGCATTAATGGCACATTTCGTAACATGCCCGCTCCCGCGCCCCTGTTGGCAATCTTTTTTACCGGGCAACCATAATTGATATCGATCAATTCAGGACTTGCTTTTTCCGCGATGCGAGCGGCTTCTGTCATTGATTCAGGAATGTGCCCGTACAACTGAATGCCGATGGGTCGCTCGTAATCAAAAATATCAAGTTTCTGCACGCTCTTCTTTCCGTCGCGGATAAGCCCATCAGAAGAAATAAACTCAGTGTACACGAGATCGGCACCAAATTTCTTGCACATGAATCTGAACGAGGGATCAGTAACATCTTCCATCGGGGCAAGAAGCAGGGGGAAATGCTTTATATTTTCCAGTCCGGGTATCAACAAAATTTCATGACTTTCAAAATTAAACGGCAAAAATATCAAAATATTTTTTATTTATTTTCACCACAAATATCAGCTACCTTGTTAACTTTGCATCTTTAAAATTTATTAATAATGTTATCCGGATTATTCAAAAATTCAGGTTCGCTAACCCATATTCTCATTTCATTTTTCGTTATGGTTGCCTCGGTAACCATTTTCATGAGTATTGGATATGCCATTGCCCCGGTATTTTTCGATATAAGCCTCAATAAACTGAATGAGATCACCTCTGGACAAACTCAAAATATTACCATACTCAAGTATTTTCAAGTAATTCAGTCAGTATCACTCTTCATTATTCCACCCTTTGTCATTGCCTGGCTATTAGGAGAGAAAAGCAAGCGCTA
This sequence comes from uncultured Bacteroidales bacterium, assembly GCA_964426725.1. Taxonomy (GTDB): domain Bacteria; phylum Bacteroidota; class Bacteroidia; order Bacteroidales; family CAYRRV01; genus CAYRRV01. The sequence continues at coordinate 35,446 of CAYRRV010000030.1, read as the reverse complement.
CCTGTCGATGACCCGGGGTATCAGATCCGGTCACCTCCTAATCATACCCCTCCTGATGTTAGGGATCATTCCTTTCATCAATTTCCTGGCAGAATTGAACAGCCGTTTGGATTTACCCTCTTTCATGACAGGCGTTGAAGACTGGATGAAAGAGATGGAAGAATCGGGACAGGAGATTTCACGAAAATTCATGAAAGCCGAATCACCCGGTGGATTAGTTTTTAATCTTATCATGATAGCCATTTTACCCGCGGTAGGAGAAGAACTTCTTTTCAGGGGGGTCTTTCAACAACAATTTGCACGCCTTACCCGTAGCATTCACTGGGGCGTTATTATAGCTGCCTTTCTATTCAGCCTGATGCACCTGCAATTTTATGGTCTCATTCCCCGACTCGTGCTGGGAATTTTAATGGGATACTTGTTTTTATGGAGCGGAAGCATTTGGTTACCGGTGATTGCACACTTTTTTAATAATGCAATAATCGTTGTCTTTTATTACCTTTACCAAAATAACGGTTTTTCTTATAACCTCGAAGAAGTAGGTAAAGATCAGCGCCACCTCATGCCGGTCTTCACGAGTTTACTGATCTCGGTATTTTTTTTATGGCTGCTGTATCAGCACCGGAAAAAAAATTAATCATCAACATCCAGTTTTAGAGAATCAAACAGTTGCAGGTTCACGATCTCATTTTTTCGGAAAACATAAATAACGCCATATTCAGAGGCCTTCTCCCGTTTGATATCATCCGGCAAATCCCTGAATGTATTTTCCACTTCATTCCAGACATTCACGATAATTTCATCACATTTTTCCCGCATGCCTGCCAGTTCTTCAAGTTTACGGGCATTGTTTTTTTGCAGGGTTTTCTGGTAGGTATACGAGTCCATGAAATTATCATAGTGTACTTTCACCACGGCAATCGTGGGATTGGTTACAGGACTCATCCCTTTCATTTTTCGTTCCGATTCTCCCCTGATTATTCTATCACCCCAGGTAATGATATCAGTTTCTGAGCTAAACGAGGGAAGTCTTTTATCATCCTCTTCCAGGCCATAGTAATGCCGGGTAGAAGGAGAAAGTTCACCCCGTTGTATTGCCATGTTCATAACCTGTATGAAATGAGAAATGTATATCCGTGCCTTCTTTTGCAAATGCAGGTATTCCTTGTTCTTTTTCACCTGGTTATTATATGAATGCCTGTGCTCGGATAATACCTTCTCGAAACCGGATAGAAAAGATTGCACTTGTTGAAATGTACTTTGAGTGTAGGCGAGTTTAAAGGGAGGAATCTCCTTTCCTTTCTGACAGGCGATTTTTAAAGCTTTCAACCTCGAACTGTCTGTATTAGGCAATCTTCGATAAGGCATGTTGATAATTTGTTTAAGAGGTGTTGATAATATAGAACTTATTTGCGAATATAATAATTTATATTTAATATGCAAGGTCATTCGCAAGTTATTACAAATATTTTTAATATTTGATATTTAGACTCTTATGCAAAATCTAACATTCTCTGAACGCGAGTTGCGAAGAGGCCCGCTTATACAGTAAATGAGAGGCCGTAGCAATGAAAACCGGATCAAGGAAAAAAATGCTCCTTTCAACCAGATTTACTACCTTTGTTAAAAACCATTAACTATGTTTGACAAAAAAATATACACGAAACGTCGCGAAAAGTTAAAATCGCTTGTTAAAAGTGGGATAATCCTTTTCCCCGGCAATAACGAAGCTCCCTTTAATTATCCTTCCAACACCTATCATTTCCGTCAGGACTCCAGCTTTCTATACTTTTTCGGGTTGGATAAACCCGGGTTATCCGGAATTATTGACGTGGATAAAGGTGATGAAATTCTTTTCGGGGATGACCCGGGAATTGATGATATTATCTGGATGGGTCCTCAACCCCTGCTTCGCGAAATGGCCAATGAAGTGGGTGTTGATAATACGCAGCCTACCTGTAAGATAGAAAGCTTTATTCGTGATGAAATGCAAAAAAAACGAAAAATTCACCTGTTGCCGCCTTACCGCGCTGAAACTAAAAATCAGCTCGAAACCTTGTTAATGGTCCGGGGAGAGGGCTTAAACACTTACATTTCGGGAGAATTGATAAAAGCAGTGGTTCACCTGCGTTCCGTGAAAGATGAACACGAGATCAGGGAGATTGAAAAAGCTGTAGATATCACCTCTCTCATGCATACCACGGTAATGAAAATGGCTCGCCCGGGAATGGTTGAACGAGAATTATCGGGAACTATCGAGGGAATTAGCCTGGCACATGGAGGTCCTGTATCTTTCCCGGTCATCCTGAGCATGAATGGCGAAACATTACATAATCATTACCACGGGAATATCCTTGAAGAAGGAAGGCTGCTTCTTACTGACGCGGGGGCTGAAACCACCATGCATTATGCCGGTGACATCACGCGGACTATTCCTGTTAGCGGAAAATTTACCCGGAAACAAAAAGAGGTTTACCAGATCGTTGTAGATGCCAACATGAAAGCCACGGAAATGGCGAAACCAGGCATTACCTACAAGGAAGTACACCTGGCTGCAGCCAGGGTTATCGCCAACGGGCTGAAAATGCTGGGTATCATGCGAGGAAATCCTGAAGAAGCAGTGGCAGAAGGCGCGCACGCGTTATTCTTCCCGCATGGACTGGGCCACATGATGGGCCTCGATGTTCACGACATGGAAGGGCTCGGTGAAGATCACGTGGGTTATGATAATGAAACAAAAAGAAGCCAGCAATTCGGACTGGCTTACCTTCGATTGGGGCGCAAGCTGGAAAAAAATTTCGTGCTGACCAATGAACCGGGTATTTACTTTATTCCCGCCCTCATCTCACAATGGGAAAATGAAAATAAATTCACCGATTTTATCAATTATAACAAGGTAAAAGAATATCTTGATTTTGGTGGCATCAGGATCGAGGACGATCTGCTAATTACCGGTTCCGGGAGCCGCGTGTTAGGAAAACCCGTTCCCAAAACAATTACAGAAATCGAATCGTACATGCAGCAACATAATTAACAGGAGATGAAAAATCTTCGCTTTTTGCTTTTATTCCTGACAGGAATTCTGGCTATTTCTTGCGTGAACAGGGAACTGGAGAGCACAGGATTAAATCAATATGATGATCCCGTGAAAGACGAACTCTTGCAATTCATTGATACCGTTCAACAGCTTGCATATGCATTTCCTGATTCTGCAAAATCTCTTTTATCCGGTTACATGCTCAAGAGAAACTTTGCCCCGGGAACAATAGAAAGTGCTACTATCACTCACATGTTTGGCGTGATTCATTACATTAAAAATGAATACAAGCCCGCGCTCGATAGTCTTTTCAAAGCATGGAAATTATTTAATACTTTTGATGACAGCTTACGGGTTTGTTCATCACACATAACGATTGGCGCGGTTTTCATGTTACAGGGATTACTTGACAGCGCCCAGGTGCGCGTGATGAAAGGCCTTGAAATAGCGGAAAAATTTAACAAATCATCTCATATTGCAAAGGCCTGTATAAATCTGAGCGGGATTCATTATTATCTTGATAATAAGCCACTAGCATTATTATATGCCAGAAAAGCCCTGCGCGAAGGCATAAAACTAAATTCCCCGATGATAAAAAATCGAGCCTTAATTAATATTGGTATTGTTTTAAGTGATCTTGGAAAAATAGACGCGGCCCGCGATACTTTATTAATGGGCCTTGAAATAGCAAGAAAAACAAGAGAAATTCAGGTGTTCTCTGACGGTTTAAACCGCTTGGGATTACTCGAGTTAAAAGAGGGAAACCCGCGTAAAGCCCTTGATTACTATGACGAATTGCTCACTTTCTCTTCCCGGCAACAGGATGAGTTCATCATGAGCGAGGCACTATCGCACCTGGCCATTGTTTACGACACGCTGGGTAATTATGAAATGGCCCTGAAATATGGAAGGGAAAGTTATGAACTCGCGCAAAAAACAGGCTCGATCAGCATGATGGCATATTCGACCGCGTTACTGGCACAATTACATGAAAAAACCGGTGGGTACCAGGAGAGTAATTACTACCTGAAAAAGAATATATCACTCAATGACAGCATCCTGAACGAAAAGAAAAATAAACAGGTATTGGAACTCGAAACCCGCTACCAAACGGCAAAAGCACGGCAGGAGAACCAGCAACTGAGGTTCGAGAAGAAAGCAGACGAATTAAAGTTAAGCCGGAACAGGATTATCCTGATCTCTGTCATCAGCCTGGTGGTACTGCTTATTATTGTCGGCATAATCATTTTTAGGTTAGACCAGTTGCGTACCCGGCAAAATGAATTTGAACTGGAACAAAAACTTTTCCGCTCGCAGCTTAACCCGCATTTTATCTTTAACTCCCTGGCATCCATTCAATCTTATATCATCACCAATCAGCCGGAAGAAGCTGTTAACTATCTTTCCGATTTTGCCCGCCTCATGCGATTGATACTCGAAAATTCAACCCATGAATTAATTTCACTCGATAAAGAATTGGAAACCATTCGGTTTTACCTGAGACTTGAAAAAATGCGCCACGAGGATAAATTTAATTATTCCATAGAAATTGATGAATCCAGGCTATGGCCGGGAGAAGTTGAAATCCCGCCCATGCTGGCTCAACCTTTTCTTGAGAATGCAATTATCCATGGATTGAAAGACAAAGAGAACAATGGTATTATTAAGGTTTCTTTTAGTGAAAAAAATGACAACTTGATCCTGAAAATCCAGGATAACGGTGTAGGAAGACATGCAAATTCAGCAAAAAATATATCTGATCATACATCTTTTGCTACCTCGGCAACATCCCGAAGAATGGAAAATCTCCAAAAAAAGTACAGGAAAAACTTTTCTATTAGCATACACGATTTACACGATAACGGGCAACCTGCTGGTACCCTTGTAGAATTTTGCCTGCCAATGTATTACAATTCTAAATGATTAAGAACAAGGAAACACCAATACCCTTGCAAATAATTTTGCTTTTTATTACATTTAACCCTGAATACGGGAAGGATTGATCAGGCCAACAACTCTTATTTCTCATCGTACTTACCTAACCCTTAACAAGATGATTCGCCTTTCTATAATAGATGATGAAAAGAAATCACGGGATGCTATCCGGGAAATTGTAAAGGCAAATTTTCCGGATAATTTCTGTATAAATGAAGTCTCTTCTGTCAGAGAAGGAGTTGCTCAGCTTGAAGCACACCCACCGGAACTTGTTTTACTGGATATAAATTTGATTGACGGCTCTGCATTTGATTTGCTTGGCAGGTTAAAAGATATTCCTTTCAAAATCATTTTTATAACCGCTTATGATAATTACGCTGTAAAGGCCTTCAAATTCAGCGCGATTGACTACCTACTCAAACCAATAATACCCTCGGAGCTGATAACCGCGGTGCAAAAGGCTGTAAAAAGCCTTGACAATGATAACATCTCGCTTAAATTAAATGCTTTTTTATCCAACATTGAGAATATTTCAAGGGAAATTAAAAAGATCGTGCTCAAAACTTCCGATTCAGTGCATCTTTTAAACTTGAAGGATATTATCCGACTGGAGTCTGACAGTAATTATACCCGTTTTTATCTTGCCGGGGGGAAAAAGCTTTTCGTGTCTAAAACTCTGAAAGACTACGAGGACATGCTCGAAGACCATGGCTTCTTCAGACCGCATCAATCTCATATGATAAATCTATATTACATCGACAGGTTTGAAAAGTGCGATGGTGGATACCTGATAATGAATGATGGTACTAGCGTTCCCGTTTCGCACCGCAAAAAAGAACGCCTGATGAAAATCTTCAATGATTTAACCCGCATGTAAATCCTGAAACATTTATTATACAATTCAGGACTATTTTCCCTTTCTCTTTTTAATAATAGCTTTATATTAGCAAATTCAAAAAATGACAGGAAAGTGTTCAAGGTAAGTAGTCCATTTATATACCCGTTTACAAAACATCTTCAATTATTTGTTTGTTTATTTGTTATTTTTTCTTTCGATGTTCAGGCCCGGAATGATACAATAACTGTTTCATCTCTTGCATCTGAAAATCTTGAAACCTTCCTTGAAAATATCGCGAAAAAAACACCCGTTCAGTTTTACTACAAATCGGGTTGGTTTGACAATGAAACTACCGGAGTTACATTAAATAATTTGCCATTGGAAGAAGCATTGGACAAAATTTTTTCCGGTAAACCTTTCGTGTACGAGTTTATTGGAAATGCTATCGTATTCCTTCCGCGGGAAGATGTGGAACGAATTCAGGGAAACCTGAAAAATGCCAAAAATGAACAGGGAGATATCAATACTCTTGTTATAGGGAATCCAAATGAAGCAGGCAAATATAACCAAGTTGTTTTATCGGGTAGAATTACAGACGGGAAAAATGGGGAACCCCTGCTGGGAGCCACCGTGGTTATTGAAAATACTATAGAAGGAACCATAACCAACACCGAAGGCAGGTACAGGCTAAATCTTCAGCCAGGGTATTACAAAATTGCATTTTCAAGTATTGGATTTGAAAAAACCACCCGCGAAATAAAAATTATCAGTCACGGTAAACTGGACATTCAACTTTTTGAAAAAACGATCAGCCTGGATGAAATATCTGTTTATGCCCGGAAAATTGACCGGAATGTATCCCGCAACCAGATGAGTATCGTGGAAATGGACGCGAAAACCATCAAACAAATTCCCGTGCTCACCGGCGAAAAAGACCTGTTGAAAGGATTAACGCTGATGCCGGGTGTAAAATCGGTGGGAGAATTTGGTTCAGGAATTAATGTCCGGGGTGGTGGTGAAGACCAAAACCTCTACCTGCTTGAAGAAGCACCCCTTTTTAATACCTCTCATGTTTTCGGTTTACTTTCAGTTATTAACCCGGATGCTGTTGACGGAATTACACTTTACAAGGGCCATATTCCCGCGGGATATGGCGAACGTGTTTCTTCTGTAATGAAAATCGATTTGAAAGATAATCATATTGATAAAATTCAGTCGCGGGGAGGAATCGGCATTTATAACAGCAGGCTGATGGTACAAATGCCGCTGATTCAAAACAAGCTTTCGTTGAGAATCGGGGGTCGTACCAGTTATTCAGACTGGCTTTTAAAACAAATTGATGATTATTACCTGCAGAACAGTTCTGCCTCTTTTCACGATATCAACGGGACTATTAACTGGAATGGTAAAAAAGACCATATTCATTTAAGCGGGTATTCCAGCAAAGATAATTTCAGCTACGCTTCGGCCCTCGCCTATGGATACAGCAATACAGCGGGTTCCTTGAAATGGACACATCTTTTTAACAACAGCATATCATCTTCATTAATTACTTCATACAGCCAATACCGGGTTAATAAAGATGAAATTGAAAATGAATTCTACAAGAAAAGAATAGCTTCATCCATCAATTACATGAGCGCTAAACTCAATTTAAGCTATAACCCGACAGGAAACCATGAAATTGACGCTGGTATAAAAGCCATCGGTTATCAAATAACCCCGGGAAATCAATCACCCCTTGAAGAAAACACGCTCATCAATGAAATACAACTTGAAAATGAACAAGCTGTAGAATGGGCAGGATATTTAAATGATATTTACACGATCAATAAAAATATATCGGTAAACATGGGGTTGCGTTACTCGCTTTACCAATACCTGGGGCCTAAAACTATTTATCATTACCAGGATAATGAGCCGCTATCTGCTATCTCGATCAGGGATACCATGAGGCACACCGGGAATGAAAACATTACCGCTTACCAGGGATTAGAACCCAGGTTGTCATTGAAAGTGCAATTCACGGAAAAAAATTCTATCAAATTAAGCTACAACAGGAATTTTCAATATATCAGCCTGCTTTCCTATACCTCTATTTCAACCCCTGACGACCGGTGGAAACTGGCCGATCCATACATCGAACCCATTTCTGCCAACCAGTTTGCCATCGGGTATTATCATAATTTTTTTGATAACAGACTCGAAACTTCTGTCGAAGTCTATTACAAGGACCTGGATAACCTGAGCGAGTACAAGAATAATGCTTCACTCGTGATGAACAATCATATTGAAACGGAATTAATTGAAGCCAAAGGTAAAAATTATGGTATTGAGTTTTATTTAAAGAAAAACTTCGGCAAAATTGATGGTTGGTTGAGCTATACCTGGTCAAGATCATTCAGGAAAACCAACGGGAAAACCAAAGATGAACAGGTTAATGATAATAAACTATTTCCCTCGTCATATGACAAACCCCATGATTTATCAGTTATCGCGACTTACCATGCCAACAAGCGGGTGAGATTATCGGGTAATTTCTCTTTTTCATCAGGGAGAGCAGTCACCCTTCCCGAATACCAATATCCTTCCGGGCGAAATATGATTATTTACTATTCCGACAGGAATAAATACAGGTTACCCCCTTATCACCGGCTCGATTTATCATTAAGCATCGATGAAAGCCTTCGGAAAGCTAAAAAGTGGAAAGGTAGCTGGACCTTTTCCCTCCTGAACGTCTATGCCAGGAAAAATGCCTATTCTGTTTTTTACAAGAAGGAGAATCCAACATATATTAACGATTACAGGTGGTTCAGCCTTTATAAAATGTATTTGATAGGGATACCCCTCCCCACGGTTACCTATAACTTTATTTTTTGATGATTCATGTATAGAAGACGAATAATATATCATTCCGTTCTCGCGATAATCTCGCTTGTTTTTGTCATGGCTTGCCAGGAAATTTATGATCCCGAACTCGATCCTGGCCGGGATAACATTCCCGTTATACAAGGTGTTATCCATAACGCGGGTGGATCATCGAATGTTCAGGTAAATATTTCTCAACCCTTTGGCTCGAGATACAAACCTTCGGTAATGGATGCCATGGTAACTATAGCAGGGTCTGACAAGGAACACTACATTTTCACCCATTCCAATTATGGAAAATACCTGCCCGTACATGATAATTTTTCAGGCACGCCCGGGCAAAAGTATATACTGAAGGTTGAAATGAACAATGGAGAAGTATATGAATCATATCCCACGGTTATTCCTTCTCCTCCCATTTTTGATTCCCTTTTTGCCGAGATTGGCAGCAAGGATATTATTCTTCATAACGTATATGGAGATTTAATGATAAAGGAAGTTCAGGGATTACAGGTATTTATGAACATTGAATCTGATGCCGATAGTTTACAATATTACCGGGTAACTACCACCACGATCACGTTGTACAAGTTTTACTGGTACAAGTCAGAAATTGAAACCGTACCCGTGTATATATGGAATATCAGCGATTACATGTCAATACCTAACCTTGCTACCACTACTGAATTTGGCAACAGGCAAATTGTTAAAAAAAAGAAAGCAGGGTTCCTGGAATATCACTTCGACCCGAGTACAGCAACCGATACGAGTTCCTCGATTAATCCCATGGGGTGGATTACCATTCACAAGTGTTATAGTATTGACAAGGCCACTTATCAATACTATGAGGCTGTAAATGAACAACTTTCGGCAGGTGACAGGATATTTGACCCGATTCCTTCAGAGGTAGAGGGCAATATTCATTGTACTTCTGATCCTGATAAAAAAGTTTTTGGGATTTTCGAGGCAAGTTCAGTAAATGAGGTAACAAATGGATTTTTCTGGACCACCGGGAAAAAATCATTTCAGCAAAAAATCCTGGATGAATGTACTCCCCCGGCATCCAGCGGGAGAAGCATCGGAATAAAACCTGATTTCTGGGTAGATTTTTAATTGAAATTGAACATGAAACAAGCATGTATAAGACTTAACACGAACACGGATGAACCCACTACTTAGAATAAAAATACTTGTCATTTTATCCATTCTTTCTTTCCATGTTCAACTCGAGGGACAGCAGGATTGTAGCGCGCTAAAAAATGAAAACCTGGTGGTTCATCTTCCGGAAAGAGTTGTTTCAGCGGGTGAAGAATTTTATTATAATGTGAAAATCTACAATATTTCAGCCCTTACCAGTCAATTTTCCAGTAAAGTCATATACTTTTCGATTCACAATATGGCAGGAGAACAGGTTTATAATTGGCATAACACTGTTTTTAACAGGAATGTTAGCGGTAAAACGATTATACCTGATACCCTGTCAGGAGGATTTTACACCCTCTATGTTTATACCAGTTTTGGTCGAAACTTTCCGCTATCAAACCTATTCAAAACCAACATTCTTGTAACCGGACTTAACACTCGCTTACCCGAAAGGATTGATATACCAATCATAAAAACATGCGACACGAGAAAACCATCAAATTTATTACCCCGCGATGACAGCATTTATATCGATATTTCCCGGCAGAAATATGAATCCCGGGAAAAAGCAAAGATGCGGATTTCATTACCCGGGGCTGAATCTTTGGATTCCACTCTGCTTTCTGTATCTGTTTGCCATGTTCCCTCATCTGCCATCGACACGTTGCTTAAGCCAAAAAATACAGGTGTTTCGGATAATATTGGATTCCGCGAGCAAATTTCGGGACAATTTCAGCCGCATTATTTTGAAAACCAAGGTCTATTGCTTCGAGGCATCCTGAAAGAAAAAGCAACAGGCATCCCCCTTCCCAATACCATCATCTTGCTTGCCCTTAAAGATACGCTGGGCGTTCTTGATTACGCTGTTACCAACGAAAAGGGTGAATTTGTATTTCTGCTGGATGAATTGTATGAAAACAATATCTTGCTACTTCATCTCCCGTATAATGATTATTCAAGCAAGAATGTTTCTCTCGAAACAGACCCTGGATTTATTACACCTGAAAAAACTCTTTCGAGGAAGATATTCGTTCCGGAAGAAATTTCTGAACTGGAAACGCTCAATCGCAAATTAATGATGATTAACGAGGTGTTCAACACGGTATCATCAGATTCATCGCCGGAAAACAGGAAACCTGTAATTAGCAGGTTGAGATTTACTCCCAAACCCGATTATGTGATATTCCCGGCCGACTTTATGGCCTTGCCTGATTTTAAGGAAATAGCTGCCAATATACTTCCCGCTGTGAAATACAGACATCGTGACGGGAATTATTCCCTGCGCCTGTTTGATCCCGAAACCGGTTTATCCTGGGAAAAAGATGCCCTGGTATTGCTCAATGGTGTACCTTTTAATAACCTGGGCTACTTAAACCAATTAGGTTCCAGGGAAATCAAATCCGTTTCAGTGACAAAATCCAAGATCTTTTATGGTGATATAACATTTCATGGTATTGTATCTATTTTGACCCACGATAATAAAATTCCTGAAGATTATCTCCAACAGCAATTTACCATTAATAATGATACCCGTTCTGCTACCAACAACAGATTACTTATTCAAATAACAAGTGATGAGGTGAATAACAGGATACAGCCTTTATTCCATTCACTTGTTTATTTTAATCCTTCATTGACAATTTTTGGCAAAAAGGAAGTTGAAATTGATTTTTACACACCCGATTTAAAAGGAACCTATCGAATAGAGGTAAAAGGCATAGTGAACGGGGAAATCCCGGTATCGAATGAAAAATTAATCACTGTTCAATAATTTTAAATGATTCATCATATGATAAAACAGTTTTGCTTTATTCTCATGTTCATACTAATGACACGTGTATCACCCGGGCAAGGCTGTAACGCGGAAGAGTATTTACCTGCATCCGTATCTTCAGAGCGATTGGCCGGAACCTATTATCCTTACATGTATAAATCAAACGATTCACGTTTTTTCACTGACTGGACCCGGGGCACGGTGCTAATGATCAATGGTCTTGAGGTGAAAGACGCGCTGTTACGTTACGATTGTGTCTTTGATGAATTAACCTGGATGCGTGAATCTGATTTCAAAACAGCTATCCTTGATAAATCAAAAATCACGGGATTCACGATCGAAAATGGACTGGTACGCTTCAAAAAACACGCGCTTCCTTCCTCAATTTACACGAGTAAAGAACCTTTTTTAGAGGTTTTGGTAGAAGGAGACCTTTCACTTTATCTTAAACACAGGAGAGAAATCAACCATACCACGGATGAAATTATAACTCATGTTGATTATTACTTCCTGAAAGAGGGGCAATATACCCGGTTTAAGCCTTCCCGTTTTACAATCATGAGAATATTCAAAGATGAAAAGGATAAAATAAGGTCGCTCTCCCGGGAATATAAATTGAAATTCAAAACCAAAGATCAAATAATCAGGTTTGTCAAATTATACAATCAAAATCAACCCATTTCTGCTGAATAATACTCCCTGAACATCCGTGCGATATGACTAAGTGATATTTTTTTGGGGCATTCAGCCTCGCAGGCACCGGTATTGGTGCAAGCTCCAAATCCCATATCATCCATCTTGTTAACCATGGCTTTTACTCGTTCTTTCGCTTCAAGACGTCCCTGGGGCAGCAAGGCCAATTGTGATACCTTGGCAGACATGAAAAGCATGGCGCTCGCGTTTTTGCAGGCAGCCACGCAGGCCCCGCAGCCAATACAAATGGCCGCGTCGAAAGCAATATCGGCTTTTACCTTGGGTATAGGAATCGAGTTGGCATCAGGGGCATTCCCGGTATTTACCGAAACATATCCACCTGCTTCAATAATCCTGTCAAATGCAGTACGGTCAACCATGAGATCTTTAATTACCGGGAAAGGTTTGGCGCGCCAGGGTTCAATGGTAATGGTATCTCCATCTTTGAATTTCCGCATGTGAAGCTGGCACGTGGTAATTGCATCGTCGGGCCCGTGTGGTCGTCCATTAATGTATAACCCGCACTGACCGCAGATTCCCTCTCGACAATCATGATCAAAGGCCACTGGCTCTTCTCCTTTCAGGATAAGTTGCTCGTTCAAAATATCCAGCATTTCCAGGAAGGAGGCATCGGATGAAATATCCTTTAACTTGTAGGTTACAAATTTACCTTTCGCCCCGGCATTTTTCTGTCTCCATATTTTTAAGGTGAGGTCCATATTTTTACTTGTTATTATTTTTTTACTTGTAACTACGGCTCGTTGGTTTTACAAACTCGAAATCAAGATTTTCTTTATGCAACACCGGTTTTTCATCCTTGAACTCCCAGGCAGACACGTGAGCGAATTTTTCATCATCTCTCAATGCCTCTCCTTCATCTGTCTGGAATTCTTCCCTGAAATGACCACCACAGGATTCTTCTCTTTGCAGGGCATCCATTGCCATCAGTTCTCCCAGCTCCAGGTAATCGGCAACCCTGTTTGCTTTTTCCAGTTCGCCATTCAATGCATCCAAATCTCCCGGAATCTTCAGGTCTTTCCAAAATTCCGAACGCAACTCTTTTATCTCCTGAATAGCTTTTTCAAGTCCATTCTTGGCGCGGGCCATTCCCACGTGTTCCCACATGATTTTGCCCAGCCGTTTATGAAAGGAATCGACCGTTTGATTTCCGTTGATATTTTTTAACCTGTCTACTCTTTCGCGGGCGTAATCTGCAGCCTCGTTAAATTCCTTCAAATCGGTTTGCATCCGGGGTGTTTGTATTTCATCAGCCAGGTAATTCTGAATGGTGTAAGGCAGAACGAAATAACCATCAGCCAGTCCCTGCATCAGAGCAGAAGCACCCAGGCGGTTGGCCCCGTGATCGGAGAAATTCGCCTCACCAATAGAAAAAAGCCCGGGTATGGTTGTCTGCAGCTCGTAATCAACCCATATTCCCCCCATCGTGTAATGGATAGCCGGGTAAATCATCATGGGCGTTTCATAAGGATTTTGGTCAACGATTTTCTCGTACATTTGAAAAAGATTACCATATTTTGCGGCAATGGCATCTTTTCCGAGTCGTTGAATAGCTTCAGAGAAATCAAGAAAAACCGCTTTCCCCGTCGCGTAAACACCATGACCGGCATCACAACGCTCTTTCGCGGCCCTGGAAGCCACGTCCCTGGGCACGAGGTTGCCGAATGCCGGATACCTGCGTTCGAGGTAATAATCCCTGTCTTCCTCTGCAATATCAATGGCCCTCATAGTCCCCCCGCGAAGTTTTTCTGCATCCTCTTTTTTCTTTGGCACCCAAATACGGCCATCGTTGCGCAGACTTTCACTCATCAGTGTCAGTTTGCTTTGATAATCGCCATGCACGGGGATACAGGTAGGATGAATCTGGACAAAACAGGGGTTGCCAAACCATGCCCCTTTCTTGTATGCTCTCCAGGCAGCGCTTCCATTGGCTCCCATGGCCATGGTGCTGAGATAAAACACGTTCCCGTATCCACCGGTCGCCAATACCACCGCGTGTCCGAAATGTTTTTGAATTTCACCGGTTTTCAGGTCACGGGTAATGATACCCCTGGCCTTTCCATCAATAATAACCAGGTCCATCATCTCGTTGCGGGGGTACATGGTAATATTTCCCTTTGCAATTTGCCGGGATAATGCACTATAGGCACCCAAAAGTAATTGCTGACCTGTTTGCCCTTTCGCGTAAAAAGTACGGGAGACCAATGCCCCGCCGAACGACCGGTTATCAAGAAGTCCACCGTAATCGCGGGCAAAAGGCACACCCTGGGCCACGCACTGGTCAATGATATTATTGCTGACCTCGGCCAGCCGGTAAACATTGGCCTCACGGGAACGATAGTCGCCCCCCTTGATGGTATCATAAAAGAGACGGTAAATACTATCCCCGTCGTTCTGGTAATTCTTGGCAGCATTAATCCCACCCTGGGCTGCAATGCTATGCGCGCGTCTCGGGCTATCCTGGTAGCAAAATGCTTTCACCCTGAAACCCAACTCGGCCAGGCTCGCCGCGGCAGAAGCACCAGCAAGACCGGTACCCACGACAATCACGTCGAGCTTACGCTTATTGGCAGGATTCACCAGTTTCTGATTTGCCTTATAATTAGACCATTTATCTGCAAGAGAGCCGGAAGGAACTTTTGAATTTAAATCTTTCATATAGCGGGTCTGTTAAACCTATTTAAAAAAATAAATAACGATGGGAATAGATGAAAAACCCACCACGATTATCAGGGTATAAACAATACCCAGCGTGTAAATAACCGGGCTGTAGGTTTTATGATTCACGCCCAGTGTCTGGAATGCACTTTGAAAACCATGATGAAGATGAAAACCCAGGAAAAGAAAAGCAATAACATAACCTATGACGAATGCAGGCATTTGAAACTTCATCAGGATTAACTCTCCTATATCATGCACGGTTTTACTGTTGTAGGTAATCTCTTCGGTTGTGCCACCAATACCAAACCTTGCCTTGAAGTAAAAATCAGCAAAGTGAATGGCCAGAAAAACAAATATAATCGCCGCGGTATGAAACATGTACTTGGAGAAAAAGGATGTTTGAGAAAAATTGGCCTTTTTATAACTGACCGGGCGAGCACTCCAGTTATTAAACTGCAAAACCAACCCTACCGCGATATGAAGAAGAAAACCTCCAAAAAGTATGTATTCCATGATCCTGATAACCATATTGGTACTCATGAAATGAGCGGCCAAATTAAATTGCTCTTTCGTGTCGAAAATTATAATGGCCATATTAATGGAGAGGTGTACCAGTAAAAAAAGTAGCAGGAAAATACCAGCCAGTGCCATCCATAATTTTTTCCCTACCGAGGAAGTGAAAAAATTTCCCATAAAGTAGCATTTATGATTAACTTATCTTTATTTTATATTGTTTTACAAATTTAAGGTATATTCATATTTTAATTATGCTATACAACAGTAACACTGTTAATTTATAATAAATCTAAAGATATGCAGGCGATTAAACCCGATGATAAGCTATTTATAAAAAACAGACAAAAACTATATTCTCTCCTCAAACCCGGATCCCTGGCCATTCTCAATTCAAACGATGAAATGATGCGGAATGGCGACCAGTACTTTCCTTTTCGACAAAATTCAGATCTTTATTATCTTACCGGAATCAACCAGGAAAAAACTCAACTCATCCTTTGCAAGGATAAAAATGAAAAGACCCGTGCCTTTCTTTTTATCCGGGAACCCAACCCGAAACTGGAGACCTGGGAAGGCAGAAAGCTGAGAAAAGAAGAAGCAATGGCCATCTCCGGTATTGATGAAATCAGGTTTAGTAATGACTTTTTTGAATTTGCAAGAGATAAAGCGTTTCAATACGAGTACATTTACGTGAACCTGGTTGAAAATCCAAAAAAACAGGACGAGTATCACAATATGGATCAGCGTGTATTCAGGCAAATGCAAAATATTTTCCCGTTACACGGTTTTGAACGGCTGGCTCCACTACTTGAGCAATTGCGTCTTAGAAAGGAACCTGAAGAAATTAAAATCATGCAGGAAGCGATCACGATAACCGGGAATGCTTTCCAGCGGGTTTTAAATATATTAAAGCCTGGGATAAAAGAACATGAAATAGAAGCAGAACTTACCCACGAATTCATAAAGTCCGGGGCACGCGGTCATGCCTACCCACCCATCGTGGCCAGTGGCGAAAATGCCTGCTACCTTCATTATATAAAAAATTCCGGCTCCTGTGATGAAGGGGATTTGCTTTTGCTTGATTTCGGGGCAGAATTATCCAATTACGCCGCGGATCTATCCAGGACCATTCCTGTTAATGGCAAGTACACCCAGCGGCAAAAAGATCTGTATCTCGCCTGCCTGGATGTATTTTACCATGCCCGCGATTTAATGGCCCCTGGCATAACTATCAATGAAATTAATGAACAAGTGGGAAAATACTGGGAAGAAAAACATATCAGCCTGAACCTCTACCCGAGAGATAAAACATCTGCCCCCGATGGCACACCCATGTGGAAAAAGTATTACCCGCATGGCACTTCTCATTATTTAGGCCTGGACGTGCATGATGTAGGTAAAAAAAACATCCCGCTTGCTCCCGGGATGGTACTGAGTTGCGAACCGGGGATTTATATCCCCGATGAAGCGATTGGCATAAGAATTGAAAATGATATACTGATAACGGAAACAGGTTACCGCGATTTAATGGAAAACATCCCGTTAACTCCCGGGGAAATTGAAGAAATTATGCAAACCAAAACAAATCGGTAAACATGGGATTTGAAAGAGAAATAAACAAGCCACAAATTAATTTCCGGGCAAGGGGAGAAGGAATTCCTCTCGTCCTTTTACATGGATATCTTGAATCACTGGACACGTGGAATGATTTCGCTGCTAAAATCGAGGACCGTTTCCGGGTAATCACGCCGGATTTACCCGGCCACGGCAAATCAGAACAAATGGATGAGGCCACTATTGAATGGATGGCTGACGCGGTCGATCATGTTTTGGACAAGGCAAAGGAAGACCGCTGCATCATGATCGGGCACTCCATGGGAGGATACGTGGCTCTGGCCTACGCGGAAAAATACGCGCAAAAGTTAATGGGACTGGGACTTTTTCATTCCACCCCTTTTGCTGATACCGAAGAAAAAAAAAACAACCGCCAGCGTGAAATTGAACTCGTGAAAGCCGGGAAAAAGCAAACCCTTATCAATACTAATATTCCAAAAATGTACGCGGATGATAACCTGGAGAAAATGAAAGACAAGCTGGAAAACTCCAAAAAAATTGCTTTATCAACACCTGACAGTGGTATTATTTACGCTTTGGAATGCATGATGAGCAGGCCCGACCGATCAAAAATCCTCGGGAGTTTCGAACTGCCCTTTTTTCTGGTACTGGGTAAAAAAGACAACTATATTCCCTTTGATACCATAAGCAAAAAAATGCCCAGGCCACCTGATACACAAACACTTTTCCTTGAAAATTCCGGTCACATGGGCTTTATCGAGGAGGAGCAACTCGTGATTGATCACCTCAAATATTTTGGTGAACATTGTAAACTGTTCTCTTCTGATGCAAGTGGCCGGATCAATTCGCGGGAAGATAAGTTCTGATCCATCTGTCACGTTCCTTGTGACGCGAGGAACAACCATGTCAACCAGCAACAACTCCTGTTAGCCCTAATCGCAAACGGTCTCTTTTCCAGGGTTCTTTAAAAAATCGAACATCAACCGGAGTTGGTTCATCGTGACCCGTGGTTCTGATAAGGGTGGGATTTCATCCATTCCAAAATAACCCGCGTCAAGTGTTTCCATACCGGGTTTTGGTTCTCCCGATACATGTTCACAAAGAATAAACATCTTGTAGGTATAAAAAATATCCGGTGGATGGGGATGCCTGTTTTTATCGAGCACGGCCAGTAAACGAACCGGTTTTACAATAATCCCCGCTTCCTCTTCCACTTCCTTCGCCGCGATCTCGAAAGGAGAATAATGGACATCAGCCCAGCCCCCAGGAACTGTCCAACGCCCGTCAATACCTTCCTGTACCATCAATATCCTGTTATCTTTAAATATAATACCTCTTACATCCACTTTCGGGGTAAGGTATCCTTTTTCCTTGTCGAATAATCCCTTTACAATATCAAGGTTGGTTTCGGTATACTTACTGAATATCTCCTCCCCTATTTGCCGCAACTGCTGGTATCGGTCAATATCGTACTTGTTCTCTGTATAGGTCAACCCCGATTGGGCAATAGATAAAATTTTTCTCGCCCACTCCATCCATTGCAGTTTTTCTTTATCATCTTGCATGATCATCTCCTTTTTTTCAACTGCAAAAGTACAGAAAAACAAGGAGGTTTAATAAAATATTCTTTACAGAAATTGCTTGAATTGACCCCTGCAGGAGAATACATGACGACACTGAAAGTATAACTTTAACAGATAGGTTACAATTCATTTATTTTATTTTCAATAAAATTTCTTACATTTGACAAGTACTAACCAAACCTGTGCCGGCCATATGAAAATCAGGTTTTTAATATTGATGAGCTCGATCATGTTGATGGAGAATTGCTACACGCAAACCCTGTGCCGGTGGACAGCCGTCTCTGCCGGATCGTCCTATGATACTGCCGGATATAACATTTCCTTTTCAATTGGCCAGCCGGCTGTTTCAACATTTGAAACCGATGAAAACATTCTCACCCAGGGATTTCAGCAACCTTCGCTCGTGGAAATCCCTCCCCTGGAAGATGCCATCGTGGTACGCCCCAACCCGGTGATTCGCTTCGCTGAACTGGTTATTGACGTGGGAAACGTTACCGAGTTCCACGCTGAATTATACTCGCTCGCGGGAAATAAAATCATGGTATGGCACCTGCGAAACCTGGAAGTGAATACCGTTGAAATCATTCCTATTGACCTGCACAAGGTTGCTGCGGGGATTTATATATTGCATGTATTTTCCAATTATAACGTGATTAATCATCATTTTAAAATTGAAAAATTGTAAAGCTGCCATGAAAACATACCTGTATACACTTGTACTGATATTTATTCCCCTGCTCCTGAGCGGGCAGAATACCCCCCGCGGTATCAGTTACCAGGCCGTTGCAAGGGATGTAACCGGCAACGAGTTGGAAAATGCCAATATCAGCGTGAAACTTTCTGTTTTATCGGGCGCCATCGATGGCCCGGCAGAATGGGTAGAAACTCATAATGTTACCACCAACCGGTTTGGCCTTTTCGAGCTGGTTATCGGCCAGGGGTCGCACTTTGGAGGTACCGCGGAATCATTCGGCAAAGTCCAGTGGGGCAACGGGCCACATTTCCTGAAGGTGGAAATTGATTTCGGAACGGGATACCGGTTCCTGGGAACCAACCAGTTTTTTGCTGTTCCTTATGCCTTGTATGCTGAAAACGCGGGAAATGCTGAAGACACGAGAGATGATCAACAGCTCAGCTATGATCCGGAAACCCAACTACTGACCCTCGAGAATGGCGGCACGATTGACCTGAGCACCCTGATTCAGAACGTGGACAATGACAATACCAACGAACTGATAACACGATTCGAACTTGACGGCGATTCTCTCTCCGTAACCGATGCGGGCGGTACACGAACGGTGAATTTAAGCAAGTATACAGCCGTAGGAAAAGATGCCCAGGATTTATCGCTTACCGGCAACATATTGTCGGTTACCAATGATGATACCCCGGTTGATTTATCCGGTTTTTTAGACAATACAGACAACCAGGAACTCATTTATAACAGTGAATATGGATACCTTTCTATAGAAGGGAGCCAACAGGAACCCATAAACATAAAAAATATTATCAATCAATACGACAAGGTAAAAGATGCTGATGCCGATTCAACAAACGAGATTCAGTATTTGTCTTATGATGGTCAAAATCTCAGGCTTTCCAAAGGCAATGCTATTCCCTTAAGTGTCAATGATGCTGATGCGGACCCGGAAAATGAAATTCAGGATTTACGATACCAGAACCATAAAATATGGGTTACCAAAAACGAAGACTCCACGATAGTTGATTTAAACCCTTACCTGAAGGATGATCAACAATTAAATATTGAGAATAACACGCTGTACCTTACAGGTGATAACCCTTCACAAGTTCACCTGGATGGAGATCCATTCAATGAAATTCAAGACCTTACATTAAGCAAAGACACGCTGACAATAACAAAAAACAATAATGCCACCAAAATCGGACTCAGCAAATACCTTGATAATACAGACGCTCAGGAACTTGAATTAAATGGAAACGAACTGACACTAACCGGTGACAATCCAACCACGGTTAATATAGATGCCGATCCCTCAAATGAAATACAAAATTTAAGTTATGATAACTCAACATATGATTTAACACTAGATGGTGGAGGAAATGGAGTGAATATTAGCCCTGTTAAGATAGCATTCAGGGCAAAAAGAGAAAAGGATTTTAACACGGTAGTACAACCGTATGACACATTAGAGCTCGAATTTAATGATATTCCTCTAAATATGGGTGATGATTTTGAAGATAATAAATTAACTGTACCAATAAACGGTGCAGGCTTATATCAATTTACCATAAGATATAATTATACGGATGATAACTCATACATTAAAATATTGCAAAACGGCAAACCATTGGAAGAACTTGAAAAAGATAATTCTTATTCACTGCTAATTGAACTTGAAGCTAATGATGAAATATCTTTATACTTGTATTCTGGTTCAGACCGTACTTCACCTGAGAAAGGAGAATTCTCCGGCTTCCGCGTGTACTAGTAATGAAAAAATGACGGTTGGTCTGTGCCACGTATCGTAAATAAAGGACATTTTTTCTGTAATATCAAGTGTGACGCGTCATAAGAATGACGGTAGATCTGTGCCATATGTTTTAAATAAAGGCACATCGCTTCTTCAATATCAAATGTGACGCGTCACCAGGCCTTATTGTTCCCTGGAATTATCAATGAACAATAACAGGATTCGTTATTAAGCAAACTCCTACTTTATGGACACTATTTAATCGCGGTAAGCTCTGTATAACCGGTCAGTTTACCATTTTTAGCATACGATTCGGTTCGCACGCTGCCCAGGTCTTTGGAAATCCAATCCACGCCGCTGCCCTGCACGTTCACGAAAGCAACTTTTGATTTAAAGTTATAGGTTATTTTCACGCACTTGAAGGTTCCTGCCGGGGTAGTAATATCTTCGATGGCTTCCACTTTCCTGTCGGAAACGGACATGTTCATGTTCATCATATCCATGCCTTCCACCTTTACTTGAACGGAGCCGCCTTTCAATTCATCGCCGGGTTGCGGGTTAGCTGGAATTTCTATCGCGTCGCTTTCCACGGTAAAATTCATATCCTTGTATGCCTCCATGCTTTCTCCCGAGAGGTAATTATTCATATCGAAATAATAAACCCCGTTTTCGCATTTCACGATAAATTCGCTGGTACCGATTTCCTCACCTTTTTTATCTTTCATGGTACTTCCGATTTTCAGGGACATGCCTTCCGGGGTTGATTCTTTTTCTATCACCTCCTGCTCGGTAATGCCAGTTACCTTGTCCTTCTTATCATAATGCGTCAATTCAATAACTTTTCCCTCTTCCGGGATAAAATACATGGGGCAATCCTGTGCAATAATACTACCCATCAAGAAAAGGGCCACAAAAAATGTAGTAAATGTTTGTTTCATGTTTATCAACTTATTGGTTAGTGATTCAAGAAATACTCGTATTTGGTTCATGCTTATCATGGAGGCAAATACATTTTATCAAGAACAAATTTAAATAAAAAATAAACGCGAAAAGCATCTTTTGTTATTTTTTCAAAAAAAGAGCGAACCACTTTCCTGAATCCTTCACGATTCTCTGCTGGGTATTAAAATCATTATAAACCAAACCGAACCGCTGCCGGTACCCCTCTGCCCATTCAAAATTATCGGTGAATGTCCACGCGAAATAACCCTTCAGGTTTATTCCTTCATTTTTTGCTCTCAAAACTTGTTGCAGGTATTGGTTAAAGTAGGCAGTCCTTCCCGGGTCCTTTACTTCGCCATTTTCTAATTTATCCTGAAATGCCGCTCCATTTTCGGTAATGTAAATATCTTTCAAGGGATACCTGGAGAATTGCCGGATAACCTGGTAAATTGCTTCGGGATATATCTCCCATCCCATGGAAGTAACGGGTACACCGCGTTTTTCCGGTTTCACCTGGTTGGCCCACAAAACCGGGGGAATCACGCTAAATTTCGCGATAACCCTGAAATAATGCTGTAACCCGATGAAATCGAAATCGAATTTCAGCATATCTTCATCACCTGGGAGCATGTATTTTTCAAGTTTGGCGAGCACTGGCAAATCATCAGCAGGATATCCCATGCCCAGGGCAGGTTCAATGAATAAACGGTTGAGTAATGCATCGATTCGGCGGGCAGCTTTTTGGTGGTGACCGGCCTCACTCACGGCCTGCACGGGAGAACAGGAAAAAGTAGTACCAATGTATGCATTTTGCACGTTTTCCCGGATTACCCGGGCACTTCCGGCCTGGCACATGGCAGCATGATGCACTGCAGGCAAAAAATTCCTGAATCCTTTTCTGCCCGGGGCATGATAACCAGTCATGTAACCAAATGCCGTGAAAGATAACGGTTCATTAAGGATAATCCATTTTTTAACCCTGTCCCCTAATTCCCTTGAAGCCACGTGACTAAATTCGTTAAACCAGTGAATGATATCCCTGTTGGTCCAGCCACCTTTATCTTCCAGTGCTTGCGGCAGATCCCAGTGGTAGAGTGTTATCCAGGGCTCGATGCCATTTTCAAGGCAGGAATCGATTACCTTTTTGTAAAAATCGAGCCCCTTGTGATTAATTTTTCCGGTACCGGAAGGAATGATTCTCGGCCACGAAAGGGAAAAGCGAAAACTATCAAAACCAAGATTTTTAAGAATTTGGATATCTTTCTGGTACCGGTGGTAAAAGTCACATGCCGTTTTACCATCCGCCCCATCAGCGATATTCCCGGGTTTTTCGGTAAAGGTATCCCAGATGGAAGTCCCCTTCCCATCAAGATTCCATCCGCCTTCAATTTGATAAGAAGCAGTGGCGGTTCCCCATGTAAAATCATTCCCAAAATCCGTGGCTTTAATTTCATTGCCGGGAGTTGCTTTTAGAATGGTTCTGCCTTGCAGCAACAAGGATGCAGAGCTCAATCCCATGATTCGTAATGTTTCGCGCCTGTTCATTGCTTATTAATTATGGAGTTGAAACAAAAAAACGCCAGGGTTTACTCGCCCATTTTTCACCGGCGTAATCTACACCCACGCGGGGAGCGGTATAAAACAGCGGGATTGTCCCCTCACCTTGTTCGATCCAAATTTTATTCGAGTAAACGACATTTTCACCATGAAACCCTTTATCGATATTCAAGTTTTTGGTAAGCTTCCCCGGACCGGGAAATCCTTCCACGCCTCTAATTAACACGGCCTGTGGAAAATCTTTAGGGCCGGTTACAATATTCAGCATCCAGTACATGCCATAAATGAGATAAATATAGATATAGCCACCTTCATCAAACATGATACTGTTCCTGGGGGTTTTTCCCTTGCTGGCATGACAGGCAAGATCTTCCTCGCCCCGGTAAGCCTCTGTTTCCGTGATCTTTTTTCGGGTTACGATTCCTTCATGATTGATCACGAGGTTATTCCCGAGCAGTCCGGGTGCGATATCAAGTACATCGCGTCTGAAAAAATCTTTGCCCAGTCGCTTTTGCCTGTTATTAATATCCATATTTTTCCCTGACTTTCTCCCAACTTTCAAATACACTGAAGGCATCTCTCATAACAACATGCTCTACTTTAATAGATTTATTCTCGTTCTTCAGGTTCAATTCATCATAAATTGCCTTGTCTTCAAAACCCGCGTTTTGAGCATCAAATCGAGTGTTGGCATAATAAACGGCATCTATATTGGCCCAGTAAATGGCCCCCATGCACATGGGACAAGGTTCGCACGAGGCATACATTTCGCAACCCGACAAATCGAATGTTTCCAGTTCACGTGCAGCATCACGGATGGCAATCATCTCCGCGTGAGCAGTCGGATCCTTATCCTGAAAAACAGAATTGGCCCTGGCCGACACGATTTGCCCGTCTTTTACTATTACTGCTCCAAATGGTCCTCCACCTTTATCAATATTTTGCCTGGACAATTCAATTGCTTTTGCCAAAAATTTCAGCCTCTTGTTATCCATTATGAAATTCTATTTTCGTGCAAGTTTAGACAATTTTTATTGAATTTGTTTTCCAGTGACGCGTCATATTTATATTACAGAAGGGAAATCCCTATATTCAGTAATTGTGGTACCGATCAATCGATATTTTCATGTAATGACATTTTGCTATTATTATCTCTAAAAAGAAAAAAAGCA
>CAYRRV010000030.1:0-10581 GCA_964426725.1 uncultured Bacteroidales bacterium | reverse complement strand
GATATTTTCATGTAATGACATTTTGCTATTATTATCTCTAAAAAGAAAAAAAGCAAAGAAAAAAGCAAAAAAACTTACCCCCGCGTGGGTTTCCAGTGTATCTTCATTGATAGTAGAAAGTATCGCGATAATAAAGAATACCATGAAAAAATAGTCCTTGTATTTTTTCTCGTACCACAATGGATAGAAAATCGCGATAATTGACCATAAAAAGCCAATGATACCAAAAGAAATAAAGAAAGTAACAAACTGATTATGTGCCCTGAGTCGCCATTTTACTGATAATTGTGATTCTGATTTATCGTATGCTTCATTGAAAGCATTCCTCACGTCACCGGTTCCGGTTCCTGTCCAAAAGTGATCACCAATGATTTCAAAAGCAGTTTTTAAATAAATATATCTTTGGGTCACGGAATGCCCACTTGGGTTTCTCCCCTTCTTGTACTGGTCAATTTGCCAAATAATGGAGTAAACCCTGGGGTAGATACCAAACCGGGTGTCCTTAAAAATATGATTGGCAATACCCGACTCGATGGCTTCAATGTCGTCCCCGGATAGTTTGGCAACTCCTTCGGCATCTTTTCGAAACCCACGGGATGTCAAATACCTGATAAGCGTGTACTTGATATGATGCCCCTTGCGGTCCAGGCTATCGTATGGAATTTCACTCACCTGATTCCAGGATTCCCGCAATTCATCTTCGCTCACGTATAACCACACGTATTGTCCATTTTCAATATCTTTTCCCGAAAGATTATGGGTATATGGATTACCCTGTGCAGTAAATTGTTCCAATTCTTCAGGATTAACGGGATCTACATCATAAAAAGCCTGCCAGGCATTATAAATATAAAAAAACATGCTCGCGGTGATTAACAATATCCCTGTCCATAATCCAATTTTCACTCTTTTGTTGACTTGTCTGATGCTGACGTAAAAAATCAGAAGCAACAGCGTGATGACAAAGGCAACTACCCCGGTCATTGATCGTAGGATGAATAAAAATGCAACAAGCCATAAGACCGCCATCCCATAAGTTAATTTAGCGGATGTTTTTTCATCATTGATAACATACCATATGCCAATGAATACAGCCAGAACAATGAGCAGGGCAAAACGAATGTGAGATATAAAAAGGGATATTTGCCGGATATCATCAAACTGATAAGGGAGCATACCGACAAGAACCAACATGCTGATAATACTTGACACCACAACCGCCATGAGAAAAGCCGAGAGAATAATCCTGAACTGCAACTGGCTTACCTGTTTACTGGTGCCAATTACCAGGGGCAGAACAAGGAGGGGTAATTTGACACGGAGATCGTGGAAAGCATAAGAAAAATCGCTCGTGTTGAATAACCAGATGAGATGTATAAGATATAATGATAAAAAAACCGGCAATGACTTCCGGCTTTTCAGAACATGCCATTTTCTTTTAAAATCGCCTTCCAGCAACCAGTTAACCAACAGGGCGATTTGACTTACACTAAGCAGGAACATGGAAAGAGGTAAAGAAACAACCAGTAAAGCAAGACTGAAAATGTATATATTTTCGTGATTAAAATATTTATCCCTGAACATAGGAGATTATTTTTTTGAATTTCTCAAAAATAGCCATATTTCATGAAATGAAAACAGGACGGAGAAACATTCTTTTTATATTTGTTTTACAGGCTCTTAATGTCCCGTATACTTAATCAGGGAAGAAAACTCAAATAATTGTTGAGAATATTATTGTTTTACCAAAATAAATTGTATTTTTGCGAACCACAAAATTAGGGTACTTTTAATTCTAACTTTGTATTAATTAAAATCTTATATAAAAGTGAACACGCTGAGTTATAAAACGGTTTCAGCCAACAAGGCAACGGTAAATAAAGAATGGATAGTTATAGATGCATCAGAAAACATGCTGGGAAGGCTATCTTCACGGGTTGCAAAAATTTTAAGGGGTAAACACAAGACTAATTTCACGCCTCATGTTGATTGTGGTGACAACGTGATAATAGTCAATGCTGATAAGATTAAACTTTCGGGAAAGAAATTAACAGACAGAACCTATTTTAGCCATACCGGTTACCCGGGAGGTCAGGTGATAAAAACCCCTGAAGAAATATTAAAAAATGATCCTGCCAGGCTGGTTGAGAAATCGATCAAGGGAATGTTACCCCGCACCAGGCTGGGAAGGCAGCAATTCAGAAATCTTTATGTTTATACAGGAAACGAGCACCCGCACCAGGCTCAGAATCCAAAAAATATTGATATTAAATCTATTAAATAATCATGGAAGTAGTAAACGCGATAGGTAGGAGAAAATCGGCTGTAGCCCGTATCTTTATCAATAACGGTAAAGGCCAGATCACGGTAAACAACCGCGACTATAAAGAATATTTTTCTTCTGATGTATTGCAATATATTGTATTACAACCTCTTAATCTCACTGAAAATACCGGCAAGTATGATATTAAAGTAAATCTTGATGGTGGTGGTATTAAGGGCCAGGCAGAAGCTTTACGTCTCGCGATAGCGCGGGCACTTGTTAAGATTGACCCGGAAAAAAAATCAATGATTAAATCCAATGGTTTTCTAACCCGCGATCCACGTGAGGTAGAAAGGAAAAAACCCGGTCAGCCTAAAGCAAGGAAGAGATTCCAGTTCAGCAAACGTTAAACGCTACTGCAACAGAACAAAGTTTAGTATCCAAATTGCAGGGACTTCCGCGTTTTCGGAACTACCCTGCAGTTGTTTTTTTAGAGAATGTAAACTTAAATTATATTTAAATGCCAAGAACAGATTTCAATCAATTACTTGATGCCGGAGTACACTTCGGTCACTTAAAAAGAAAGTGGAACCCCAACATGGCTCCCTATATTTTCATGGAAAAGAACGGGATCCACATTATTGACCTTCAAAAAACTATTGTAAAGCTTGATGAGGCTGCCAACGCGATGAAACAAATCGCCAAGAGTGGCAGGAAAATTCTTTTCGTTGCTACCAAGAAACAGGCTAAGGACATTGTAGCTGAAAAAGTAAAACAAATCAACATGCCATTTGTCACGGAAAGATGGCCGGGTGGTATGCTTACCAATTTCCCGACAATTCGTAAAGCCGTGAAAAAGATGACCTCGATCGACAAGATGACGCAGGAAGGTACATTTAGTAATCTATCAAAGCGTGAGCGCCTTCAAATCGCCCGTCAACGTGCCAAGCTCGAGAAAAACCTTGGAAGTATTTCCGATTTGACGCGGCTCCCCGCTGCCCTTTTCGTGGTTGACATCACAAAAGAGAATATCGCGGTAAGGGAAGCAAAAAGGCTGGGTATACCGGTATTCGCGATGGTAGATACAAACAGCGATCCTAACGCTGTTGAGTTTCCCATCCCCGCGAATGATGATGCTTCAAAGTCTATTTCCCTCGTGCTGGATGTTATAACTAAAGCGGTGGAAGAAGGACTTACCGAACGTAAGTCAGAAAAAGATACAGAAGCGCCAAAGAAAAAATCTAAAAAAGAAGATAAAGGTGAAAGAGCACCAGGAAAAAGGAAAGCCCAGGCAGTAAAAGAAGAAGAAGAAGAAGAAGAAACCGGCGAAGAAAAGATTCCTGCCAGGGAGCCTGCTAAAAAATCTTCCGCGAGAAAACAGCCCTTGAAAGATGAAAATGAAGCAAAAGCAGAACAGGAAGAAGTAGAATCAGAGGAAAATGAATCTGATAAAGAATAACCCATATTGATTAACCCATAAAGCACAAGATTATGTCGAATATAACAGCAGCAGATGTAAGTAAACTAAGAAAGATGACCGGCGCGGGAATGATGGATTGCAAAAATGCCCTGCAGGAAGCGGCAGGTGATTTCGACAAGGCCATTGAAATTATCCGCAAGAAAGGTCAGGCTGTCGCCAGCAAGCGCGCGGGCAGAGAAGCAAGCGAGGGAGTTGTCCTGGCAAAATCTGCCGGTAATTTTGGTGCGATGATCGTTCTCAATTGCGAAACCGACTTTGTAGCCAAGAATGATGATTTCGTGAAAACTGCCGAATCTATTCTTGATGCAGCCCTGAAAGAAAAACCAGGAGACCTTGATCAACTGAAAAGCATTTCTGTTGACGGTAAAGTAGTGAATGATATTGTTATCGAGAAAATCGGGATCATTGGCGAGAAACTTGATCTCTCCTACTACGCGAAAATTGAGGCCGGTACTGTTGTAGCATATATTCACCCGGGAAATAAACTGGCATCACTGGTTGGATTTAACCAGGGAGATATTGAAGAACAGGTAGGCAAAAATGTCGCCATGCAAATTGCAGCCATGGATCCTATTGCTATTGATGAAACTGACGTTCCTTCTGAAATCAGGGAAAAAGAACTTGAAATTGGCCGCGAGCAGGCACGAAAAGAAGGCAAACCCGAAAATATTATTGATCGCATTGCCGAGGGTAAACTCAAGAAATTTTACAAGGATAGTACCTTGCTGAACCAAGATTTCATAAAGGACAATAAAATGACTATCAGGGATTACCTCAAGAGTGTAGATGCCGGATTGGCAGTTACTGCATTTAACAGGTTCTCATTGACCTGATAAAATATTTTAAATTTATTTCAAAAGCCTGTGAGTATGAAACTTTCAGGCTTTTTTTGTATTCAAAAAACTATATTAACTTAGCGTGTAAAAAGAACAACAATGACAAAATACAAAAAAGTACTCCTCAAACTAAGCGGTGAAGCGCTGATGGGTAAAGACGGCCACGGAATCAATCCGGCAAGGCTGGAAGAATACTGCCGGCAAGTAAATGAAATCGCGCAAATGGGTGTGAAGGTGGGTATCGTTATTGGCGGGGGAAATATTTTCAGGGGTGTTTCGGGAACCGGCAAGGGTGTTGACCGGGTTAGTGGTGATTACATGGGTATGCTGGCCACGGTAATCAACGGGCTGGCTATTCAGTCGGTGATTAAATCGATGGGAGGAAAAGCGACATTATTCACGGCTGTTAACATGGGTCCCGTGGGAAAAAGATATTCCAAGAATCAAGTGACAGAAGCGCTGGAAAAGGGTGAAGTAGTGATTTTTACCTTTGGAACCGGGAATCCATATTTTACTACCGATACCGCGGCTGCCCTGAGAGGTGTAGAAATGGAAGCTGACGTGCTGCTCAAAGGTACCCGGGTAGATGGTATATACACGGCAGACCCGGAGAAGCATCCGGATGCTGAAAAATTCACTTCCCTTACCTTTGAAGATGCATACAAAAAAGACCTGGAAATAATGGACCTGACTGCCTTTACTCTCTGCCGTGAAAATAACCTTCCTGTTATTGTCTTCGACATGAACAAGGCTGGAAATCTAAAAAAGGAGATAGAAGGAAAACAAACGGGCACAATTGTAACTGTCTGAATAAACCCCATTGGCTTTAAAGGAAAAATTAAAGTGAGATTGTATATTTTTGAAAAAAAAATAGTATATTGAGCCTCTAAATTCTATTAAACAGGCAGCTATGAACGAGGAAGTCCAATTTTTACTTGAGGAGACCGAAGAAAAAATGCAGAATGCTGTCAATCATCTTGATGGCGAATTGCGTCGATTACGGGCCGGAAAGGCCAATCCATATATGCTTGATGGAATAAAGGTTGATTACTACGGGGTATTGACCCCACTGAACCAGGTATCCAATGTTTCTACTACCGATGCCAAGACCATCGTGGTACAGCCCTGGGAAAAATCAATGATAGAACCCATTGAGAAAGCCATCATGTACGCGAATCTCGGTCTTAATCCCGTTAACAACGGCGAACTCATCCGTATCAATGTTCCGCCCCTTACCGAAGAAAGAAGGCGGGATCTTTTAAAACAAGTAAAAGCTGAATGCGAAAGCGCGAAAGTCAGTATCCGCACTGCCCGTCGCGATGCCAATGATGAATTAAAAAAGATGATGAAAGAAGGTTTGGAAGAAGACATGGAAAAAGATGCAGAAGATAGTGTACAAAAACTAACTGACAAGTACTCCGGTCAGGTTGATGAATTATACACGAAAAAAGAAGCAGATATTATGACGATTTAACCATATTTCGACCAATTACTAACTAAAACTTCAAAAAAGCCTTGGAAACAGGGCTTTTTTTGGTTACTTGTTGTTTGTTTAATTAGGATAAATAACAATAAATATCTATTAATTATTCTTCAGGGTTCTAATACCGCCGCAACCACCTGAATCGTCTTGCACTATCACCAAGTTTGAGTGCAACGGTTATCTCGTGGGAACCATAGCTTAACCGGGTAAGATTGTTTAAACCGTAATCGAAGGAATACCCGAAATATAGTTGATTCACCCTTATACCGCCAAAAACAATAATATCTTTACTCGTCCGAAGAGACATTCCAACCCAGTAATCTTCTTTATAGAAAACTTTACAGCTTAAATCAACCTGTAAGCCGGTTGTATCAAATTTTTCATTGACTTTTAAAAGCATTGACGGTTCAATCTCGTAATCGTGCCGGGTAACAAACCGGTATCCTCCCATCAGGTAGTAATGGCGTAGCAACCGGTAACTCTCGTAACCATTGTTACCGAGTTTCAGGTATGACTGGAATAACTGGTTTACCGAAAAACCAACATGATAATTATAATGCAGTAAGTGAACACCAAAATTAGCATCAGGAACGAAGATGGGTCGCTTTAAATCACTATACTGAAGACGATCAGGATCCCTGAAATACAATCCATCCGTGTTCAGCTTGAATTGATATCCTAACCCGGTCAAGCCGAATGATAACTGGGTATTACGCAAGAAAATATGGTATGCATAAGTAAGCTGGATACCGGTACGCCCGATAAGCCCGTTTTTATCTGAAAACATCGCTGCACCTAATCCTACCCTGCCGGCACGTGAAGGGATTAAAACATTTTTTTTAACCGGACGGTTTTTAATCACGTAACTTCTCCGCAATAGACGTGTTTGCCAGGAAACGGAATAAGTTCTTGGGGAATCGTTAATACCAATCCATTGTTGACGCACCGTCGTGTTATAACAAGTAAATCCATCACTTCCTGCCACGGCAGGATTAAGCAGGTAGCCATTCAGCATGTACTGGCTGTACACGGGCAATTGCTGAGCTGCACTCTCCTGGCCAGGCAATCCAATTATAATCAATAATATATATATAATCCTGTATTTCAATTCTTTTCTCTACTTAACAATGGTGACAGTACCGGTAATGGCTCTGGAACCATTCTGCAAATCTATAATATAATAATATGAATCCAATGGAAGTGGCTGACCCTTATGGTACCCGTTCCATGGTTCAGTATAACCCTCGTCTGATTTGAACACCAATTGCCCGTAACGGTTATATACTTCAATCACTGCTTTCTCGTAAAATTCTTTTATTTGTGATTCATTTTCAGGAGGCCCGGCCATGATTACCCAGGTATCATTATCTCCATCGCCATTGGGCGTGAAACCTGATGGAATATTAAGGCACAATTCCCTTGACCCTTTCAATACCAGTGTTGTATCGAACACGCAATTGTTCATATCGGTGATAGTGATATCATACCTGCCTGCCAGAGCCTGGGTGATGTAATCATCCGAGGACCCATCCGACCACTCGTAGAAATAAGGTGGCATGCCGCCTTCCGTTTCAAGGAAAATAGAGCCATCATATGTTTCCGGACAATAAGGTCTTTCCATTTCA
The DNA here is from genome assembly GCA_964426725.1 of uncultured Bacteroidales bacterium. Taxonomy (GTDB): domain Bacteria; phylum Bacteroidota; class Bacteroidia; order Bacteroidales; family CAYRRV01; genus CAYRRV01. The sequence goes on along the minus strand of CAYRRV010000030.1, from coordinate 2,894 downwards.
ACCCCAATCTGAATACGATCAGGCTGTTCTACTACCACCGTTGAATCATGCAGGCAATTGTTCCTGTCGGCCACTATTAACATGTAATTTCCGGCCTCCAGCGAATCAGTATAACTTGTGGTATCGGCATTAGACCAGTGATACCTGTATGGTTGTATCCCCCCGTAGATGGTAGCATTAATAGAACCATCAGTTCCACCAAAACACGATACATTCGATTTTTCAAATACAGATTCCAATGGCTCGGGAGTGGAAACATCAATGCTGAGTGTATCCTTACAATTGTTTCCATCGGTAACCACCACTGTAACCGGACCTCCGGACAAACCGGAAACCATATTTGAATTATTCCCGGTACTCCATTCAAAACGGTAAGGTTTCACACCACCTTCCACGGAAACTTTAGCAGAACCGTCCTCTGCATCATGACAAGACACACCGTAACCATTGTAATCCGTAAGCAATTCTATAATCGTTTTAAACATGGGTGGGGCATCAATAAAGACAGTATCCTGAAGCAGACAAAGATTGGTATCGGCAATTACCACGCTATAATAACCGGAATCAATTTCGGTAATATCGCGGGTTTGACCAACAGAATTTCCTGTAGCCATATCGAACCAGTTGTAGGAATATCCCGGAACCCCGCCGGATACATCAAGATAAGCAGCCCCATCGGGTATACCGGTACATGTAATAGATTTCGCGGTAATATCCGATTGCATGATCCCGGGTTGCTTGAGCGATACTTCCAGTGTGTCACGGCAATTATTGTCGTCTGTTAATAATAAAGTATAGGTGCCTTCCGTGAGATTGTTCTGAAGACTATCTCCATCCGCGATATTCCCACCATCATCGGTGGACCAGTCGAATTGATAGGGTCTAACGCCACCGTGAGCATTCGGGTTAACCTGCCCTGATGAATCATTGTAACAACGAATTTCGTAACCCGTGTAATCAGATATTTCAGGAGTAAAACCTAACTGCACCGGTTCATCAAGATCGAAATCGTAACTATACGCGCAATCATTACCATAACCAATTGTTACCCGGTAATTCCCGGCTGTTAAGCCAGACTGTTCAGGCGTACTTTCTCCATTCAACCCGGATCCGTTCCCTGTTGACCACTCGAAAGAATAAGGAGTTGAACCTCCGGTGATATTCTCCAAACTTACAGAACCCGTGCTGCTACCATGACAACTGATATTGTATCCATTGTAATCAGTAAAGACAGTATCGAAATTCAAATCCTGGGGTTGGACAAGGGTAATGGTATCATAGGCAAAACACTCGTAAGGATGATATTGACCGGTATCCCTTATTGTAAGGTAATAAGTTCCCGGCGACAAATCGTGAATAATGGTATCATCCGATAAAAACCCGCTTTCATCTTCCCAAATATAATTATAATGGAAACTGCCACCCGTGACAACGGGTGTAATGTGACCATCGGAATACCCGTGACAACTGATATGAAAGCTATCTTCATAAAAAACAGAAGGTTTTAAATCAATCTCGATAGGATCGGGTTCAATTAGATCAAAGTCAGATTCTGCCGTACAGCCAAGAGAATCGAATGCAAACAATTCATATTCCCCGGCAGGTAACCCGGTAATAAAATCATTCATGGTGGTATCCACGGTTCCGTCGGGATAAGTCCACACGAAGGTAACCGGACCATAATTATTGTCAAAATCGACGGTAAGCACACCATCGCTCGCGCCATGACAGGAAATATAATATATCTCCGGTGTCGTAGAATAAGGCATTGTACCCTCAACACTGGCTTTCAGGGTAGAAATTGCATCAAAAGAACGGGCCGTGCTGTAATAACATTGATTTGTATCACGAATAAAGGCAGTGTACCGGCCGGGTGGCAGGTTGTATGCCGTATCGGTATTATCAGGAATATACGTGTAGGTAGGATGATCCCATTCTATAGCATACCCGGGTGTACCGCCATCAATATTAAGTTTAACAGCCAGCCGGTTACCCTGCCCGCAAACAATTTTCTGGGTTTCATCAATAACAGCATCCAGAGCATCAGGTTGATCGAGTCGGATGGTATCATGAACAATACATCCATGTGGATCAGTTACTTTAACAGAATACATACCGGCCGCTAAACCGGTTTGATTTTGAGTAACAGCGCCATTCGACCAATTGAAATCTAAATCCGTTGAATCCAGGAACGGGTAAGCTATCATACCCCCTTCAACATGAAGGTTGATTTTTCCCGTGTTCCAGCCATGACAACGAATCTCAAGCGGATCGTCAATACCAATAAATGAAGAGTCGCTGCTGATGAATGCATTCAGGGTAGGTAACAGGTCGAAGGCCACCTGGTAAATAATACCGTTGTTGCATTCGAACGACTTATCAGCATTGCGGATAAACGGTTTGAAAGCATACGTGACGGTTTGCACATCGGGTGTTATATTTACCAGGCTATCGGCGAAATCCTGAATTGCCAGCCTGGTACCTTCAACATAACCGTTCACATCTCCATCAACACCTGAAATATTTACCTGCAGGTTATACAGAACAGAATCTGTTGCAATGGTAGGTGAGGAAAGTGTAAACGGCACGGTGCTGTTGTTACAGTATACGGTATCATCGACAGAGGCAAAAATTTTCGGTGTGGGATTCACCCATATTCTTACAGTGTCTTTTATTCCATTGTCGCAGCGGACATCATCGCTTGCAGCCAATCTCGTGTAGGGGGTGATGATAATATCGAAATACTGGTAATTATCGAGTTCATTATGAATAGAATCGGTAATTACAAAATTATTTGGCAGGTTGAATACATCACCGGAAGTAACAGTAACAGAGCCTGGTTTCACAATCTCGTACCGGAACCTGACCGGACGGGTAGGTTGGGTAATGGAGGT
>CAYRRV010000029.1:0-48792 GCA_964426725.1 uncultured Bacteroidales bacterium | reverse complement strand
TGGCAATTTTTATTTTTAAACTTCGAATTTAAATCCTGCTTTGTTAATTCCTGCCATTTTTTTAATGATAATTCTTTGCCCGTTAATGTTTTTCCGTTCGGGAAAATTGTAGTTTGGTTTGGGTGGTAGTATTTATTATGGTCTGCTATAACCGTATTTACAAAATCTGTTGATGATTTTGTAGTAGGTTTATTTGGGTTGCAATATTCAAAAAATTCAAAAATATTTTGTGCGGCATCGACAGCACAAATTATATTGCGAAATATGCGCCAGTCTTTTGAGTCTATTTCCCAATTATTGTCCTGCTGAACTATTCTTCCGTCCTGTCCAAAGGCAAATTGCACTTTATTTCCTGATATCTCGCAATTTTCTACAGTAACATTTGCGTGGCCATAGCCTTTAATGCCTATGGCATTGTTATATATTTTACAATTAATGATAAACGCCCTTTTCCTGCTGCCTTCCACCATGATACCTGGTTCCTGGTTGTCAAATATTTCAGAGTTTTTTATTACATAGTCCTCATTGTTCCAGTCGAACCAAACAGCCATACATTGATTATTAAAAAACCTGGAGCTATCGATAACAACCTGCTTTGTACTTCCGAAAACTTTAATGCCGGCAGCATCATGAGATATTATCTTATCGGCATTAGTACGCCAATTATTACCATATACTTCCAGCTTAATAAAACTATATTTTTCACCAGAACCAACACCAATTCCACGTTCACCATTATGCCTGGAAATACAATTTTTAACAATTACATTCTTACAGTTCGAAAATTCAAGACCAACACCGTTATTCCATTCAAAAATACAGTTTTTAAGGATGACGTTTTCAGTATTTGATATGGTTAAAGCATCCTGATGAATAGTACTGGCAACATGTTGAAAGACCAGTCCATTAAGAACAAGCCCTTTTTTATTATAAACCGTTGCCCTGGCTAGCGAACCATTTCTGCCTAAATCGTAGATATCATAACCTCTGGTAGAGACTTCGATTTTATTATCTTCCGGATCAATGCCTTGTGCCAGATTGATGTATACACGGTCATAATTCTCATCTACATAAAAGCATCCACTATTTAAGCTTTCAAAGCTTAGGACTTGTTTCAATGGTTTTCTATTAACAAACACCATCTCACGTCTTTTTTGATAGTCTGTAAGGTGGCAATCGCCAAAACAAGCCGCACTGTCTTCATAAAAACCCCAATCATATGGCCATGCGTGCCAATAAACCGAGTCTTTTTTCTGCCAAGCGATAAATTCATCGCTTCCTGTTACAAAAACCTCCCCGGGGATTTCAGCTTCAAGTTCCAGAAATTCATTGGTTTGGATATCTATATAGGATCTGTAATGGCCAGGGGCAATTACAATTTTTGAAGGTATATTTTTACAAACATCTATTGCTTTTTGAAGGCTCTTTAATGGGTACTCTTTGGAACCATTATTTAAATCGTCGGCATTTGGATGTGTAATGCTTACATAAACAGTTTTAATTATGCCACCATTTTCTGCCGACGAATTTTGTGCTTGAACATGAGATATTACAAACAGGATTATTAATGATGACCATATAGTATATACCAACCTACTATTTAAAAACATGAGCGTCTAATTAAATCTATAAAATAAAGGGAAAGAATCACCACCCAGGCTTAGCACCAGGGTGGTGATAAGGATAACCTAAAACTAATACTAACTTATAACTATTCAGCCGGAGGGTATGTAATTCTAAAATTCTTAAGATAAATTTCGTGTGTTTCATATTCGCTTGGTTCGTAGGAATAAGCTGGTACAAGCCACATGAAATCAACTTCGCTTGCAGTTCCGTTCATGGTAAGGATTTTTTCGCCAGCATCATTTTCTGCATTAATCTCAGCATCATCATTTTGTACAAAATATAGTGTTGTCCAGGTATCAGGTTCTGCCACAAATGCCTCTTTGATGATGAACCATCCAGCTTTATCACCACTTTCAACAAATTTAACATGGTTGCCTAAGCGTAACTGAAACTTAACGCCTTTACCACCATTATCAATGCTGATATCATTGAATGATCTTGGGCTGTTAGGATCTGTTTTGTAATATACATCAATGGCAATAACGCGAAGCCCGCCTTCAACAGAATTAAGCTGCTGTACATCTGGCTGGGTCATGCCTTCACCGTAATATCCAAATACAGGTATCATATAGCCATCCCATGCTGTTGTTCCATCATCATTTTTAATTGACTCCCTGGTCATCATTAAGCCTGTGCCCATATTTTCGGGTAAGGCTGCAGAGAAATCCCAAATCTCAGGATTGGCATAATTACCGCGGCATGTTACGTACATAGCTTCTGAGGCATCGCCACCATCATAAGTTGCCCCTGGGATACCATGTAAATTAGTTCCTTCCCACCAGTCACTCCAGGCTGCGGTGTCGGCTAATTTTACGCCAAAATTTGCTAGGCTATAGTCTGGTTGCAGATAACCAACCATCACAGGAAAATCTTTTGACTGCCCACCCTTATCAACTACAGTAAAATTTAACTCCATATCCGAATCAGCAGATTCAGGAAATGTATAAGTGTGCTCTATAGTATCATTAAAAGTTTGCGCGGAGTAATCTTTAATGCTGCTATTGTTAAGTTCAACAGATGCCAGATCGCCAGCCACTACTATATTAAAACTTATAGTATCGCCTGGTTGGGCATCTGCAATAAGTGGCGTTACGCTAATACTCAGTTCAGGGGCATTGGGGCCATCATCTTCTTTGTTGCAACCAATAAATGTAAAAACGGCTGCTAAAAACAGGAAATTAAGAAATGTTAATTGCTTTTTCATAATTCATAAAATTTAACGTTAAACATTAGTTTTCTATATGTTAGAAATAATTGACTTATTTTAATTATATATGCTAATTGTACCCTTCGTTTTGGGTTATTAACCCATCCGATTCATCAATCACATATTGAGGGATTGGCAGGATCAGCTTATCTTTATTTATAGCAGTTTTACCTTGTTTTTTCATGGTTTCTATTGCCATTTCAGGACGGCGGGCCAAATCAAACCATCTATGCCCTTCAAAAGCCAATTCCAATCTTCGCTCAAGGTATACAGCTTTTAAAAATTCATCATAGCTTAAACCAGACAGATCGACGGGTGATGGTTGGTTTAAAGGATATCCAAAAGCGCGCCTGCGGACAATATTAATATATTCATAGGCTTTATCTGTTGGGCCATTATTAACTTCATTGTCGGCCTCGGCATACATTAAATATACATCTGCCAATCGAAGGAGCATAAAATTATCATCGGCCTCACCATTAACAGACTCTTCCCAATCATCATACTTTTTGATATTATAAGGGCTAATTGAATGATCCACTGGTATATTCAGTTCTTCAGCCGCATCATAATATGATAAAATGCTAACATCTTTTCTCATATCTCCATCTTGATATTGTTCCACTATGCCTGTTCCTTCTGGAACACTTAATATCTCGCTTCTGGGATCAGATTCTGTTGTAGGTACAGCAAAGCCCCAGCCACTAAACGAAAAAGCGCCTAATGAGTCGCCCGCTTTGGAAGGCCCTTTAAACCGGGGAGAAAATGCCAGGTTATAAAAACTGCCTACACCAATTCTTTTTGGTTGATGATTACCTTGTCCAAAACCTTCAAAATAATAAAAATCCTGGCCACTTTTATGATTTATTTCGAATATAGACTCTTTGCCAAACTCATTTTCGCGTTTGAATATATCAGCAAAATCAGGCTCCAGTTCATAAACCCCACTGGTTATAATCTCTTCAGCCAATGTTTTTGCCAATGTGAAATAAGACGCATCGTATTGTGCGAGGGTAAGGTATACCTTTACAAGAAGGGCTTTGGCTGCACCACTGGTTGCCCTGCCATGGGTTGTATTGTCCCTTGTTTCAGGCAATAAAGAGGCAGCATCTTTTAAATCAGGGACAATTAATTCAGTATATATCTTTAATTTGTCTGTTCTTGGCACATTAACCAATTCCGGATCGTTTACTTCACGTGTAATAAGCGGCACATCGCCAAAAGTCCTAACCAAATTAAAATAATATAAAGCCCTAAGGAATGAGCATTCCGCTATTACCATATCTTTATAGCTTTTTTCCAGATCAACATCTTTGATCCGGCTAATAACTGTGTTTGCCCGTGCAATGCCTATATAATTAGAAGAAAAAATATTAAGGGGAATGATATTATCCGGACGTACTGTGAAATTATCAATATCATTTCCATATAAAGATCCAAATTCAGCATCATCACCAGGATGTGCATCATCTGAAGAAATCATAAAATGCTCCCAAAAGCTCATATTATAATTATCGCTCCTTAAAAGAACGTTGTAAACGCCTGCAAGGGCCATATCAAAGTCTGATTTAGTCTCGTAAAAATTATCAAGACTCATGGTTGAAGGATTTGTCCTCTCCAGAAAATCCTCTGAACAACCTATAAGCCCAGCTATTACAATTAAAAACAATAGTATTCTCATGATATTTATTTTTTATAATGTTATGGATATTCCGGCAAGTATTGTTTTTGCCTGTGGATAACCTCCAAGATCATAGCCTGGAAAATATGCATTCTGTCCATTTGAACTTATTTCAGGATCAAAACCACTATAGTTTGTCCAGGTATACAAGTTTTGTCCGGTAACATAAATTTTGGCATTTTGCACATTTACCCTGGCCAACAATTTGCTTGGCAGGTTGTAAGATAATGTTACGTTTCTAAGCCTTATAAAACTGGCATCCTCTATCCAGCGATCGGTAAAAGGACGCCTGTTGTAATTATTGTCGAACCTGGTGGCCCGCGGAGTTTCTCCATCTCCAGGATTCATGGTGGATTGATATCTGTTTAAAACCTGAGCTGTCTGGTTACGGTCACCAGTCATACCCTCAAGAACAGACCTTGTATGGTTATAAATTTCATTGCCAAGTTGAGAGAATAAAAAGACACTTAACACAAACGATTTATAAGATATCCTATTTGTAAACCCAAAAACCGCATCTGGAAAAGCATTGCCGATAATTTGCCTGTCAGCAGCATCTATAGCACCATCGTTGTTATAATCCACAAACTTAATGTCGCCAACAACAGCTTGAGGTTGAATAGGATTGCCATTTAAAAAGTGGGCATTAAGTTCTTCTTCTGATTCAAAAATTCCATCTGTTTTAAGTCCATAAAAATTACCCAGGGATTCGTTGTTCTTTAACAAGGTAAGGCCTATCCTTCCATTGGCATCCAATTCGAAAGGTACCCCACCGTTTTCACCTCCTGGATAACTAACAATTTTGTTTCTGTTTATTGAAAAATTAAGATCACTTGACCATGAAAAATTTGATTTAGATATTAAACGGCCACTAAACATGAATTCAAGCCCTTTGTTTTCAATCACACCATTATTGGCCCAGTATTCGTCTGCATATCCAGCAAGAATCGGAGGACGGACAGAAACAAGGACACCCTCGGTTAGTTTTTGGTATAAGTCAAAAGTAAATTCAAACCTCGAGCGAAATATACTTAAATCAAGCCCCACATTCTGCTGTGTTGTTTCCTCCCAGCTCAATTGTTCGTTGGGTATACTTAATGGCCAGGTACCAAGGACTTTTGTTTCTCCAAACACATATGCTATTTCTGGCGGATACATAGTAACCGTTGATTTGTAATTTCCTATTTCCTGATTTCCTGATTTACCATAAGAATACCTGATTTTTAAATCATTGACAAATTCGGGCAAAGACAAGAATTCTTCATCAACCATGCGCCAGCCAACCGAAAATGCAGGAAATAAACCATAACGGTTATCTTTACCAAAACGGGATGAGCCATCCCTCCTTAATGTAAAGGATAAAAGATACTTTTCATGATAATTATAATTTAATCGCCCAAACATTGAAACAAGAGAATATTCTTCCCATCCACCCCCTGTATTATCGCCTACCCGAATAGCGTTTGACAAGGTAGTATTGTGTTCATTGGGAAAGCCTTCAACTGCAATAAATTCACTTTCAATCCTAAATTCCTGCGCACTATATCCTCCCAGTAAATCAAAATTATGTATATCATTAAAATTTTTAGACCAGTGCAATGTGTTTTCCAACAACCACATGTTTTGTACGTTGTTCTTCTTCCACCTGAAAGACTCATCATAATCTATTCCGGCCTGTGTATATTTTGGCACGTATAGGTTGCCTTCATTTGAATTATAATCTACACCAAAATTTAAGCGATATACAAGGTTTTTTAGAAACTCAACTTCTGTAAACAAATTACCTAAAACCCTGTTTGTTTGAGTATTATTATCATTTAAATTAATACCAATTACTGGGTTCGACAATTCAGCAAAATAAGCCGGGGCACCTGTATTATATAACCCACGATCGTTTTTAGGGGTAATAACGGGCAAATAAGATAATGCTGGTGTTATTACCACGCTGCTGCCTTCAACACCATCAGTAGGTATTATTTTTGATTCACTTCTGGTAGTCGCTAATGAACTGCCCCATTTCCACCATTTGTTTATTTCGGTGTTTGTATTGGCCCGCAATGAATATCGCTTAAAATTAGAATTGTTTACAATGCCTTCCTGGTTATAATAACCTGTGAGTAATGAATACTGGCTTTTATCATTGCCGCTTAATATGCTCAACTGATAATTGTTCATGTGCCCATTCCTCAATATCTCGTCTTGCCAGTTTGTGCCTTCACCAAATTTATCTTCCACTAAATCCGGGTTAATAAAAGGTGGGATATCGGGCCATGCAGGATCGTTTCCCTGATAAGGCTTAAGCCCATCATTGATGGCTGCATCCTTGCTAAGCTGAGCAAATTCCTTTGCATTAAGCAAATCGTATTTTTTTGAAATGGATTGTACTCCCTGATAAGTCTCAAAGGTAACCCTTGTTTGGCCGGCTTTGGCCCTTTTGGTTGTAATTAACACCACACCATTTGCCCCACGGGCACCATATATTGATGTTGCTGATGCATCTTTCAAAACGCTTATGCTTTCAATATCGGATGGGTTGAGGGTGGCCATAATACTTTGTGATTGCCCCCCGCCGCTGGCAGCCAAATTTGCACTTAACGAATTTTCGTTGTAAACAGGCAAGCCATCTATAACATATAGGGGTTCGTTATTTGTGCCACTGGTTTGTCCGCGAACCCTAACAGAAACAGCACCACCAGGGGCAGCCGAATTCTGAGTTATAATTACACCGGCCATCCGGCCCTGTAATGTCTGGTCAATACCTGTAACGGCAATTTCTTCCAGGTCTTCGGCCTTCATATAGCTAATCGAACCTGTAATTGACCTTTCTTTTTGGGTACCATACCCTATTACCAGCACTTCATCCAGTGTTTCTAATGAGGCAATCAGGTTTATTACAATATTCTCGCCTTTCCCCACTATTTTTTTCTCCTCCAGATAGCCTATATAAGAGAATAATAAAGAAGCAGAATCCCCCTCCAGGGCGATTTCAAATTCACCATTTACATCTGTAACCGTGCCTTTTGTTGTTCCTTCAATAATAACATTCACACCTATTAAAGGCTCATTTGTAGCAAAATCAACAACTTTACCGGTTACCACAGGGCGCTGTAAATCGTTGGCATAAGCCCTGGCATGAAAACCATAAACAAATAAAACCATAAAAATAACAACGACCCCTCTTTTTGTAAAATCAGCAGATTTCTTTAGATATCCCAACATAGTTTAAGTATTAGAATAATAAACTTGTAATCAATATTTCTGTAAATTTAATCACCAGGCGGGTATGGCTTTTTGTTTTCCGTCCGAAAATGTTTGCTCACAATCCGGCTAAGAATATCGTGTTTTTTATATGGGAAATATGTACAATGTTCAGGGCTTATGCTACCATTGAAAATATTTTTTACTATATTTATGGATATAAGCTATTACTTAATGTATTATTTAAATGCATTTTAAAACTTATCTGTTTTACATAACCGTATGTTCCTCCCTATTACTTTCATTAACTACCCAGGCGGAGGCCCAAAACGATTTTTATTTTGTGGAATCAATTAGCCGGAAAGAGGGTTTATCTCATAGTGAGGTTAAACAAATTTACCGCGATTCGCGAGGATACATGTGGTTTGGCACCTATGATGGCTTAAACCGGTATAATGCCTACCATTGCGAGAATAAAAACTTTGAAGGTGCCGACAAAAGCAACAGTAATCATTTAATTTTCGCTATTTACGAAGACAATCATAAAAACCTTTGGGTTGGCGCCAGCAATTATGGCGTTTATAAGTATAACATTGTTAATGACATAAGCAAGCTTTATAAGTTTAACGAAAATTTAGGCCATGCTAATTTACATATTTATGATATTGAGCAGGATCAGCAAGGTAAGCTTTGGTTTGCCACTTCACATGGTTTGTTCTATTATAGCAAAGACACTGATAAAATCGAAAAATTCACTACTTACCCATACTTATCTCAAAGGATCATTCACTGCCTACAACTGGACAACGAGGACAATCTATGGCTAGGCTCTAAAGATTACGGAGTTTACAAGCTTACGCAGGACACCTTACTGAATTATTTTTCTGATGTGTCGACACCGACCTTTTATTCCCTGATAATTGATGATGAGGGTGTATGGGCAGCCAGTTTTGGTGGCGGATTATTTTACATGGACAAACGAACAGAATCGGTTAAAAGATATAATGTCTTTAACTCTATAGAAGGTTCGACAGATAACTTAATAAACCATCTAATACCCTGGACAAACAACAGATTACTGCTTGGTACCTATAATGGCATAGTAGTATTTAACAAAACAACTGAGCAATTCACTTGCTTCTCGTCAAAAGAAAAATTTTCGCAACACCCCCAGAAATTACCTGTATATAACCTGTTCCTGGACAATGAGAACATGCTTTGGGCAGCCACAAAGGGACATGGAGTTTATAAGTTTTATCTGAACAACCATTTATTTAACTCCATTCATTTACATCCCGGCCATGAAAATCCTCTAAATAAGATCCATTGCATGGAACGAACAAAAGGCAACTATATATTGGGCACAGAAAATGGCCTTGTGCTAACCGGACAGGATTTTAATATTACGAATAATATACGGATCAATTCAGGTATCCAAGAAGAAATAATCACCAAAATCGAAAAAATAAACGATGATTTATTTCTTATTGGCACGTGGAACCATGGCATGCACAAATTCATTCCTTCTTTAAACACCATCACCGAAATTGAACATCCCGAATTAAAAAAAGCCCGCATTTATGACATTCATTATGATGGTAGTTTTATATGGGTAGGTTTGCACGAAAAAGGAATGTTAAAAATGAACAAAGCCTTTAAACTTTTGGAAAATTTGCGGGAAATCAATAAAACACATAAAATTAAGTCCGTAAAAAAAATACTGATAGATCACAAAGGACACTTATGGATAGGATCGCAAATGCAAGGGGTAGAAGTATTAGATACCCAGAGCCTGCAAAAGTTATCAGGTATACATAACGGCATTGAAGGGTCCTGGATGCCGGAATTGGACGTACTGAGCATTTTTCAGGATAGCCACAAAAATATTTGGATAGGAACAAACGGCGGTGGCTTATACCTTTTTGATTATGAGAAACATGAATTTTACGATCTCAACAAAAGAAAAGGGCTTAAACTTGATGTGGTATTCTCTATCAATGAAGATGAACAAGGTGCCATTTGGATTCAATCCAACACAGGCATTTCAAGATATGTTTATTATACTGAGAATGATTTTTCTTTCCCTTTGATTAAAAATTATGAAATTAAAGAAGGATTGCCCAATACAAACTTTTTCTTCTGCCAAAGTTTTAAAGAAAATCCAAACTACATTTATTTCCCCTCCAAAGAAGGCATTATAAAATTGAACACAGACAAACACAGCACACATGCTGCAGCACCAGTAGCAATGATACATTCAATTAACATCAATAATAAACCTATTTATACAATTAGCAACAAATATGTAAGTTCCTTTCCTGAAATTACCTCTGATGTTTCAAATATTGAAAAAATTGAACTGAATTATGCCTATAACAGGCTAAACTTTGAATTTACCGCCCTGAATTATTACAATTCCGACATCAACCAGTATCTGGTTAAGCTGGAAGGAGTTGATAATGATTGGGTTTATTTGTCACACAACAGACATATTTCCTATCACAACCTAAAACCCGGAACGTACCTGCTAAAATTAAGGGTTGCAAATAACCACAATGTTTGGAACCTACAAGGGAAGGAACTAACGATTGTTATACATAAACCTTGGTATTTTAATGGCCTTTCTATTTCGGTTTATACCATGCTACTTCTTGTTAGCCTGTATATATTCCGACAAATCACGATAAAAAAACAAGCAATTAAAAATAAGCGGGTACTTGAGAAGGTAAAAATGGAAAATGAGAAAAAGCTTGCCTTATACAAGCTTGATTTTTTTACAAAAATTACCCATGAGATCCGTACCCCAATAACATTGATAAAAGGCCCGGTAGAAAAAATGCTGAATGAAAGTGAAGGCACAATACCAAACAGAAGGTACCTGGAAATTATAAAATCAAATTCAGATAAGCTTCATCACCTTACAAATCAAATCCTGGATTTAAGGAAGATAGATGAACAAAAAATGACTTTAAATAAAATAAAGGCTGATGTAGTACCATTTTTGAAGGAAATTGTTGAGCGATTTAAACCTTTTGCAGATACTAAAAGCATTCAATTAATATTCTTTTCAGAAGTACAATCGTTTAGATGGTTTTTTGATGCAAAAGTAATTGACCAGATATGCAGCAACCTTCTTTCTAACGCAATTAAATTCACGCCGGACTTTGGACAAGTTAAGCTCAAGTTTGAAATCGCAGGTACAGATACCGCAAAAAAACTGAACATTACTGTAGAAGATACAGGAATAGGAATTGATTCAAGATACATCGACAAAATTTTCACACCATTCTACCAGATAGAAAAACCAGAGGATAAAAACACCTCTCTAGGCACAGGCCTCGGATTGTCTCTGGTAAAGGAGTTTAGCGAGCTTCATGAAGGAAACCTAAAAGTTTACAGTGAACCAGGTAAAGGTACGCGCTTTATAGTAAGCTTTACTTTCCAAAGCACAAAAAATGAGCAAAATACACCTCAAACAGAGAAAGAAGATATTGTACTTAAAACTCTTGAGGCTGGCATGAGTTTAGAAAAACGAGCTGTTAATAATAATGCAACGAGCATATTAATAGTAGAAGACAACATTGAATTGAATGAGTTCCTAACTACTTTGCTCATGGATGAATATAAAATATTAAATGCTTACAATGGGCTGGATGGCTATGAAAAAGCAGTTAAATATTTACCTGATTTGGTAATCAGCGACTTAATGATGCCAAAGATGCATGGTAATGAATTTTGCGAAAAATTAAAATCAAATCATTTAACCTGCCATATACCTTTTATTATGCTAACCATAAAAAACAATGAATCCAGCCAATTGGAAAGTTTGTTTAAAGGGGCAGACGATTATATTTTTAAACCTTTTAACTCAGAAATATTGTTGGTTAAAATAAAAAACTTACTATTATTAAAAGAACAATTACGACACCTTTTCATGAAAAACTTTTTTATAAAAGAGCATGACGATGCCGATAACCTGCCTTTTGATCCGATAATTGCAAATACCGTAAAATATATTGAAGAAAACCTTGATGACATTAGTATACCAAAACTGATCAGCGGAATTGGCATCGGCAGGAGCCAGTTTTATTTAAAAATTAAAAACACAACCGGAATGTCGGTCAATGAATTAATACAGTCAATAAGATTAAAAAATGCTTATACTTATTTGGCAAATGACGATTACAACATAAGCGAAGTTGCTTATAAAGTGGGCTTTAAAAACCTATCGCATTTTTCAAAGTCATTTAAAGCAAAGTTTGGCAAAGCACCCTCGGATGTGTTGCACACAGCCAACAAAAACGTTTAATAAACACCTTACTGTCTGTAACAATACATATTATAGTAATACGTTATAAATATAAGCTGCATATAAACAAAAAAACAGCAAGTATATTTAATTTGAGATACTATTACACTTTAATAAAGATTAATTAAGATGCAGTTAGCTTCGTTTATCCCACGAAAATATATTTTAAGCTGCCTGGCAATGTTAATGCCACTGTGTTTATATTCCAACACATTTAAAAACAATAACCTTACGTTTATAAATTACACCATTGAAGATGGGCTTACAGAAAATACTGTGCATACAATTTTTCAGGATTCATTTGGCTATTTATGGTTTGGAACCGGTAATGGCGTTTGCAGGTTCGATGGTTATTCTATTACTGAGATAAACATCCAGAAAGATTCAAGATATCGAAAAGTACGTAATATTTATAGCTTTTATGAGAATAACAAGAACGATATTTTAATAGGCACAGACAACGGCTTGTTTAAATATGAGCGGGAAAGTGAAAACATAAGTTTACTGGCTGGCCCGGATACTATGGAAAACCTTTTGCCGATTTCGAATTATGCCGTAAAAACAATTTTAGGGGATGATGAAGGCAATTTGTGGATTGGCACTTTCAACGGCCTTTATAAAATTAATAAAAACGGGGAGATAAAATCTTATTTATTTACGCAGGATCCCAGCCTGGAGCCAATCCTAATCACCGACCTGATTTTTAATGAAAAGAATCAATTATATATAGGCACTAACCTCGGCTTAATGCTTATGGATACAGGAAGCGAAACCATTGATCATTACCCCCATTACACCGACAATGAAATAAACTCGACTACACAAAAGAATGCCACTTCCCTTGAAAAAGGTAATAACAACTTGCTATATATAGGCACTTGGGGAATGGGTATGTATGTTTTTGACATGACTACCAAAAAATACGTTAAAAGCTATACCACAAAATCAGACAACCAGAACAGCTTAAGTGGCAATGTAATATTTGCCCTAAACCTTGACCATGAGGGCAATTTATGGATAGGCACTGAAAACAACGGACTCAATAAGCTGGACATAAGAACTGATGTTTTCAGCATATTTAAAAACACAGATTACCAAACTAATAGCTTATCCGGAAATACTATTAAGAGCATTGCCACCGATAACCATGGCGATCTCTGGTTAGGCACCTATTCCGGGGGTATTAGCAAATTGGATTTTAACAAAATGAAGTTTAACCATTATCAACATTATTATAGTATATCCAATTCGCTATCTAACAATAAAATCACATCTTTTCTTGAAATTGACACGGATGATATATGGATTGGTACCGATGGTGGTGGGATTAACAGGTTTAACCCCTACACCGGGGAATTTAGGCATTACAGGGTAGAAGAAAATAATATTCAGAGTATTAGTTCCGATTTTATAATGTCCTTAAACCATATTAACAATCAAATTTGGGCAGGAACATATAACTCAGGCATTAATATACTTAATAAAAACGGGGTTAAGGTGCAAACATTAAAAATGGATCTAAAAGATTCATTGTCCCTTTCCGGGAACAATATTGCCTCAGTGTATAAAGACTCCAAAGAACGCATATGGGTTGGGGTTACATATAATTTACCCTGCCTATATTTAGGCAATGGTAAATTTATACAGATAAAACATCCTGAAAATGCAAATATATCAATACGTTCGGTAAGGGATTTCCACGAAGACAAAAATGGGAATATGTGGTTTGGTGGCAATGGCGATCTTGTTAAGCTTGACTCCTTTTCAGCGGGTCAATTTTACTTTTCCAAAACCGATCTTTTCATTCAGTCCAATGGACTAGTAAGGCCCAGCATAACCAGTATTGATGAAGACAAATCGGGAAACTTACTCATCGGCACCCAGGGATTTGGGCTTGCCGTATTTAACCCTGCGCTAAACAAGACTAATATCCTGACTGAGAATGAAGGATTGCCTTCCAATGATATTTTAGGCATTACCATGGCAAATGATTCTACCTCCTGGGTAAGTACCAGTAAGGGATTGGTAAATCTTGACACAAGAAAAATATTTTCAAAAGACACTATATTAATGCATGCTTATGATGCCAAAGACGGGCTGCAAGGCAACACATTTAATATAGGGGCAATTATTTGTACAACCACAGGGCTTGTTTTTGCCGGGGGCAACAATGGATTTAATGCCTTTTATCCTGGTTCCCTACTTAAAAACACCCAGCCTTCACCAATTTATATTGTTGGCCTTGAAATAAACCACCAATCCATTGATAAGGATTCAAGAATATTACAAGGAAAGAGTCCGCATGTAATTGACAATATAGAATTAAAACATAATCAATCAACAGTAACGGTATATTTTACCGCGGTAGATCATAAATCGAGTGTTAAAATACAATACCGATATCGACTAATCGGCTTTGAGGAAAGCTGGAATAAAGCTGGCATTGAAAGAAAGGCTACTTATACCAACCTCGACCCAGGCACATACCATCTTAAAATACAGGCATCCAACAGCAGTGGCATATGGAATGAAAAAGGCGTGTCATTAACAATTAAAATCTTCCCCCCATGGTGGCAAACCTGGTGGGCTGCCCTATTATATATTTTTGTCGTTTCTGTTACCGTACTTTTATTCAGAAGGTTTTTAATCATCAAAGAACGCAAAAGAAACCTGTTGGATATGGAGAAAATGGAGATTTCCAAAGAAAAAGAATTAAGCAAATTAAAATTGCAGTTTTTCACGAACATCTCTCATGAACTACGTACTCCACTTTCATTAATTGGAGGGCCAATCGATCAATTATTAGAATCAGGGAATTACAACCAAAGCCAAAAAATTCAACTGGATTTGGTGCAAAGAAATACGAAGAGATTAAAACAATTGGTAGATCAGCTAATGGATTTTCGAAAACTCGAAAGCCAAACGCTTCCTTTCAACCCTACTACTGATGATTTAATCGCCCTGCTAAAGATGATTTTTAATGATTTTGAACACCTTGCATTAAACAAACAAATCCACTATAATTTTATATCAAATAAAAATGAATATTATACTTTCTATGATGTTGATAAAATGCAAAAAATAGTATACAACCTTATTTCAAATGCATTTAAATTTACAAGATCTAAAGGAAAAATATCAGTTATCGTTGATATTAATGAACCAGAAAAAAAGGTTTACATTAAAGTAGCAGACACTGGCATTGGTATTGCAAAGGAACACCTTAAACACATATTCGACCCGTTTTATCAGGCACATGCCGAATATTATAACAAACAAAAAGGCACGGGCATTGGCTTAACCCTTTGCAAGGCTTTGGTTGAAATACACAAAGGGGAGCTAATGGTAGAAAGCAACAAAGCTGGGTTGAACAAAGATGGATACAATACAATATTTACAATCATGTTTCCAATATTAAAACCTGTTACCAACGATCAGGAACAAATATTGTCAAAAGATATAAGTTTAGCAGATGTAAAAGTACAACAAAACCATAACGAAGGGCCAATTACAGAAGAATTGGATTCCGAACCAGAACAAAATAATAAAAAGCCAAACATACTATTGGTGGAGGATAATGTTGATTTAAAAACGTTCATTACCATAAACCTGGGTGAGCTTTATAATTTTTATTCAGCCGAAAATGGCATTGAAGGATTGGAAAAAGCAAAAAAAATACTGCCCGATTTAATAATCAGCGATATTATTATGCCAGAAATGGATGGAATAGAAATGTGTGAAAAGCTTAAAACTATGCCTGAAACATCACATATCCCGGTAATTATATTAACAGCAAAAACCTCCGAAGAAAGTACGGTTGAAGGGCTACAAACCGGCATAGACACATACCTTACCAAGCCTTTTAGCATTAAAGTCCTGGCCTCATATATAAAAAACATCCTTAAAAACAGGAGTGAATTATATGAAAAATATAGAAGCTCATATCATTTAGACGATCTTAAAATTTGTTCCACTAAAACAGATGAAGAGTTTATCCTGAAGGTTCAAAAAACATTAAACAATAATTTATCAGATTTTTCTTTTGGTGTTGATGAATTGTCAAAAGAAGTTGGTATGAGCCGTACAAATTTTTATAAAAAAATTAGGAGCTTAACCGGGTTTACTGTTAATGATTTTATAAAAAATTATAAATTAAAAGTAGCTGCCAACCTACTTATCGAATCTGACTTAAACATTAATGAAGTTGCTTACGAAATTGGGTTAAAAGACGCATCATATTTTAGCCGTTGTTTTAAGCAAACCTTTGGCTGCTTACCATCGGAATTTTCCAAAAACAAAAATTTAAACAACAGAAATAAGGTTCCTGAATAAAAATTTGCCCAAAGGGCAAAAAAATGCAACACCCAAAGACAAAGCATGATTGCCGTTGTTAAATCATCTTTAAGGCTGTGAAATTTAATAGTATCTCATAGGCAAATATTCAGGAAAAACTGAAAGAACACGATGGATGGTTAGTTCCCCATAAATTTAACCCCACGCTTTTCCCCATTGTTTGATGAATCGCCGTATACGTGGCCCGTACGTACGGTGGTGTGAGAGGTTCACCGTGAGGCTTTTGCCTCACGGCTACCTACTCGATTAGGCGTAGATTATTTTGTTCTCAAACTATTCAAATATTCGTCAGGTGTCAAAACTGGAATTTCTGACTCATTAAAATCCTTACCGTTTCTTGTAATCAATAATTTACAATCCATTTTTATGGCACAATAGTATTGTAAAGAGTCTTCAAAATCCGAAAATTTTGACGATAATCCTTTATCAACAATTTTATCTGTCAAATCTGATGTCTCAGCTATTACCTTGAATTTACGTATCTTCTCCTTAACCAATTCTTTATCTTCAAATCTTGAAAGCAAATAATACACAGTCGAGTAGGTTGATGCAGATACTACCAAATCAATTTCACCCTTATCAGCAAGTGTCGTAATCTTGGCAGCAGAATTATAAAAAGGTTCTCTTTCTCCAAGCAAATCAAGAACAACGTTTGTATCCAGAAATAATCTATCTTTCATTTGTACTTCTCTGCTAAGTAATCGCCATATTCCTTTTTATAATCAAAATCTGCTGGAAGTTTCACTCCAGTTTGCATACTTTTAACAAATGGTGATATCTCAATATCATTATCAACTCGTTTATAATCTTTATCAATCAATAATTTGAGATAAGACTCAATCATGCGAGAAAGGCTCCTTTGATGTGATGAAGCATATTCTTTAGCTTTATCTATCACATATTTATCCAGTTTTAATGTCAATTTTGCATCCATAATTCAGAATATTTATACGTGCAAATATACAAAATCAATCCGTATTTATCAAGTTGCAATTTTAGTGTAGTTAATTTACGCCTAACGTTAAGTATATGCAAAGTAGGCGATTACGGGCTTCAAACTTATCAAACTGTTACAAAGTTGAAGCGGGCTGTAATTGTTGAATTTACTACTAGTTCGCCTATTTTGTATATACATTGTGTGTGCCAAGCATGAGCGTAGGCACACTTGTTCTAAAGGTCTGAATAAATTCGAAAAATGCAAATTTATTTTCAGATTTACAAGAACAAGTTGTACTTAATTATATCCAGAGGGTGTAAGTCCCTCGTGCGCCAGATATTTCTGGAAGCACTAGCAAGCGGCAAGGTGGTGCCTCGTGAGAGGCGCACTGACCCGGAGCGAGGGAATAACGAAGCCAGACTGCAAAGGTTGGTACTGACGAACAGAACTTAGCGGAGCGATCTCGTGACCGAAGGGAACAACCCGGATACGAGGCAGGTTGAATTGGAAAAGATAACACAACATATCGACTTCCTAAACGCGAGAAGCGAAATATTCAACTTGTAGATCCGGCAGGCATTAAACGAAGGATATCACTCTTACCCTGGGATATCTCCCCGCTTACGAGTTGAGGAGGGAGATATCATGTACGTTACGCCGATGATTTTAAAACGAAAACAGAGGCACGCATGATGGGTAATCGTGTCTACGTATTCTTAAGAGACAAATTAAAACTACCCATCAACAGGGAAAAGAGCGGACTCCGCAGACCGGTCAACTTCAGTCTGTTAGGATATAGCTTTGTACCAACTTATCAAAAGGGAGTACGAGGTCAATACCAACTGATTGTAGAGAAAAGCCGGTGGAACCGACTGAAAGGAGTTCATGAACACCTTTAAAATAATAATGAGTAAATAAACACAAGCCACGCCAAACATTGGTGGCGACCTGGTATTGGTTGAATTCTGGAGCCTTGACGGCCATGTGAAATCGGCATCCGCACGTTTGGATATGGCTCCAATGGCAGCCACGGTTAAGATTTACCCGAACCCTGCCCAATCAGGCGAAGGGTTGATTGTAGAACTAAAAGGTTTCGAAAACGAAACCGAAGCTACCATCAGTATCATGGATATAAGTGGTAGGATAGCCTACAGCACCAATGTGCAGACAATGGACAGAAGCGTTGTTGAGCAAACGCTCAACACCAACGGCCTATCCGGCGGCATGTACATGGTAGTTGTACGCGGCAACAACAAGGTAATCAACCAACGGTTGATTGTCAGATAATACTGTAGAGACGCATGGCCATGCGTCTCTGGGTAAAGACGCAAAATTTTGCGTCTCCTTTTGGCCAATAACCAACCTGCCAGGTTTCTGAAACCTGGCAGGTTTTTTTCTAAAAACCAACCCCGTCCCTCTCAGGGAGGAACGGGGTTTTTTGTATATCCCCCTGAACAGTCGCGATTTGCTCAATAACCGAAAAGGCTATTTTTTTCATCTTTTTTCTATTTGTATATTTGTGGTGTTAAAACTACACTACTGCATCATGAAAAATGATAAAAGCTTCCATGCATTTAAATGCATCCTCATGGTATTTTTAAATGTCCTGTTTATTTCCACTTTTGGCCAAAATGCCCAATTCACCGGGGAAAACAATTTTAAAAGACTGGCCGTTTCAGATAAAATTGCCCCAAACAGTCCTATCTGTATCCATAAGGATACGGAAGGGTTTATGTGGTTCGGGTCCCAAAACGGGCTGTTCCGTTTTGATGCTTACGACCTGCGTTACTGGAGGCATGCCCCCAATGACAGCACGACCTTGGGCAACAACAACGTTTTGTGTTTGGGGAGGGATGAAACAGGGAACCTGTTGGTCGGCACCAAAATGGGATTGGATAAATATATTCCCGAAAGCAATACATTTGTTCATTTCGTTGATTCATCAGGAGCCCGGTTTAATGATAAGGTACATTGTTTGTACAACAGCCCCAACGGCAGGGTTCTGGCCGGTACCGAAACGGGGCTGTACCGCGTAAACAGTCTGGAAAACAGGCTTGAAAAATTAGGGTTCCAGGGCGCCTTGCACAATGGGTTTCCCGTGTTGTCCATGACGGAAAGCCCTGATGGGACTGGCCTTTGGATGGGCACCTTTGGCCAGGGGCTTGTCCGGTATGATTGGAACACCCGAAAAGCCCTCCCAATAGAGGACGGGGCGGATAAATTTGAACAAATAAGAAACATTTCCTTTTTTTCCCCCCGGACACTGTTACTATGTAAAAACATGGGCCTGTATAATCTTGATGTGGCATCTGAAAACGCGACTGCCTTACTTGAAGGTGATTGCTATGATGTTGAAAGGGACATAAACGGGTTTGCCTGGGCATCCATGGGGCACGAGCTGTACAAGCTGGATGCAGGGCTGAAAGTTGATAATGTGTTTAAGCACGGGGAAGGCCAGGAGCATGAGCGTTCACCGGGAATTATTACAGATATTTTCTCAGATGAATCGGGCATGGTATGGCTTTCCAACGGGGTATCCGGGATTGAAATCATGGAGGGACAACAGGGAAGGTTGGACAAGGAATTCGTTGCCACGGGAAACGTATCCGATCACAAAGGATATGTAAAGGACTTTTACAGGGATGGGGCCGGTAATGTATGGGTTGCCACTTTTGGCAAAGGGTTATGGGAATACGACAAAAACCTTAAGCAGGTAAACAGGCTGAAAAAGAACAACCCTGTTTTGACGGGCAGCCATGTTACATGTCTGTACCCCGTTGGCAAAAACAAGCTATGGGCGGGTACGTTGGAAGGGGCAATGGAAATAGATGTGAAATCGCTTAACATTACCAAAAATATTACAACTTCCAACGGGCTATGGCACAACGCGATAATTGACCTGGTTACAGACGCGGGCAACAAGGTGTGGATTGCAACACAGGAAGGGCTCAACAAATACGACCCGGACAAGGGCGCCATTCAACGATACAGCGAGGCCGACGGGTTGGTGGATTATAAACCGACCAGGCTTTTCATGGATTCCTTTCATAATATTTGGATAGGGACCGAAAGGGGCTTTTGCATTTTCTCCCTTCAAGAGGACAGGTTTGTTAACATGGACCAGTCCGACGTGCAGAAATATGGGCTGAACGGGCTTAAAGTATTTTGTTTCGCGCAAGGGTATGAGGGTAATATATGGATTGGTACGGAATCGGGCCTGTTCCGTTACAATTACCGGGACAAATCATTAAAACGTTATTTGGTGGAAGACGGCCTGGCAGAAAACGTGGTTAACAATGTCCATTTTGACAACAAGAAGCGGATGTGGCTTCAGCACCCCGGCGTGCTGGCCGTCCTGATGTCCGATACGTTACAAGAAAGCGCCTTTCGCATGTATAAAGGTTTAAAAATCAATATCCATTCCATGATGGATCCTCGTGGGCAGTTGTTCGTGGGAGGATTAAACTCCGGGTTCTATGTTGTACAAACCGATAGTATGGATATGGAGAGCCTTGTTCCCCCGGTGCACATTGTAGAAATAAACAACTTCGAAAAATCAATCCCCGTGCCCGAAAACCGTGAAATTACCCTCCCCTACTCGCGCAACAGCCTGCGGATCACGTTCACGGCGCTCAACTACCATTCGCCCGCTGACAACCGGTTTGCCTATAAAATGGAAGGGCTGGATAATCAATGGAGGCATACCGGCGCCCATAACCGGGAGGTAACCTACTCGTACCTTCAGCCGGGCACGTATACCTTTCGTGTAAGGGGATCGAACAACTACAATGTATGGAACAATGTGGGGGACAAACTCCATATCTCGATTATGCCGCCCTGGTGGAGGACAAAGGTTTTTTATGCCGCTTTTGTTGTTTTGTTCATGGGGCTCCTGCTTTTTATTCAAACAATCAGGCAAAACAGGATCAACCTGCTGAACAAGCTAAAACTGTCCAGGGAACAGGCCCGTATGGAGCATGAGGCAAATGAGCTCAAGTTCAAGTATTTCACGGATGTCTCGCACGAGTTCCGTACCCCCCTTACATTGATCTCGGTGCCCATAGAATCGGTACTTTCAAATAGCATGCTCACGGATCAGGATACAAAAAACCTCCAGCTTGCCAAAAAAAATATCAACCGCCTAAAAAACCTGATCAACCAATTATTGGATTATCGGAAAATAACCAAGGATAAAATTAAAGTCAACCTGAGGCCGGTAGAAATTATGGGGTATATTCAATCCATAATGGATATATTTGTCCCCTACGTCAAAAATAAACAAATCGGGTATGCTTTTAACACCAACATCAAAGCGTTCACCTGCCTGTTTGATGTGGATATATTGGACAAGATACTATACAACCTTGTATCGAACGCGATAAAGAACACCGAAGAACAGGGCAAGGTAACCGTTGAGATAAAGGTGGTGGACGATGGTGACAGCCAGGAACAAGAAAAAAATGTGGGCGCAACCCTCGAAATTTCCATCAGCAATACGGGCAAAGGCATTGCCCCAGAGCATGTGCCAAACGTGTTCAACCGTTTTTACCAGGTACCGGGCACCGACATGCAAGGGGGCACGGGCATTGGCCTTGCCCTGGTAAAAGAGTTCGTGGAGTTACTGGGGGGCAGGATAAAACTGGAGAGCATCCCGAAAAAAACAACTACCTTTTACCTGTCCTTTCCTGCAGAAAGGATTGATGGGAATAAAATTGAAGAAAGCCCATTGAAGGACCAGGTGACCCGCGAGGAATATTTTAATGGAATCATTGATGATGTGGATGTTGATGATAATAGGGTACTTGAAGAATCAACAGGGTACAATGGAAAAACATTGCTGGTGGTTGAGGACAACCCTGATTTGAGAAAAGTGATCAACAATTTGTTGTCGGACGAATTCAATGTCATAGAGACGGAAAACGGGAAGGAAGGATTGGAAAAAGCATTGGAGCATGTCCCCGACCTGATTATCAGCGATGTGATGATGCCCGAAATGGATGGTATAGAATTTTGTGGACATTGTAAGAAAAATGAACTTATTTCTCACGTCCCTGTACTTCTGCTTACTGCCAAAGCAACCGGTGAAGATGAGATTAAAGGCTACCATACCGGGGCTGATGCATATATTACCAAGCCTTTTTCAATAAAATTATTGAAATCGATAATCAAAAACATTTTGGATAATCGGGAAAGATTAAAACAGGTGTATGCGGAAAATCATTTTATTGATGTCGTTAAGGTATATACCAACCTAACAGAAAAATCATTTATTTCAAAGCTGAAACAAGTTTTTAAAGAAAATATGGCAGACGAAAATTTTAATGCAACAGTACTGGCCTCTAAATTAAATATTCATCCTTCTCAACTGAGCCGTAAATTTACTGGACAGTTTGGCACCTCTCCAAGTAACTATATAAGATCTTATCGAATGAACGCGGCACTAAAGATGCTCCATAACTCCAACATGAATATTGCCGAAATTGCTTATAATGTAGGTATTAAACATGTTGCAAATTTTACCAAGTTATTCCAAAAGCAATTTGGGCTTTCACCAACCGAATACAGAAAGAAAAATAAGGTATGATTATTTCGTGTAAAGAAGAATCAGAAGGATTCAAATAGCTATAGGAACGATGTGGTTTGATATTCGACCCTTATCGGGGTCACACGATACCTTTATTTCGTTTTTTTACAGATGGAACTCAGCTTTGTTAATTTTTAATATCTGAGTTCATCAGTATATCTTCAACTTTCATAATGTTCGCGAAGAAAAAGCATTCTCTCATCCTGAATACTGACAACGGAAAACCGACAATGCTAATCGCTATCCAGACCGAGTTCCATCAGCATAGAATGGAAAAATAACAATTTTTTGAACCCCTCCAAAATTTAAATCAGCGATTTGGCAATTCTTGATTATTCCTTGGTAATGTATGAATACCAAAGAATAATCAAGAATTGCCAAGTTGTTGAGTACATGGAAAACTACTTTTGCTGAACAAGCATGAAAAAATACTTCATGACTAAATATGCTCAAAAAAATATAGAACATAAAATACGATTTTTGAAACGGTTAGAATTAGTGTTGATGGTCATTTTGATTATGATGCTTTTTCTCCCTTTTATAATCCTATTTACTCTTGCATGATTAATGCTATGGCATTAATTTTTATTAACTAAAAACTATTTATTATGAGAAAAATTCTTTCGATTTTTTGCCTGCTTTTTATAGTGGGCACAGTGTTGAACGCCGCTGACCGGCACGCGGGACCGGGGCAAACCTACCCCACGGTACAGGCAGCGGTAGATGATGCATCGCCCGGCGATGTAATTATTGTACACGCGGGCACGTACCGCGAAGAGGTTGAAATTGACGTTGAAGGCATCACCATTCAACCCAATGGAAGCGATGAGGTAACCATTAACGGTACCGCGGTACTTACCAGTTGGACCCACGAGGGCAACGGCGTGTACAGTACCAACATGAACTGGGACGTGACAGAAAACGGCCAAAACAACCAGGTATTCGTTGATGGTGAAATGATTCATCTTACTCGTTGGCCAAAAGTAGCCGATGGGCGCGATTGGATGGACGAGGTTGAAAATGGTGTTATTGATGATTCCGATGAAAACGGCCTGACCGGGGAATCTCCTCTAAACAGATGGTTGATTATTCATGACAATGAGTTTGACCAACCCGAATCTCTTTGGGAAGGGGCAAAAATTTGGGTAAACATGTCAAACCCATATCATGAGAAGGACGGACAAGGGTCTACCGGATTAGTAACCGAGATTTCAGGGACTGCAATTACCACCAAAGGTAATGGATGGCGTGCAGTTGGAAATATGGGTAACTGGAATATCAAAGATTCCTCGCGTTATTACCTGTTCGACCCTACACCAGCCAATATGCATGCCAATGGAGGTCCGGAAGCAGTTTTGGGCGATGCTGAATGGTGGAAGGATTCCGAAACAAATAAGCTTTATGTGAAAACGCCCGACGGCAATGCTCCCTCATCAACAGGTATAGGCAGCAATGTAGTGGAAGTAAAAAAATATTGCTATGCTTTCAGGCCAAAAGGTGCTGAAGGAGTCCTTAAAAATGTTACCATAAAAGGTTTTAATCTTTTTGCCAACGCGATTACCACAGACAATGCCTTTTATGGAAAACTTCTGCTTTCAGAAGCAGAAAACAACGTGATTGATGGTATAACGGCAAAATTCCCGTTCCATACAATTGATCTTACCGGCGACTGGCAAATGCAGTGGAGTGGTGAATCCGGTATAATTCTTACAGGTACCAATAATACCTTAAAAAACTCCGAAGTAACATGGAGTGCCGCATCTGCTGTTTCTGTAGTTGGAAAAGAAAACAAGGTGTTAAACAACCTGATTCACCATAACAACTACCATGTAACAGAATCAGGCATGTTAAATTTTGGGCCAAGAAACGCTGTATCCCTTGATCACAATATTGGGTATAATACACTTCATACCACGCCCCACTCAGGTATTGCCATGAAAGTGATATACAATTCAGATACTTGGGCAAAAGGTGTGGCTCGTATACACCACAACATTGTATACGACTGCCTTCTAAGGGCACATGATAGTGGATTCCTTGATGGAGTTCAAAACTATAACTTCATGCGCCTTGACCACAATATTGTTTATTATTCCGATAAATATCCTAAGGATAGTAATTCTGATATACTTCAAATCGGAATATATCATGATTATGGAGATGTTGGTTATAACTACGTTGGCAGATTACTGGCCGATCATAATATTGTATATGGTTTTAGAAATGGTGTGCAAATGAACAAAGTAATAGGGAATTACATGTTCAATAGCGTGCATATGAACGTGCAATTTGATGTGCCAGGTGTTGAAGGCAGTCAACCATATAATTATGAAGGGAGCTTCGCCATTAATAATGCTATGAGGGGCGGTGGTTATGGAACGGAGGTAACTTCTGAAGGAAGTTTCTACGGATGGAACAAATGGGAACAAACCTTTGTTGACGCTTACAACCAGGATTTCCGTTTACAATCTGACCAAACCAGTTTAATTGATGGTGGTACTGATGTTTCCCCTTTTAACGACCCTGTTAATGGTACAGCTCCTGATATAGGCGTGATAGAATTTGGAGAAACACAATGGGATGCCGGATATGATGCCAATCGACAATTTGTTGAAGTTCCGGAATTCTCTGTAGATGAAGGAAGTTACGAGAATGTTTCCATTTCATTAAGTTGTTCCACACCCGGGGCAAAAATACGTTACACTACAAATGGCCGTGTTCCGTCCATTACTGCCGGAACAATATATGATGGCACCTTTACACTGCCTTCAAGCGCCAAGGTTATTGCCATAGCATACATGGATGATGGCAGTATGGCCGAAAGCCCGTTGGTGGTTAAAAACTATTCTGTTACCGGTTCGCGTCCCGCTGACAATCCAACTGCTACATTAGCACCAGGCCTCAATTATATTGAACCGACCGTGGAAATGCAGGATCCCAGGCTAATTGATTTTACCTTGTTTCCAGCGTCGTTGACTACTAGTGGAAATGTTGACAACTTCGATATATTTGTTACACAAGATGAGGATACGCTTGAATTTGCCATGCACTTCGAAGGGTTTATCAATATTAAGGAAGCGGGTGAATACACCTTTTACACCCATAGCGATGATCAATGCCAGTTAAGAATTGGCAATACCATAGTTGTAAGCAACCTTGATAAAGGCAATGAAGAGCCTGATTTTCACACGGAAGACGAAGTGTCAGGTAAAATTTCATTAGATGCCGGTTTCCATGCTATAAGCGTTGATTACAAAGAACAAGCAGTTGAAAACTCGATACCGGATCCGCATGTAATGCTGGATGAAGATGATGCATATCTGCATGTAAAATATGAAGGGCCTGGTGTTACAAAACGTTATATACCTGATGCACGTCTGGTTCGCGAAGACAACAGCGGAACTGATTTTGCCCCACAGGTAAGTATTATTGAACCGCTTAACAATGCTTATTTTGAACAAGGAACAAGTTATACAATTGAGGCAGAAGCATTTGATGAAACATCTATTAATAAGGTAGAGTTTTACATCAACAACAACCTGGTTTCAACTGATAACAGCGCTCCTTTTGAATACACAAGCTCATACACAGCCGGTAGTCAACAGGTAAAGGCAATTGCTTATGACAATACAGGAAATACAGACGAGCATGTAATTAATGTAACCACTGTGGATTACGACATTGCTGAAGTAGAACAAACACATGCTTCAATAGCAATCGATGGTGAGATGGAGAATGCATGGAATGCAACCACTTTATATGACATTACGAATGTTTCATACGGTACAGTTGATAATGCAGATGACCTTTCTGGTTCATTTAAGTCTTTATATAGCAACGAAGGTATCTATTTCTTTGTTGATGTAGTGGATAATAAGCTGGTTTCAACTACCGGGAGTAACGCGCACCAATTTGATGGCGTGGAGATTTATCTTGATATGGACAACTCCAAGCGTGCTATATACGATGAAAATGACTTTCATTTTCTATTCGACCTCAACGGGAAGGTAAAAGAATACGCACATGGCAATATAGATGGAATTAAATTCGTTGCCAACATCAATTTCACGAATTATAAAATAGAGGCCTTTATACCATGGTCATTGCTGGGAATTGATCCTGACGATGATGGTAAATTTGGTTTGGATGTAAAAATCATTGATCGTGATGATTGGTACCAGGGAAAGCTATCATGGTGGGAAGCCTCAACAGACAACGCGAAAAACAACCCACAAGTATTAGGTATAGCCCAATTTAAGGACAATATTACAGACAATACTGCCCCTGCCATACCTAGCATTATAGGTCCTGCCAACAATGCTGTTTCAATAATAGCTAAACCAATATTCAAGTGGGAAGCTGTAAATGACCCAAGTGGTATTGATAAGTATGAAGTAAAAATTGGTGGAACAACTTACGATGTAGAAGGTACCAAAAACACCTATACCCTTGCTTCTGCCCTTGCAAATAATTCTTACAGCTGGCAATTACGCGCTATTGATAAAGATGGTAACGCGAGCAACTGGACATCATCACGTTCACTTACT
Organism: uncultured Bacteroidales bacterium; assembly: GCA_964426725.1. Taxonomy (GTDB): domain Bacteria; phylum Bacteroidota; class Bacteroidia; order Bacteroidales; family CAYRRV01; genus CAYRRV01. The sequence goes on along the minus strand of CAYRRV010000029.1, from coordinate 21,350 downwards.
GTAAATACATCAGGAAGTGATAATGTAGATCCTACTGTCCCAATACTTGTCAGTCCGGTTAGTGGTGTAAACCTTAAGAGCGACAGACCCGTGTTTACATGGGAAGATGCTTTTGATGTAAATGGCATTGATTACTATGAAATTGATATCACGGGAACTGTTTTTAATGCCGGTTCTGAAACTTCATACCAGACTACCGGGTTAGCGCCAACAAATAACAGTTGGAAGGTACGTGCAGTTGATAATAGTGGCAACACAAGTGATTGGAGTGATACATGGAGCTACAATCTTGTTGGTGTTGCAAACTCAGCCTTAAACAAAACCGTGGCCGCCTCTTCAATAAAAGATGGTGCTGTGGCTGAAAATGCGGTTGATGGCAACTCCGAAACCCGTTGGGAGAGTGAGTGGACCGTTCCTCAGTGGATATATGTTGACCTGGGTTCAATTGACCAGATTAACAAAGTGGTTATCTATTGGGAAAAGGCTCATGCTACTGACTTTACTATTGATATTAGCGATGATGCTACCACATGGGAAACGGTTCACACTGGTTCAAATGGTGTAAATACCCTTACAAATTTTACCGAAACGATCGATGGATTAAATGCTGAAGGACGTTATGTAAGAATAACGGCCACGGCCAAAAACTCACAATATGGCGTTTCAATATGGGAATTTGAAGTATATAGTGGTATACCACCTGCTGATAACGATGCACCTTCAGCCCCGGTAGCTTTATCACCTTCCAATGGTGCTACAATAAGCGATCCTAGTCCTGTATTTACCTGGGAAGCTTCTGTGGATATTCCAAGCGGAATAGATTCATATGTAGTTTTTTTAGACGGTACAGCATTTGACACAACAACTGTAACATATTTGAATGCCGGAGTATTGGCAGAGGGAGGCTACAGTTGGAAAGTAAAGGCTATTGACGGCGCCGGAAATTCAAGTGCTTTTAGCGCTGAGAACTCGTTTACCATTGACCTGAATGACAACACGGCACCTGCCGCACCTGTGCTTGTATCACCAGCCGATGCTTCAACCGGCGATGCAAACCCTGTGAAATTTGTATGGAATGGTGTGCAAGATGCTACCGGAATTCAAAAGTACGAAATTGAAATTAATGGAAATGTTTATGATGCCGGTGTTGCACCTGACTTTTCTATGGAATTCTCTGCAGGTACTATTGAATGGCGTGCGCGTGCAATTGATGGTGCCGGAAATGTTGGAAACTGGAGTAGTTTATTTACATATGACTTTACCGGGTTCCTTACCTACAGTTTAACAGCAGCTGTATTCCCAACCAATTCAGGAAATGTTGCCACCAATCCTGTAAACGGTCCGTTCCAGGAATTAACCAATGTTGAAGTTACTGCTTCACCTGGTGCCGGATACCAGTTTGTAGAATGGCAAGGGGCAGCAACAGGTACTGCTAATCCTTTACAGGTTTACATGGATGATGATAAATCAGTTACTGCTGTATTTGAATTAAGCGGCAGCGCCGACCTGGAAATTCAGGATTTAAGCGCAGCTCCGGTTATTGATGGTACAATTGATGGCGTATGGAGTGAAATTACTTCTATTGCTGTTAATAATGTAACATCAGGTTCTATTACGAATGATGCTGACCTATCAGGAACTTTCAAAGCCGGATGGGATGCCAGCAACCTCTATATTTTGGCTGAAGTTACCGATGATATCATTGTAAACGATACCGATGAAGGTGGTACAGAAAAAACATACGAAGATGACGGTGTTGAAGTATTTATCGACATCGGAAACGACAAAGCAACTTCTTATGGTGATGATGATTTCCAATACGGTTTTGAAGCCGATGGTTCAGGAATCCGTGAATACAAACACTCTGCTACTGTAGGTGTATCTATGGCCACAACTACTGTTACAGGTGGTTATGTTATGGAAATAGCAATACCCTGGACTACATTAGGTGAAACCGGTGCTGCCGGACAAGTACTTGGATTTGAAATTAATTTCATTGACCATGACGATGCCGGAACTACCATTGATGGTAAAAAAGCATGGATTACAACATCCGATGTAGCATTTACTGATCCAAGTTCATTTGGTAGTGCAGAACTTATTGATGGCGATCCTGATCCAACCTATGAACTTACTGTTGAAAGCGGAAGTGGAAGTGGAAACTACCAGGAAGCTGCCATGGTCAATATTTCTGCCGATGATATTTCAGGAAAAGGGTTTGTTGAATGGACAGGTGATGTTAGTTATCTTGATGATGTAAATGCCGAATCAACAACAATAACAATGCCAGCACAAGCTATTGCTGTAACTGCTACATATATTGATGTAACCGAATATACACTTACAATTGATCAACAAGGCTTGGGTGATGTAACAATGAGTCCTGTAGGTGGTGTATATTCCGAAAATGAAACTGTAACAGTTTCTGCATCAGCTGCTAACTATTACACATTCAGCAACTGGAATGGTGCTTCCAATGAAACCACTGCAAGCATTGATATAGTAATGGACAGCGACAAATCACTTACTGCCATATTTGATGCACAACAATTTGGCGCGGGTACACATATTATTAATCCAGTTTACGATGCCTATGTACGCGGTGGAACTAATGAAAACAACAATTATGGTGCAACTTCCGACATGGAAGTTAAATTCCAAAATGGTGTTGAAGATTACACACGCATTGGATACATGATGTTCCCATTAGAAGGCGTAACCGGGACTATTACAGGTGCTACCTTACGTGTTTATCAAAACTGGAACGATGGTATTGAAACACAAAAAGCCTTTGAGGTAACGGATGATAACTGGAAAGAAGACAATATAACTTATGCGAACAGGCCTACCAGCACGGGATCTGAATTGGGCGGATGGCTTACTACTGATAATGGCTGGAAAGAAATAGATATCTTAGATGCTGCTGTTGCAAACAATGGTAGTGAGCTTTCTATTCTTCTTGAAGGTAGTACGGGAATTCGTGCTGATTATGATACCAAGGAAGGTAGCAATCCACCAGAACTTGTATTTGAAGTTGACGGATCGTCACTTTTTACATTAACAGTAGAAAGTGGCAGCGGTGGTGCCAACTATGCCGAAGGTGCTGTAGTTAATATTGCAGCCGACGCTATAGCAGGTAAAGCATTTGATGAATGGACAGGTGATGTAGCAAGCGTTGCCGATGTAAATGCTTCAGCTACAACAGTTACAATGCCAGCACAGGATATTAATGTAACTGCTACATACGTTGACCTTGCACAATATTCATTTACAACGAATGTATCTGGCAATGGTAGTATTATACTCAATCCTGCTGGTGGTACTTATTACGACGGCACTATAGTAACTGCCACAGCTAATGCAGATGCCGGATACCAGTTCAATGGCTGGAGTGGCGCTTCAAATGAAACAACTACTTCCATTGACATTGTTATGGATGGTAACAAATCATTAACCGCCAACTTTGGTATTGCTGATGATTATACACTTACAGTTGTAGGTGGTGCCAATGGCAACATTACAATGGATCCTGCCGGTGGTACTTATGCTAATGGTACTGTAGTTGCCGTAACAGCACTGCCTGATTGCGGTTATCAGTTCGATGGCTGGACAGGAGATAAAACAGCCATGTCGTTCACCACCTACATTACCATGGATGGTAACAAAACATTGAACGCTTCGTTCAGCACCATGCCCGCAGGGCCTCAGCGGCAACTTGCCCGCAACGGGCTGGGTACATTGCTTACCGATCGCGGTACACGCCTAAGAGGATGCTATGTGTATAATGATTACTATCATTTCGATCAATCTGAAATACGGGCAGGTACCAAAGAAGGCATCTATAAAATTCGTGATGAATATGGTATGAATGCACTTCATTCTTACACCGGTTGGTATGCAACTCCCACGGGTACATATGAACCAATGATGGACAGTCTTGTTAAATGGACCCGGGAAGCCGGTATTTATTTGGTAATGACTATTGGCGGATGGGATAAGCCCGGAGAGTTTACATTAAGTAAAGTTACGGAATTTTGGAGTTTCTATGCACCAAAATATGCCGATGAAACACATGTGATTTATGAAATCATGAACGAACCGGAAAATATATGTTTAAGCCCTGCTGATCCGGCAACCATATCAATGAATGTAGAAGCTTATGATATCATACGTAAATACGCGCCAAACACGCACGTGATGGTAATGTCATACCCGACATTCCCGGCCGAGGTTTCATATATGGAATCTGATTTGAACAACCTTGAAGCGGGTGGAATTGACTTCGACAACGCTTCTGTTTCATACCATGGATATAACTGGTGTGCAAAAACCAGGGCGCACTGGGATCCTGCTTATGCCGGACAGTCAGTACTTAATTACTTGCCCCAATTGCAGGACAAAGGTTTTTCATTCGTAAACACCGAATTCAGGCGCGACAGTACACTCCACGGTAACATAAACTATGGTGGTGAACTGATTGAATTTTATGAAAATGATCTGGAAATTTCATGGTTATGTTTCTATTCGTTCCCTTGGGAAGAAACAGAGGAACAAAACTTATTTAATCCAAATACAGATTTCAAAGGTGAAATCGATGCTTTAAGCGGCGAACACGATGTAACCTGGTGCCCCGACTTTGGCACATGGCCACAAGATGCAGCTACCTGCTGCGGGACAACACCGCCATCCACCTATACCCTTGCCACAACGGCTGTCAATGGTTCCATAGCATTAGACCCAAGCGGCGGCACATATGATGACGGGACAACCGTTACCGCCACTGCCACTGCCGATGCAGGCTACTATTTTACAGACTGGGACGGTGCTTCTGATGTAACCACCAGCCCTGTTGACATTGTTATGGATGGCAACAAGTCGCTTACAGCCAACTTCGATCCTATTTTGGTAAGCAGCATCAGCATACCCGAGGGCGACCAGAGCAAACAGGTTGGCGATGCCGACTTCACGCTAACTGTAAATGTTTCGCCAGGCGATGCATTGGACAAGAGCGTAACCTGGGATTCCGACAACGAAAGCGTGGCCACGGTAACATCGGGTGGCGTGGTTTCCGTGATAGCAGCCGGTACGGCCAACATTACGGCCACGGCCAACGACGGCAGTGGGGCAAATGATGCCATTACCGTTACGGTAACTGATCCTTCTCCTGGTGGGGAGTCGCTAACAGCAGCCTTTGCATTTGGTGCGGATAGTTATACTACGGAAACACCAAACGAAAGCGGGACCAACTACGTGAAGGTCGTTCAAAATGACGCCAATTTCACGTATTCCTCTTCGCAAGGACACGGGTACACCGAAACCGGTGATATTGATGGTTCTGCAAACAACCGTAACAGCACGCCTTGTGGTGAAGAGCTATATGACCAGTTTATCGGCGTGAAAAATGGCGGTGAAATCATCTTCCGCGTGGATGTCCCAAATGGCGACTACCGGTTCGTGGCCGTGATGGGCGATGCAAGCTACAGCCACACCAATACCATGAAAGTACGCGATGGCTCAACAGGCACCACACATACCTTAATTGACAACGTGAACTGTGCCAGCGATGAATACGCCACGGTAACATTTGGTGATAAAACCATCATCCCTTGTTCCGGGGCAACTTTCACCGCGCAACCTGAATCGCCGACCCTAACGGTAACCAACGGGTATATTGAAGTGATACAGGCCACGCCAAACACAGGCGGCGACCTGGTATTGGTTGAAATATGGAGTACGGATGGCGGCACACCAGCCCAATACACGCTTACCACATCAGCCACCAATGGTTCCATAGCATTGGACCCAAGCGGCGGCACATATGATGACGGGACAACCGTTACCGCCACGGCCAATGCCGATGCAGGCTACTACTTTACCGACTGGGACGGCGCTTCTGATGTAACCACCAGCCCTGTTGACATTGTTATGGATGGCAACAAGTCGCTTACAGCCAACTTCGATCCTATTTTGGTAAGCAGCATCAGCATACCCGAGGGCGACCAGAGCAAACAGGTTGGCGATGCCGACTTCACGCTAACTGTAAATGTTTCGCCAGGCGATGCATTGGACAAGAGCGTAACCTGGGATTCCGACAACGAAAGCGTGGCCACGGTAACATCGGGTGGCGTGGTTTCCGTGATAGCAGCCGGTACGGCTAACATTACGGCAGAAACCAACGATGGTAGCAACCTAAGCGCGAGTGTGCAGGTGACGGTAGTTGAATCAACTGTTCCTGTTACAGGTGTTAGCATAGACCAAACAGGGCCAATAGCTTTAACAGTTGGTGGAAGCTCCAGTACCTTAACAGCCACGGTATCGCCAAATGACGCAACAGACCCTTCAATAGGTTGGGGTTCCGATGCTACCGGTGTTGCCACAGTGGATGGATCAGGTGTTGTAAGCCCTGTTTCTGCCGGTACGGCAATTATTACTGTTACTACCAATGACGGTGGCTTTACGGATGATATTACTGTAAATGTTACGGATGCACCAGCACCAGGAAACGATGCCATACCATGGGTAGAGGATTTCACAGGTTTATCTGACGGAACTACTTCCGACAACGGCTCAACAGGATGGACGATCGACAACACGGGAATCAACCCAGCGGTTGGTATCCATTGGGTAGTAAGCGAAACGCTTAAAGCCCAGAATACAGATGCCGAGGTGGACTTTGCCACCAATAGCATCGACATTTCCTCTGCTTCAAGCGTAACGATAGAAATAGACCTTGAAACTTCATCCACCATGGATGCGGGGGAGGATTACAGCAACTGGTATTACAAAGTAGACGGCGGCAGCGAGCAGCAAATAGTTGCCATTGACGGGGCATACAGCCGCAACACGGTTACTGTTACTGGAGTTAGCGGTTCTTCATTGGAAATCGTTGGAAGAACCTATATCAATGCAGGAAACGAACAGTTGTATGTGTATTCTATTTCGGTAACTGCAGAAGCTGTTATGCCAAGCCTAGCCCTTTACGAAGCCTTTGCTTTTGGCGCGGAAAGCTACACAACTGAAACCCCCAACCAAAGTGGCAAAAACTACGTGAAGGTGGTTCAGGATGGCGCCAATTTTACATACAATGCTACTGATGGACATGGTTATACAGAAACAAGCGATATTGATGGTTCTGCAAACAACCGCAACAGCACGCCATGTGGTGAAGAGCTATATGACCAGTTTATCGGGGTGAATAATGGAGGTGAAATTATCTTCCGCGTGGATGTTCCAAATGGCGACTACCAGTTCGTGGCAGTGATGGGCGATGCCAGGTACAGCCACACCAACACCATGAAAGTACGCGATGGTTCAACAGGCACAGTGCATACTTTAATAGACAACGTGAACTGTGCCAGCGATGAATACGCCACGGTAACATTTGGTGATAAAACCATCATCCCTTGTTCCGGTGCTACTTTCACCGCGCAACCTGAATCGCCGACCTTAACGGTAACCAACGGGTATGTTGACGTGGTACAAGCCACGCCAAACATTGGTGGCGACCTGGTATTGGTTGAATTCTGGAGCCTTGACGGCCATGTGAAATCGGCATCCGCACGTTTGGATATGGCTCCAATGGCAGCCACGGTTAAGATTTACCCGAACCCTGCCCAATCAGGCGAAGGGTTGATTGTAGAACTAAAAGGTTTCGAAAACGAAACCGAAGCTACCATCAGTATCATGGATATAAGTGGTAGGATAGCCTACAGCACCAATGTGCAGACAATGGACAGAAGCGTTGTTGAGCAAACGCTCAACACCAACGGCCTATCCGGCGGCATGTACATGGTAGTTGTACGCGGCAACAACAAGGTAATCAACCAACGGTTGATTGTCAGATAGTTCTAATAAAAAGCAAAGGGTTTACGTACAATTATTTCGAAAATCCTTTGCTTTTGGCTCTTCAAAAACCCCGTTCCTTTGAATAAGGAACGGGGATTTTTGTTTGCCAAATGCTTTGTTTTTGCCACCTTTTTAAGACCCGTCCCTGTCGGTCGGGGCGACCGGTTTTGGGAATGATGGGAAAAGGGGAGTTGTGGCGGCTTGACCACTCTCAAGCAAAATATAACAGAAAGGGTCCAAGGAGCAAAATCCTGACGATAAATGTCAGGATAGATGTCAATACTCATGAAAACAATGCTAAAAGGTTCAAGGAGCAAAATCTTGAATATATATACCTACGCTCATGTAAACCCTGAAAGGGTTTAATGTGTATAACCCCACATGAGATGTGGGGTCTAACAGGCTGAAATATCCATGGAAGGATTGTCCGCGGGCATGTACATGGTTGTTGTACGAAGCGATAACAAGGTGATCAATGAACGGTTGATTATCAAATAATCCTGTACAGACGTTGCATTCAACGTCTCAAATCTAAACCTGCCAGGTTGCTAAAACCCGGTAGGTTTTTTTTACCTACCGGAATTATCAGAATTTTTTCTATTTTTGATGGAGGTTTTTTAAATAAAATAATTGAAATGACATATACTAAACCAATCAGAACTGGTATTGTATTACATTTTAAATCCCGTCCTGATGGCTGGCCAGGCAACGATGATTGTGGAACACTTTCGGCATGGTACATCTTCACTGCCATGGGTTTTTATCCTGCCTGCCCCGGAACGGATGAATAAAATGGTATATTATTTCAAAAAATTTTATTTTTACTGTTGACGTTTTCACCTACTTGTTTTGTTTCGTTTCTTCAGTCCAGAACAATCCCTTTCAAATTGATGGGGATTAGCGAAATGAAGGCTTCATTCCTTCAATCATTGAATTAAAATTTATACAAATGAAACTATTACTTACTATTTTACTATTCTTAACAACATCTTTGATGGTGGTCTCGCAGTCCTTCGAGTTTAATGAGATAACTTTGGAGGATGGTATTTCTTCCGATGAGGTGACTTGTGTTCACCAAGATATATATGGCTTTATTTGGTTTGGAACGGCAAACGGCCTAAACCGGTTTGACGGTGAAAATTTTGTTCAGTACAAAAATGACTTCAACAATGAAAAAAGCATCAGCAATAATTTTATTTGGAGTATCACTTCTGACCAGGATTCTAATTTGTGGATTGGCACCAAATCGGGTCTAAATCGATATATTACCAAAAAAGATCATTTTGAAAGGTATTTATACATGGAAGGAAACCCATCCAAAAATTCAATCCGCGATTTGTTGGTTGATCATAAAGGCAGGTTATGGGTATGTAGTGGATATGGTTTGAGGGGGATGATGAAGAATCAACATGGAGGTTTTGAGGCAAATGAATATTTCCCGGACTTCGAATTTAAGGATTCCATACGTAAGCAGGAATGGGCCTTTATGACCATTGTTGAAGATGTTAACCATCAATTGTGGACTGGAAGTTGGGGAGGTGGACTCATGCTTTTTCAACCTGAAGAGGGAATTTTTGAATGTTACAGGCACAATCCAGAAGATATTTCATCCATTAGTAGCGATTTGATAACAACGATTAAGGAAATGCCCGATGGTAAACTTTGGGTAGGGACTTTTAATAGGGGGCTTAATTTATTTGACCCTGTTTCCGGGAAGTTTGAAAACTATCGTAATAATTTATTTATCAAACAACAATTAAACGCTAATGAAAGGATCATGTCCATACTTTGCGATAAAAAACAAAGGAATTGGATCGGTACTGGAAATTCTTTATTCATTTTTAATGAGGGATTGGAAAAACGGTTATTTGCACGAACAGGAGATATTAACAAGTCAAAGGAATTTTCACTAGTCAAAGACTTGATATACGATATTTACGAAGACAATGCTGGATTGATCTGGATTGCATCAGGTAGTGGAGGAGTGGATCTATACGATACCCAAAAGGACAAATTTTCAAAGTATTATAGAAAATTGGGCAAGGGTGGGTTTCGCAATTTTATCAAGCAGATAGAAAACGATGAAAAAGGAAATTTGTGGATTGCCACATTTGGTGATGGCTTAGTGTATGCCAACAAGGAAGGGGATGTAATAAAAAGGATCCGACAACCTGAAATTAAGAGTGATCTTGTGAATGTGATTTACCTTCATAAGAACAAACTGTTTTGCGGTACTGTTAATGGATTGTCCGTTATTCAAAACCCTTCTGAAACAAATCATGCCATTATGCATCTAGAAGCCCCTGTGTTAACAAATGCTACAATACGTTCAATATTGATTCCGAAAGACAATAACGTTTGGATAATCGCTGACGATAACGTGATAAAATTAAGCCTTGATGGTTATGAAACAGTAGAAGATAAAAAGGATTATTCTTCATTAATAAGGGTACCGCTTGGAATGCAATTGGATAACAATGATAATGCAGTTATATACGGAAGGGGCGGTATGGTAATTGAAGACCCGATTAAACATACACGAACAAAATTGAATTACCTCCCAAACGATATTAAAAACGGGCTATGCAATAACGAGGTTTTGGCTGTTCAACAAGACCATCAAGGCAACTATTGGATTGGAACCATGGCGGGGTTGACAAAATATAATAAAAACGAAAAACTGTTTACGCATTATTTTGAAAAAGATGGTTTGGCATCTCAAAAAATAACAGATCTGATTGTTGTTGACGATGAGCCTTGGATACTTTCCAAGAGTGCTTTGATGCATATCGACCAACGGGGGGTTATTAAAAACTATTATCGAAGCGATGGTTTATTCATCAACAGTTCAACTATATCAAAAACTAAAAATCAATCTGTTTACATTGGGAGCGAAGGTGGGTTTTATCATTTCACCCCTTCAGATATAAAAATCAATAAACTAAAACCCGATGTCTATTTTACAGGGCTATGGATAAACGGGGTAAAGAAAGAACCAGACGGGAAATTATTAAATAAAAACATATTGCAAACAGAATCAATTGTAGTAAACTACTCAGAAAAGGTCTTAAGGTTTAGCTTTGCAGCATTGAACTATACCATGCCCGAGAAAAACAATTATCAATATAAGCTTGTGGGGTACGATACAAGTTGGAACAATCTTGAAACACGTAACGAATTAACCCTTATGAACCTGAACCCTGGTAAATATGCCTTGATGGTTAGGGGGTCAAATAACGACAAAATTTGGAGTGATAAGCCAGCAATCATGCACATTAAGGTGCTTCCCCCGTGGTGGAGGTCTTGGAAGATGATATTGGCCTCGTTTGTAATAATGACGATGATCCTCTTTTTGTGGAGAATGTTTATCGTGAAGAAGGAACGGATAATATCAGAAATGAAGTCCGCAAAGGAAATAAACCAACTAAAACTTAAATTTTTCACCAATATTTCTCATGAAATACGAACCCCACTAACCTTAATATTAGGTCCTGCCAATTCTTTATTGACAAAAGAAAAATTGTCTAAAACCGGGATGTCTTATGCAGATTCTATTTTGCGAAATGCTCAAAGATTGTTGAACCTTGTAAATCAAGTAATGGATTTTCGAAAAATTGATGCGGGCGAATTCCGGCTTAATCCGTCAAAGACAAACGTTAAGCAATTCATCGATGACTTGTTGAAATCGTATTCCTTTGAATCAGAGAAAAAGAAGTTGAATATTAAATTAGTCACAAAAGTTGAAAATGAAGGATACGCTTATATCGATAAAATAGTTTTGGACAACATATTGACCAATCTTATCTCCAATGCAATAAAATATACCCCTGAAAATGGCACGATTACGGTTTCGGTTTCCTGGATAAATGGGGATGGCCATGTAGAAACCAAGAGTCATACTAAAAAACTGGAAATAAGGGTTGCAGATACTGGAATTGGAATAGAACCTGAAGAAACAGAAAGGGTTTTTAACCGTTTTTTCAGAAGCCAGGGCATAATGAGTTCAAAAATTGAAGGAACGGGGATAGGACTTCATTATGTTAAAGAGATGGTGAATTTGCATAAAGGGGATATCAAGGTTCTCAAAAACCAACCAAAAGGCAGTGTGTTTGTTGTTTCCTTACCCGTGCTGGTAGATGATGGGATTTATGCTGGAACGAAATATGTGGCTGTAGAAAATGAATATCATTACAATAATGAAAAGGAAGGGGTGAAAAAAAGAAATGATTTACAAATATTGGAGAACCTTGAAAACAAACAAGTAATATTGGTGGTTGAAGACGGTGACGAAATGCGGGGATATATTTCTGATATTCTATATCATGCTGGTTTTGAGGTCATAACTGCCGAAGATGGTGAGGAGGGAGTAAAAAAAACATTCGAATTTTTACCCGATTTGGTCATAAGCGATATCATGATGCCCATAAAAGATGGTATTGAAATGTGCAACGAATTGAAATCAGCCAGTAAAACCAGTTATATTCCTGTTATATTATTGACCGCCAAAACACTGGTCGAAGATCAGCTGGAGGGGTATAAAACAGGTGCTGATGCATATCTGACCAAACCCTTTGATGAAAACCTATTAATTACGGTGGTGGGAAATGTTTTTACCAATAGGGAATTGATTAGAAAACATGTAAGGGAACAACTTTTGGAAAATGATGAAAGGAATGTTAATATTAATAAACCTAAGGAAGAACCACAAATAAAGGATATTCATGAGTTTATCCATAAAGTGAAGGGAATTATTGAACAGGAATATCAAGATGATCAGTTTAATACGGAGAAACTTGCTACAAAACTTTTGATTAGCAGAAGGCATTTCACACGAAAATTCACCAATTTAACAGGATACAACCCCAGCGATTTTATTCGGGAATACCGGTTAATGAAAGCAAGGCAAATAATTAAAAACACATCAGATCTACATATAAATGAAGTAGGGTTTAAGGTAGGGTTCAAAAACGCTTCACACTTTACCCAGTGTTATAAAGAAAGGTTTGGTGTTACCCCGTCTGAAGATCTAAGTTGAAACAATGATACCAATGTTTTTCGTTATAGCGTGATATTGAAACATTGAAACATTGAAACATTGTAACATTGAAACATTGTAACATTGTAACACTGAAACATTGTAACATTGTAACATTGTAACATTGAAACCCAAAAACCCTCTCTGTTCAAAAAAGGACTTAATGTATCTAAAATAGGCCATAGTCCTTTTTTCAATAGACAATGACCCAAATCTAACACCAGTTTGGTAGCGCTCCCTTTATCTTTAAAAATTACAAAACGAAAAGCCTTAGTGAAAAAAAAGCATTGTATCCTTATTAATTTATAAATTTTCGTTATGAGAATGAAAAATGCAAAGAGAAAAGAGAAGCGCAAGATTTACAGGGTGCGGAAATAGTGAACTATTTCTAGGTCTGAAAATATGGACATTTCCTTTTATCAAAGCAGTTTCATTTGGAATAGAATAATTTATGAATTAAACAGGGTAAATATTACTCAAAAGATAAAGACGAAAATGAATAAGCAGGTAAAAGAACTTGAAAAGAAAATCAAAAAATTAAGATACCTAGAAATAATGTTGTGCATATTTCTGGCATTAAGTGTAAGTGTATATGGTTACCTGCTTTTACTAATGAAATAATTGAAATGATAAAATATGTATCGCTTGTTTAAAGAATCATGTTTTTATACTACTATATTAAAATTATTTATTTGTTAAATCTGCTTGCCTAAGGGTGGGCTAAAACTATTTTATTATGAAACAAAAGCTTAAATTACTTTTATTATTTTTCTTCAGTAGTTTCATGCTACTGGACGGATTTTCACAATCCGTTTCCCTACCCCAGCCCACCGATCCCGGCAGGGTGCAAGTAAAAACAACAAACACTGAAAACGGTAAAGTAAGCACTGTGGTTACAGCCGATGGCGAGTTGTTAAGAGGAGCCAAGTACCTGACAGGTCATGGGCGATGGGCCATTAATTACAAAACGCCTCACATTTTTGACGAAGAATATTACAAAATGTTGGCCGATAGTGGTATTAATGCTGTCAGAATTGGTTTGTTAGACCCAGTTATCAATGGAAATGAAGATGCGCGCCTGGAAGGATGGCCCGTTGTAAACATGAAAGATCCAAATGATCGATTGCGTTATTTAATAAGACTGGATTCTATTGTGAACATATGTTCCAAGTATGGTTTATATGTTTTGTTAAACCCGCATAACGCACCAACTTCAAGTGATCATGTAAGTTACGACGGATCCTGGCGTCACCCGAATGACGGCACCCCCAATTATTTTAGAGAAATGTGGGAAGGGATAGCTCCCTATTTCAAGGATCGTACCCACGTATTCTACGACTTGCTTAACGAACCGGTTTGGTTACCCTGTGATATGACCAATGCCCATATGGACGATTTTGTCGAGATTTTTAAAGTTGCCCGTGACGGAGCACCTAATACGCATATTGTGCATTTCAGCTTTTCAGGGGTCCGATCTGAATATTGTCCTGAGAGCTTCAATATTAAAGATGCTGTCGATAAATTTGTTGAGCGAGCTGCCTTACAAAACATTACTATTGACTGGACAAAAAACTCAGTAGGTTTCCATCCTTACAAAACAGGAAATACCGAAGATTGGTTATGGGAAGTTATGTCAGAGTATCCAGCGATTAGTACGGAAAGCAACTTTCCACCAGATGAGTATCTGTCTCAAGAATATCTTAATATCTTAAATACTTCTCCAGAGCGGTCGGTTCCTTTTGATCCCAACAATGAGATATTTGTAACGGAGACATTAGAGAAAATTGGCGTAAGCTGGTTTCATTTTTCACTGGGTGATATTGAAAAGATAGAGGGCAATTATTATCAGATTTTATTAGATGACGCTCAGAATCAAGGTTATAAATGGTTTGGCGGAGTTCCTAAGCACAATGTGAATATTACTTATAATTCATCCCAAGGCACTATTGACCCAGGATATAGCCAGGTTTACGATGGAGATAATCTGGCCATAGAGGCAAAGGGCAATCTTGGATATAAATTTGACCACTGGAGTGGAGATGTTGGCAAATTATATGCAGGAACCACCAACAACCCTAACCGGTTAGAAAATATTACCGAGGATATTAATATTACGGCCAATTTCGTTCCTTGTCCAACTTATACGATCAACACTACTGTGGTAGGAAACGGTGAAATCGAAGTAATATCGGGTCCCTTTAATGAAGGGGATAAAGTTCGCGTATTTGCTGAACCTGAAGGCGGTTACAGAAACCCTGTTTGGAAATTTGATTCCTGGTCCGGTGATCTAAACCATTCTGAAATTACTGATGTGTTGACCATGGACGGAAATAAAAGCGTTACAGCAACATTTGTTGAAAAAACCGGTCAGGAGATTAAGGTATGGGCTGCCGGAAAAGAGAATATAGAACAAATGGCCGTTACCGTGGAAGACGCGATTGTGCCAGGATCAGAAGTAAGCGTTGGAATGTATTACAATGTTGGTGGAAATTATTTCTCGAACGAATGGGTAGAATACAGGATGATAGTAGACAATGCAGTTTCCACGATAACCGCTGATCAAATTCGTGTAAGATACCAGCGCGATGGAAGTGAAGAAAAAATTGGGGCACTCTTTGTTGATAAGATAAGCCTGGATAGTGTGGAATACGAAACTGAGACGGACAATACAATTTCCACAGGATCCTGGACGGGTACCGAGTGTGGTGATAACAACAGCGAGGCATTAAATTGCGAACATACTTATTTCCATTATGGCCAGGGAAACAATATACGCTATTTGACCGTAAATGATGGTGGTGGAGGAACAACAGATCCTTCGGGTAAAAAAGCATATGACAAGGATGATGTGGTATCGGTAACTGCCGAACCCGGTATTGGTTACAGTTTTGATCAATGGACTGGACAATTAGGCGGTGCTACTGCTACAGATAATCCGGTAGAAATCACAATGGATCAAAACAGAAACATTACAGCTACCTGGAATACCATACCAACTTATGATATAGATTCCGTAATCAACCCCGCAGGAGCAGGACAGGTTGTTTACAGTGAGGACAATGGTGTTTATGAGCCAGGTATGATAGCCACAGTTACTGCAAAACCTGCTGCAGGTTTTCAATTTGTTGAATGGACAGGAGATGTCAGCGGAGTGAAAAACCCTCTGGAAATAGACATGCAAAGCGATATGACAATAACAGCAAATTATGCACCTGCCGAAATATTGCAGACTTCAATATCTCCAGGTATAGATGGAGTGAAAGATGAAGCATGGACATCAGCGGAGTATGCAATTCATAATGTGATTGATAAACCGGAGAACCTTACCGGTAAAGATGATCTTTCTGCTACATGGTCAGCCATGTGGGACAACGATTACTTATATGTACTGGTCATTGTTAACGATGATGTTAAGAAGAGCGATTCTGATACCTGGTGGAAAGATGATGGAGTTGAAATATATATAGATGCTGACAATAGCAAAACCGAGAGCTATGAAGACGATGATTTTCAATTTGGCTTTAATTATGGAGATAAAGTTATCGAAGCAAAACATGGTAATATAACCGGTGTACGCTATAAGTTTAAGGATACCAACAAAGGATATGTTTTGGAAGCTAAGTTTCCCTGGTCAACTCTAGGCACTACACCAACAGAAAACAACTATGTTGGAATTGATGTGCAAGTAGGTGATGACGATGCCGGAAGAGTTGTAGATACTAAAATTGCATGGCATGGAACAGAAAACAATGCATGGTTAAGCCCACAGAATTTTGGTACCATGAAACTGGTTTCAAGCCTTTCGGGCACACAATATGATTTAACGCTTGATGCTACAGGTACAACCGTAGGTAATATTTTTATAACTCCGGTAACCAATGGAACATCATTCTTTGATGGACAAACCGTGGAACTGGAAGCGATGGATAAATTAGGTTATACATTCGATAGCTGGAGTGGTAGCATTACCGGCATGACAAATCCTGTATCCTTTACCATGGATGCCGACAAGGACATTACAGCTAATTATAATGCAGTATCAACATATATCTTGTCCACCAATATGTCAGGTGGAGGAGGAAGCATTGACTTGAGTGACGATGCCGGAACCTTCAACGATGGCTCAAACGTAACACTTACGGCTGTAGATGAGCCAGGATATGTATTTGATTCATGGAGTGGTGATATAGGTGGCGCCAACAGTACAGATGCTTCCATAGCTGTAACCATGGATATGGCCCGGTCAATTACGGCTAATTTCACCACGGCTACAACTTATACGCTAGATGTAAACGAAAACGTAAATGGCGGTGCTATCACACTAGATCCTTCTGGTGGAGTATACAATAGTGGCCAGGATGTAACGGTTACGCTTGATCCTTATTATGCCTTCACTTTTGATGGCTGGAGCGGCGATGCCAGTGGTACGGAAACCACTAAAATAATAACCATGAATGGAAACAAATCCATTACAGCCAGCTATACAGAACAAGCTATTGATAAATCAACACCTTTGCCAACAGACCCTGCCAAGGTGAAAATTGATACCAACCAGTATGGTATGACTGTAGTGACAGCTGATGGTAAACGCCTGAGAGGAGGTGAAGTTGGCTGGTGGATGCCAAGATTCTTAAACGATCCGGCATCTCTTGAATTTATGTATCAGGAAAGCTATTACCAAACTATGGCAGATGATGGTGCCAATGTATTACGGGTAAGGTTTTTTGATCCTTGGTCGAATAGTAACGACATGGATGCCATAGCCCAGGAGAAAATCACGAATTTTAATGATCCGGCTGATGTGGATACAGTATTAAAGTATATGAACATTATCATTGATAATGCCTCGAAATATGGCATGTACGTAATACTTAACTACCATGATGTGGGTAGTTATACAGGCGACTACCTAAATCCGGATGCAAACACAATAGGCTACCTGAAGGATGTATGGAATACCTTTGCCCCGTATTATAGGGACCGTACACACGTAATATACCAGTTGGTGAACGAACCTGAATTTGGTGCCTCATGGGGACAAGGCATTATTGATAGCATGGCCTATATGTATGAAACGGTACGCCATTTGGCTCCAGAAACGCATATCATGAACTTTGGTTTTAGTGGTGCTATAGGTAAAAGCTATACCGATGAAACCATGTATGACGTGTTAACCAAATTTGAAGCACGCCACCCGGATGTAATTGACTGGAGCAATGCCTCCATTGGCTTCCACCCATACACTGACGATTCATACTACACATCGGATGCCATACTTAAAACAATGGAGAAATGGCCCGTAATGAACGAGGAAGCCAATTTCCCAAAGAAAAACGATTTTTCACCGGCAATTCAAGGCAAGGATAAGCAATATCAGGAGGTTGATGGTGAATTGTTTATTAACCAAACCATGGAACGCTTGGGCATTAGTTGGGCACACCACAAGGTGTCGGGCGATAATTACGACCCCAACTGGGGAATAATCCTTCAGGATGCCAGGGATAAAGATTATATCTGGTTTAATGAAACCACGGGTGACTTGCTAACTCAGCGTGAGGTATCAGCCGAATCAAATGAAACACAAGGGACTGTTTTTCCTCCTGGAGGTTACTTTATCGATGGTTCTGTTAAGTCATTTGAGGCAAGGTCAAAATTAGGCTATAAATTCGATAGTTGGTCTGGTGATTTGGGTGGAGCAAACAGTACCGATAACCCGGTTGACATTACCATCAATGGGGATAAAACCATTACGGCCAATTTTACAACCACCAATACTTATACCATTTCAACAGAAACAGAAATAACCGGAGCAGGTGTAATACAATTAAATCCTAGCGGCGGAGAATACAACGAAGGTGATGAAGTCGAGGTCGTGGTTAAAGTGAACCCCGGGTTTACCTTTGATGGGTGGAGTGGGTCTTCTTCGGAAACCAATGATACCATTAATTTGGTAATGAACGGAAACAAAAACCTTACCGCTAACTTTAGTACAAGCCTTACCCTGTATACCCTTACCGCTTCTGTGGAAGGTGGAACAGGTGGTTCTGTAAATCCTCTAGGGGTTACCCATTATGACGATGGAAGCCTGGCAACAATTACTGCCGAAGCAATGGAAGGTTATCATTTTAGTCACTGGAGTGGTGCTTCAAATTCTACCGAATCCATTGTAAGTTTAACAATGAATAGCAATAAGTCATTAACAGCCAATTTCGCTGCAAATGTAAGCTATGAGTTAACAACGGTTGCCGATGGCAATAATGGTACCATAACACCATCCAGCGGATCCTTCTCTGAAAATCAAGTGATAGATATTGAAGCTGAAGGCAATTTAGGTTATGACTTTGATTACTGGGGTGGAGATATAGGAAGTGCTAATAGTACGGACAACCCGATCTCTATTACTATGACCTCTGATAAGTCACTTATGGCTTATTTCAAAACAGTTCCTACATATGACCTGACAACCAATACAAATGGTGAGGGTAGCATTGTAGCCGATCCAACTGGAGGCACCTATAATGAAGGAACATCTGTATCTTTAACAGCCGAAGCAGAAGATGGATACCAGTTTGATAACTGGAGCGGGGATATCGGAAGTGCAAATAGTACTGATAATCCTATTAATATACCCATGAATAGTGATAAGTCAGTTACAGCGAACTTCTCCATAGAGAAATATTCACTTACGACTTTATCCAATCCATCAGAAGGTGGAAGTACGGTTAAAGATCCGGATTTGGCAGAATATAATGAAGGAGATATTGTAACGGTAACAGCAACAGAAGCAGAAGGGTACACCTTCACAGGTTGGAGTGGTGCATCCACCTCTACCGCAACTTCAGTAGACATTACCATGAACAGTGATAACACGCTGACAGCGAACTTTGCTATCAATACATACAGCCTTACAACCAATGTAGTGGAAGGTAATGGTGTAGTTAATAAAGATCCTGATCAGACGAATTATAACCATGGCACAACTGTATCCGTGTCGGCTGTTCCGGAAACAAATTACGAATTTGTACAGTGGAGTGGTGCTTCTACGGAAACCACAACTTCTGTTGATATTGTAATGGACGGAAATAAATCCATATCAGCTTCATTTGCTCTTATGGGAATTGATTATGCTTCCAGTTCCCCAACAATTGACGGGAGCAAAGAAAGTGCATGGACTGGCGATGATATGGCTATTGCAAATATCAATCAGGGTACTGTAACCAACGATGCTGATTTATCAGGTACGTGGAGTGCATTATGGGACGATAACAACCTGTATGTCATTGTTGAAGTAACAGATGATCAAAAAACCAATGATTCAGATACCTGGTGGAAAGACGATGTTGTTGAAGTATATATCGATGCGGACAACAGTAAATCCACTACTTATGATGCCAACGATTTTCAATATGTTTTTGAATGGAATGGCGGTATTTTGGAAACGAAACATGGTGCGACAGCCAATGTGGAATATAGTATAGCAGATGTTAGTGGTGGCTACGTAGTAGAAGCCAGATTCCCTTGGAGCACTTTAGGTGTTACTCCTGCAGAAAGTGATCTTCTGGGCATTGAAGTAATGCTTGGCGATGACGATGATGGGGGAGACCGCGACGGGAAAAAGGCCTGGTATAGCACCGATGATATTGCCTGGAGCGATCCGTCAACATTTGGTGAGCTAATACTCAATAGCAGTTCAGTACCGGTTCAATACACCCTAACCACATCGGCTACCAATGGCGATATTACCTTAAGCCCAACAGGTGGTACCTACGATGAGAATACAACCGTAACCGCCACGGCCAATGCCGATGCAGGCTACTACTTTACCGACTGGGACGGTGCTTCTGAAGCAACTACCAGCCCTGTTGATATTGTAATGGATGCCGATAAATCGCTTACGGCCAACTTTAGCCCAATATTGGTAAGCAGCATCAGCATACCCGAAGGTGACCAGAGCAAACAGGCTGGCGATGCCGACTTCACGCTTACCGCCGATGTTTCACCAGGCGATGCACTTGATAAGAGCGTAACCTGGGATTCCGACAACGAAAGCGTGGCCACGGTAACATCGGGTGGCGTGGTTTCCGTGATAGCAGCCGGTACGGCCAACATTACGGCAACGGCCAACGATGGCAGCGGGGCAAATGATGCCATTACCGTATCGGTTACTGATACTTCTCCTGGTGGGGAGGCGCTAACAGCAGCCTTCGCGTTTGGCGCCACCGATTATACTACGGAAACACCAAACGAAAGCGGGACCAATTACGTGAAGGTCGTTCAAAATGGCGCCAATTTCACGTATTCCTCTTCGCAAGGACACGGGTACACCGAAGCTGGTGATATTGATGGAACGACAAACAACCGTAACAGCACCCCTTGTGGTGAAGAGCTATATGACCAGTTTATTGGCGTGAAAAATGGTGGTGAAATCATCTTCCGCGTGGATGTTCCAAATGGCGACTACCGGTTCGTG
>CAYRRV010000028.1:0-49754 GCA_964426725.1 uncultured Bacteroidales bacterium | reverse complement strand
GATACCATTGATAAAAAATAAAAGTTCGGAACGAAATTTGAACCTGCTTAAAAGTTACATTAAATTATGGCTGCCAACATAACATTAATTATAATTCTCATTATTTCATTTCTCATCACGTGAATTGCTACTTTCGCTTTCATGCATACTGGTTTATCCCGTGCATCTGTATAAATTTTTTGGCCCGTTCGGCATTCACTGGAGTGGGTTTTACAACCAATGAATCTGAAAAAGTCGTGAATAATCCTGTTACGCGGAGAATATTGATGCTCCTGATGATCCTTGGTATTGCTGGTATCGTGACCAGTGTATGATCGGGCAGACAGCCTTGACGCGTCTAATCTATCTTTATCCACTGACCATTCACACTTGATGATTTCAGGGCGGCATCAATAAAATACATACCCCGGACGCCATCCTCGATACCGGGAAAATCAAATTTGCCGGTGTCTTCCCCCTTGTTGTAAGCATCGATCGCGTTGCAAAATTCCATGTAAATATTCGCGAAAGCCTCGATAAGTCCCTCGGGATGCCCTGCAGGTAAACGGGTGAAACGATTAGCGGGTTCACACAGGAAATCAAAGGAGCCTGTTCTATATACTTTCATGGGTTCATCAAGCTTCCTGACCGTTAGTGAATTTGGTTCATGCTGAAAGAAATCAATGGATCCTTTTTCACAATATACGCGTAACCGGATATTATTCTCTTCACCGGCAGAAATCTGACTGGCATACAAGACACCCTTGGCCCCGTTTTTAAAACGTAACAACAAATTGGCATCGTCTTCCAAACGACGATCCTCAATAAAAGTAGTTAGATCGGCACAAACCTCATTTACTTGTTCTCCACTCACGTGTTCGGCGAGCTGAAAGGCATGTACACCAATATCAGCCAAGGTGCCACTTTTTCCAGACATTTCAGGGTCGGTCCGCCATTCTGCTTGTTTATTTCCCCTTTTCTCAAGCGGTTGGCTTAACCAGCCTTGTGGGTACTCGACAACTACTTTTCTTACTTTACCCAGTTCACCCGAGGAAATGATATGTCTTGCCTGCTTTATCATGGGGTAAGCCGAGTACGGATGGGTAAGCGCGAAAAGTTTCCCCGTTTCCAGGGTCTTTTTTTGTAGTGAAACTGCATCCGAGGATGTGGTAGTTAATGGCTTATCACATACCACATGAAAACCATGTTCAAGGGCAGACGTTGCCATTGGATGATGTAAATGATTAGGTGTTGCAATGATAACAAATTGCATTCTTTCTTCTTCTGTCAAGGTACTTTCCTTTTCAAACATTTCCTGGTAATCGCGGTAAACCCGGTTATCTTTTATAAAATATTGATTTGCTGTTTCCAGCGATTTTTTATAATCACGACTAAAAGACCCACATACCATTTCTGCTCTTCCTGTAAGAAGAGCCGATAACCGGTGCACGGGACCAATAAATGAATCAGGTGCCCCGCCTATCATACCAAATCTAATTTTTTCCATGTCTTTTTGGTACAAATATATAAAAATTACCTGCACGCGATGAAGGCCATTGATAAATCACCTGGGTATTGCTAACAAAAGAACTGGTAGCGCTGAACTTTTTGTAAATTATATTATAAAAAATCAAAAGTTTAACTTTACTTAATTATTTTCAATTGAACTGTACATGAACTTTTTTTAATTATTCTCTCAGCCGTGTGAAGATTTATTACGATGCGCGCACCCTTAAGAATATAATCCTATCCAATAACTGCAAGGAAATCAGCGATATCAAAACATTTTTTAATGTAAAAAAACATAAGACCTGATATAACTATTTTTTTTGATTAACGAAACTGGCTAAAAATGAATCAGGATATATTTCTGTTTTTCAAATCGATACATAAACTGGATGTATAAAATATAGAATAATTAATAACGCGAAATATTAAAGAATCAAATTTTTTCTTATATTTACTCACTCCAATCGACAGCTTCTTTATCTGATGGGTAGAATTAATGTAGATAATTACGACAAGGTATTAAAATGGTCTTATAACCTTGCCCGGAAATGGGCACGGGAAAATCTTGTTCCCAGGGGTGTTGTTTCTGCCAGGAAGTTTTTTGCATACGTGAAAAGCGGGCAATATCTTCCGGCAAAATTTCCAAGACGCCCTGATGACCATTTCAGAAATAAAAATTCGTGGAAAGGATGGCCTGATTTCTTAGGGTATCCAGACCAAAGGAGAGGTAAATCTTTTCTAAACCTGCGAGATGCATCCAGGTTAACCCGTGAAGCGAAAATATCAAATTCAAGGGATTTTAAAAATTGGAAAGGCAGGCCAGTTAATGTTCCGTCCAGGCCAGACTTGTATTATCCAGACTGGAAAGGATGGAAAGACTTTCTTGGTGAAGGATATAAGGTTGAACGCAAGAGAACTTATGCAAAGCTTACTGAAGCGGATGTGAGAATAATTAAGCACCAATTGAACATGGGCGTTTCAGGTTCAGTTCTTGCCCGTAATTTTAAAATATCGGAAATGCAAATCAGCCGGATAAAAAGCGGGACTAACTGGAAAAATATTTAATAATTCATGCAGTATTTATTCACCTTTCATTACTCGTATCCAAGCGCAACAGCCCAAACAGATTTATAAGGGAATACAATCTGATTATTTGTTTTGCCAGGATAGGTGATAGCCAACTCGTTATATGGTAATCTCGTGTCGACAACTTTCATGGATTTTGATCCGTTATAATTATCAAGCCACAAGTAAAGAGTATTGGTCTCTCCAGTGAGAATAATTACATGTTCAGTTTTAGAATCAGCCAGCGCTATGCCATTATCAGTAATTTTTTTGTAGGGTTTCATATCTTTTAAAAACCTGTTTTTATCAAAGAAAAAAGTAAAGTAGGTTTTTATTAATCTCCTGTTCGGGTAAGGAGCGGAATAATTCATGTTGGAAAAAGCATTTTTCTTTTCCAAATTTCCCCAGATATTAGCAACACCACCGGCCATTGTTGAATTCCACAGGCCCTCCAATGTTAATTCCGGGGTATAATCTTTCTCCGGGTATTTTGAATCTTCGCGTATTCGGAACCTGTCTTCTGAAAAGGACGGTTTTCCTGGTTGTTTATTAATCGTTTCCACGTATTTTTCGTAATCTGGCCTGTGTTGTTCATAGGATGAATAATCCATCTTTTCTGAAATCTGGGTAATTTGATTTTTTTGAGCCCGTGCACCCAAGAAATGAAACCAACCCATTTGTTCATGCATGTTTGAGTGCCATTTATTAAGCATTTCCTTGTCTGTCCATTCCCATAAATCGAATCCATATCCCATCGACCATCCCGGGAGAGGGCCTAATCTCGCAGCAATATATCTTTGCAGTCTTTTATCAACCAGACCATTGGCTCCCCATTTCAAGGGAGTTTGTTTTCGTGATTCATCTCCCCAGGCCCATATATGAACAGCGCCACCGCTCATGTGCGTGTAGACGATGAGCGTTTCGAGGATTTCGAACGTTTTAAGATCTGGATTCGGGTTATCACTGTCAATTTTATCGTATCCATCTCCTGTTTTGTCTATATCAAACCAACCCATGGAGACGGAAGGAATATGAAATCCTGTAAAACCATGTCCTTTCAAAAAAGTATCAACATCTAATTTTAAGGAAGAAAGCGATTTTTCCAGCGTTTTTAAATCTTTATACATTACATACTGTGGAACAAACGCCTCACTTGTTCCCTGCCAACCCCATTTTTCTTCAAAATTTGTCAGGAATCCATGAACATTCTTGTTTGGATTGGGTTTAACGTTAATTTCCCCTGAAACACCATTAAGGGTGGGGTCATTGCTTTTGCTACGATATGTCCACTTTCCGGGTTTCGTGCCGGAAAATCTAAATTTCCAGGTTGAGTCACCCGCGTAAAACATTCCTGTTGTGATTGTTTCACCAGATTTTTGATGTTGAAATTCAACATGTGCTGAAACATCAAATGGATTACCTTTCCATGATTGTTTTTTAAGGGCCCACTCTGCATAAGGAGACCATAATGTAGTCTCTATAGGGTCCAGTTTCTGCGAAAATGTATGAATGTTAATTGCAATAGTTAAAAAGAAGAGTATTGACTTTTTCATATTTAGTATTTGTTTTCAATGTCTGATTTTAGGCCACCAGATTCATTTGAGCCATGAAAAACGCTTGATTTTTGATGTGTTTGATATTTTGTTCCAAAGGCTAAAATGCTCGCGTGTTTCATGAGTCTTGAATATTTCAGTCTCTACCTTTGATATCCAAAGAATCTGCCAAATAATATTTACCTCCGGGATAAACCGGTTGAATCCACTTTTCTTTTTTTTCATAGAGGCACGGGTATAACAGCCCCGGCAATCCAATGAGCGTGTTATCGTTATTCTCTAAACAAGGGCATATCAAACCAAAAAGTACTCCCTGTACCTGGAGCGCTAACCACCCCGATTTCTTCACCATGTTTTTGAACAAATTCCCTGCAAAGCTTAAGACCCAGTCCAGTACCTTTTTCTCCATCAGTGCCTTTCGTGCTCGGGTTGGAATTTTCATTAAAAATGGATTTAGCTTTTTCTTTTGACATGCCAATACCTGAATCTCGCACCTGGATTCTTGTCTTATCTTTTACAGGTCCTTTGATGTTTTCTATAATAACTATGCCTCCCTGACTAGTATATTTAATGGCATTGGATATTAAATTCCGGAGTATAATGGTTAACATCTCTTCATCAGAATAGAGAAATACATTACTTTTGATTTTGTTATTCAGGGTTATTGATTTTTTTTCTGCAAAAGTGTTCAAAAATGAATTTATTGAGGCAACCTTGGAATAGAGGTTGATTTTTTCCTTGTTCATCGTGAAGCCTTTCATTTGAACCCGGCTCCAGTATAAAAGGTTTTCAAGCAATTCATGCAGCTCTTTTCCTGTCCGGTTAACTATCAATGAATAGGTATTCAGCTTTTTATTCGAAACATTATCCACTTCAAGTACCATTAAAGAAGAAAAACCTATCAAGGTATTCAGATGATTTTTCATATCGTGCGCCAAAATGGATAGAAACCTGTCCTTATCAAGATTAACTGCCGATAGTTCGTTTTCTCTTTTCAGAAGTTCAATATTTTTCCTGTTAAGTTGTTTATTCAGGTCATTGAGTTCATTGGTTTTTTGTTCAAGATCCTGATTTAATTCTTTTAGTTGCCTGTTTTGTTCATGTATCCTAAAATGTGAACCTGTAAGTAATTTGTTAATAGAAGTAATTGTGAAGTTTTGTCCTTCAACAGTTTGAGTTCTCGCTTTCAATCCACTGATTGCTCTTTCAAGAAATTGACTAAAAAGATATACAACAGAAATAAATGAAAGTACTATTATCAGCATAATCACCGCATTTTCTATCAGGAACTCATTTTTTGTTGTTATAGTAACATGTATATATATTGCCAGATAAATCAATCCTGTAAAAACAGCATGTTTGTTACTTATGAAAAGTGAGGCAGAGATGATCATCAGTAAAATAAAAATTGATTCCCTCAGGAAAAAAGCAAGAAACCCATTGCTTCCCGTGTCGTGGATGATAATATTCAAAGCTGTATTGGCAAAAATTGCATAGAGGCCAAAAATGAAGCACGTTTTCAGGGATATTTTAAAATAAAAATGCATTAGAATTAATAATGGTAAAATAATAAGAAGGGGATAATCCAGGTACAACTTATTTAATCCCTCCTGCTGATTTAAAACAATATCAATACCATTGCCCATGAACCCGAGGGTTGCAAGAAGAATGAAAATAATCCTCATCTCGCGGTAGAAAAAATCATAATAACCCTGTTTAGCTTTTTTTTCCAATTTAGTTATAATGGATATGCAATTAAAGATAGCATTTTTTTTACTATTAACTTTCCTTTCAATTAATAAAGAATAAAATATTGAAGAATAGTAGTGTGGAATTAGTGAATCCAATGATAAAAAAAAACAGCCCCTTTTTAGAGGCTGTTTTAAGCTTTCCGGGTGTCGACTCAGGGTTTTACACTAATAACGGAAAATTTTGATCATGTAGACATTATGACCTTCCCATAATCTGATCAAATAAAGAGAAGGAGGTAGCCCGGAAAGATTGAGGGTAGGGTTTTGACTATCAATATTGCGGATAATCTGTATGTTACCATCCATGTCTAATACTTCTGCTTTCATATTAAAGGGTGGAAAACCCGAGAAACAAAAGTTTACCAGGTCATGTGTCGGGTTTGGAAAAACATTGATTAAATCATGCATGGCTCAATGTTTTTTAACAATTATAAATGAATTCTTATTCATGATGTTTTTAGTTTATTGGTTAGTCTCTCAAAAGTAACTAACATTACATGAAAATTTCTTTCATTACGTAAAATAATCATGTCAAAAAGTAAAAAAATGCTATTAATTATTAATTTTATGAACTCTTAAAAACCTTGACTATTTAATGACAAGAATACAAACGATAATATTTTTATTAAATCCGGTTTACGTGACGCTGTTCTGGTCCATTGTATTAAATGCAGAAA
This sequence comes from uncultured Bacteroidales bacterium, assembly GCA_964426725.1. GTDB lineage: Bacteria > Bacteroidota > Bacteroidia > Bacteroidales > CAYRRV01 > CAYRRV01. The sequence continues at coordinate 43,220 of CAYRRV010000028.1, read as the reverse complement.
CAAAAAAGAAAGAGGTGGCTAAACGGTTCCTTGGAAAATTCATGTTAACTGCTTTCATTCTTTATCTTTCTCATTTCTTTTATTTTATTGAAGCATATGATATATATGTTTTTTTTGATCCATTATATACCCTGGCCTATTTACTTGTTTACCCCATGTTTTATATCTATGTTCGATTGCTCACGATCGATAAAAAATTCACGGTTCATAAACACGGGTATTACCTGATACCGGCAATCGTTGTTTTTCTTTTTAATACTTGTGGTCATCTTGCACTTTCTTATGAAGAAAGGATTTTTTTTACTTCAAGTATTTTAACAGGAGAAGCAGAACCTGATACCTTGATCTTCAATATTATGCATGTAATATACTTGTCAGGAAGATTTGTTTTCTTCTTGCAGCTAGTTCTTTCTTTAATTTTCAGTTTTAAACACGTGTTGCATCATAACAGCCAGTTAGAACATTTTTTCAGCAATATGGAAGCCCGAAAATTAAACTGGGTTTTGTTTTTTATTGTTTGCATATCATTTACTTCTGTTTCAAGCGCTATTCTGGTAATACTTGGCAGGGAAAAGTTCCTCGCGAATGAAAATTTTCTTATTCTGCCGTCAGTCATTTTCACCACTATGTTGTTTTATTTTGGACTGTTAGGAAGTAAACAACATGCCATGACTACTGAAAGTATTGTTAATCAGCCTAATGATGCACTGTCCAATAGTATACCCATTAGACTTGAAAATCAATTAATAAGGCTTTTTGAACAAGACGATATTTACCTGATCAAAGATTTAAAGATTTGGGATATTACTGAGAAATTAGGAACCAATCGCACGTACGTTTCAAAAATTATTAATCAACTTTATCATAAAAACTTCTGCTCCTTTGTTAATCACTTTAGGGTACAACACGCTATTGAACTGATGAAAGAAAATGTAACCCTTACCAATGACGAGATAGGTGACATGTCGGGGTTTGGCTCGGAAACTTCATTTTACAGGGCCTTTGAAAATGAAACCGGAATGACCGTTGGCAAGTATCGAAAAGAAATTAAATATAAATCCGCCAGTTCTACGGCATTGTCATAATCAATTCATGACAATAATTTGATTTTATGCAGGAACGAATGTGCCTATAAGGACAACCGGAATTAATCTTCAGGCAAAGCAATCATCCAGAAAGGAAATAAACTTGTCTTTAAATTCACTTTCATTTTCAATAAAGGGAAAATGCATTGTATCCATAATTACATGTATTTTGTTTTGCCACAGGGAGGGTATTTTCAGGGATTCAATATATTTCAGGTTGACTATTGCCTCTTCAGATCCGTGAAAAACAGCAACAGGACATTGTAATGATTGGATTATTTCTGTTTCGTCATTTATCAGCTCTGTCGCGATTGATTTTCCGATAAAAGCTCGTACCAGTGGATCACAGTCACGGATAGAAGTCTTTACCCTTCTATTTATATCAGTTCCTTCAGGGGTGAAGCTATTGGCCAGTAGCTGAAGCTGTTCATCATCCAGATCGGGTTTAAATACCAATCCGATGGAGGGATTAGGAAGAAAAGCCTTTTCGATTTCCGGTGGCAATGTAAGTGGGGGAGTCCCGCAGATCGATATTCCTTTTAATTGAGAAATATCATTCGCTAAATTAATAGCAATATGCCCACCCAGGGAATGCCCAAAAATGACGATTTTCCCGGGATTTAATTCCCCGGTAAGATAATTAACCATTTCCATCAGGTTGATCACGCTGTAGTCATGTTCAGGATTCTGACTTCTTTCCGAAAGGCCATGCCCGGGAAAATCCGGGGCAATGATCCTGTATTGCTGCATTTCTTTCCATTGAATAAAATTATCCATTAAACTGCTATTCATCGAATTCCCGTGTAACAGGAGAACGGTTTTTTGAGCATCAGCGTTAACATCCTTAAAGTGAATCTTCAAGCCTTTAAAATCAATATTTTTTTCCATTTTTTTTAAATAATGATGGATTTATAAAACCTTTTTTTATTTTCAACGGTAAAAATAAAAAAATAATCATTTTTTACAAGCATTAAAAAGGATGAGTAACTTAAACCCCACGCTCGAGGAATCAAAACAAGATATACACAGGCATTTATTTCAATTAGATATATCAAATTTAGATTTACGTGATGGAGTTAACAGTTTAATTGACAAAGCTCCCTGTGGTATATTAATTAATGATTTGGAGGGAAGAAATTTGTACATGAATAAATTCTCCATGAATTTTCTTGGCTTTTCAGTTGAAGAACTCAGGGAACTCGGAAACATGTATACCAGAACAATTATATATGATGAAGCTGAAATTAACAGAATAATGACTCTCATTAAGCAGTTTCATGAAAGACAGGATATGGATCAAATAATGGGATTCTTCCAGCGGTTGAAACCCAAGGGAAAAGATGATTACGATTGGGTTTATGTCGCGTCAAGACTTATTGCAGCGGACAAACGGTTACTTATTGCCTGTCCGGTTAAATTAATGGGGGATATGAGCAACAAGATGAACCGGGTGCTGGATGAAAATATATACATGCGAAAATATTTCAAGCAATTCGCTGGTCTTACCAAACGAGAAAAGGAAATTATAGTTGAAGTAGTTTCAGGCATGAGCAGTGTTCGAATTGCAGAGAAATTATTCATCTCAAAACATACCGTGGAGCAGCATAGAAAGAATATAAATAACAAGCTTGGCCTTAATTCTCTCTATGAACTTATTAAATTTGCAGAAGTATTTGATCTAATATGATCAATTTCTGAATTAATTTCATTTTGATAACAATACTTTTGTGAAAAAATTACTCCTCCTAGTTGCAGCTTGGTGCATGGTTTACTTTGGCTTCCATGGGCCTGTTTCAAATGAAAGGAGGATGTTCAACAGAACCATATTATGATATCGGCAGTCCGTTGTTTGATGAAATTGTCATTCATTTGGATGAGCATTATTATTCCGGGAAAACTTTCATTATCAAAGCAATTAACAATTCTGAAAACAACGTTTACGTTCAGTCGGCTACTTGCAATGGAAAGCCATTGGAAAAGCCGGTAATTTTACATTCAGAAATTATAAAAGGGGGGGAACTGGTACTTGAAATGGGTCCGCATCCATCAAATCTTTGGAAGCTTCGCGAACCCAAAACTCCAAATGAATAGAAAAAGTTCTTAAGACAGCAGATTCATTAATCAAGGAAAAACAAGGCTACTCCAAAAACACTGATAAACGCACCAATAACTTCCAGTAATGTTACTTTTTGGCGATAAAAAAGTACAGCAGGGGGAATAATCAGAACAGGAACAATGGCCATGATCGTGGATGCAATTCCAGTTTGCGTGTATTTTACAGCCAAGAGGGAGAAGGAGACTCCAAGGAAAGGCCCAAAAAATGAACCAATGGTTACACCAGACATTGCTCTCAGGTTGAATACAGACCGGTAGACTTTTTTCCATCTTTTTAACCAGGTTACCAATATGGTAAAACCAGCAATACCAGCGAGAATTCTAATTTGCGTGGCCGCGAATGGATCATAACCATCCATGCCAAACTTACTTAAAACCAGTCCGGTAGCTTGACCAACCGCCCCGCCAAAAGCAAAAAGAAGTCCTTTAGGAGCAACTTTGAAAGTGAATTTAATGGTTCTTTTCTGCCGGCTGAATATGGCCATGGCAATACCCGAAAAAGTGAGAGTCATACCCAGGAAATTCATTGGCGAGAGCCTTTCTCCAAGGATGATCCACCCGAGCAGGGCAGTGATGGGAGGTACCAAGGTCATGATTAGCATGGCAAATCTTGAACCGATCATGGTATATGACTTAAAAAGGAACAAATCACCGAATACAAATCCAACCAATCCCGACAAAAATAACCAGTACCAGTTATGAAGGTTGGCATCAACGGGAAGTAACAAACCACGGGAAATTAGGGTATACATGCTAAGGAAAAAGAAACCCGTGAATAATCGCAGAATGTTGACAGAAAGAGAACCTACCCTGATGCTGGCCGATTCGAATGCAAGGGCGGTAACTGTCCAGAATATTGCTGTCAGTAAAGCTGCTAACTCCCCGTAATGCTGCTGCACGAAATCCATAAAAAATAATTGAGGGTGCAAATATACAATGAAACTTTGATTAAATATGTATTGATATAAGAGGCCCTGACTATTAAAAATTCACGGGTGATGTTTCACATTTGATATATCAGAAGAGATGTCTCTTTATTCAGGACACGTGGAACAGATCAACCGTCATTTTTCATTGATGCGACACTAGTAAAATTTATTATTTATTTTACATCTTGGTATTGATTTATATACAGTAATATTGTTATTTTTGCCAGGTTTGAGCATCCAATAAAAAAGAAATAATGAGAAAATGGAATATTGAAGATTCTGCTGAACTTTATAATATAGATGGTTGGGGTATTGGATATTTCGGAATCAACGAAAAAGGCAATGTAGTCGTCATGCCCCGCAAAAATGGTGTCAATGTCGATTTGAAAGAGCTGGTTGAGGAATTACAATTAAGAGATGTATCTGCTCCGATGCTTATCCGGTTTCCTGACATTCTGGATACCCGGATTGAAAAAATGACCAATTGTTTTAAGCAGGCCTCCGAGGAGTATAATTTTAAAGGACAGGGATTTGTTGTTTACCCGATTAAGGTAAACCAGATGCGTCCCATTGTGGAAGAAATTGTAAGTCATGGAAAGAAATATAACATTGGGCTGGAGGCAGGATCCAAGCCTGAATTGCATGCCGTAATCGCTACTCATACCGAAACCGACTCACTTGTAATCTGTAACGGTTACAAGGACGAAGATTACGTGGAATTAGCGCTTCTTGCTCAAAAAATGGGGAAAACAATTTTTCTCGTGGTTGAAAAATTAAACGAGATCAAGTTGATTGCCAAAATCGCCAAACGTTTAAAGGTTAAGCCTAACCTCGGTGTACGCATTAAGCTGGCCAGTTCAGGAAGCGGGAAGTGGGAAGAATCGGGCGGGGATGTTAGTAAGTTTGGATTGACTTCAAGCGAATTATTAACAGCGATTGATTTTCTCGAGAAAAACAACTTAAAGGATTCATTAAAACTGGTTCATTTTCATATCGGGAGCCAGGTTACTAAAATTAGGAGAATTAAAGTAGCCCTTCGCGAAGCCTCTCAATTTTTCGCCCAATTATGTCTCCAGGGTTTTCATATTCAATTTGTTGATATTGGTGGAGGACTCGGTGTGGATTACGATGGTACCAGGTCAGCCAGCAGCGAGAGTAGCGTGAATTACAGCATCCAGGAGTATATCAATGATTCTGTATCTACATTCGTTGATGTATGCGAGAAAAATAATCTTCCGCATCCCAATATAATTACAGAATCGGGACGTTCGTTAACAGCACATCATTCCATACTCGTTTTTGAAGTATTGGAGGCTACCAGTTTACCGGCGTGGGATGATGATACGGTAATAAGTGAAAATGATCATGAATTGGTACAGGAGCTATATAATATATGGGATACACTCAACCAGCCCCGCATGCTGGAAAATTGGCATGACGCGCAGCAAATCAGGGAAGAAGCACTCGACCGCTTCAGCCTGGGATTGCTTGATCTTAAAACAAGGGCACAAGTTGAAAGATTGTTCTGGTCAATTGCCCGGGAAATTCAGTCTATGACCTCCAAAATCAAACATGTTCCTGAAGAATTGAAATATCTTTCCAAACTATTATCAGATAAATATTTTTGCAATTTTTCACTTTTTCAATCATTACCTGATTCATGGGCTATTGATCAAATATTCCCCATAATGCCCCTGCAGCGATTGAATGAAAAACCCGAAAGATCAGCTACCCTGCAAGATATAACCTGTGATTCGGATGGTAAAATTGATAATTTTATCTCTATCCGGGGAAATCAGTATTATTTACCGGTACACGGGTTGAAAATAAAGGAATCTTACTACATGGGTGTATTTTTGGTAGGCGCTTATCAGGAAATACTGGGCGATTTGCATAATTTGTTTGGCGATACCAATGCCGTTCATATCAGCGTGAATGAAAAAGGATACGAGATTGAAAAAATAATCGATGGCGAAACAGTTGCCGAGGTGCTTGATTACGTGCAGTATAATTCAAAGCGATTGGTGCGGCTGGTTGAGACATGGGTAACATCTGCAGTGAAATCCGGCAGAATCACCGCTGCTGAAGGCAAGGAGTTTCTGTCTAATTATCGATCAGGGCTTTACGGCTATACTTATCTTGAATAAAGCCTAAATTTTATTTAATATTCTTATCCTTTTTAAATTTCTTTTTATTTTTGGATTTAAAATCAGTTTTGTTCTTTCCTTTCGATTTTCTCTTATGTTTAAAATGCTTCCTCTCTTTCCTAATTTCCCAGGAAGGGCTTTCACCTATCTCGGCGGGTAAGGGAATCTTGGAAATCTCTTTTTCAATAAGTTTTTCAATCCTTGAAAACCTGTAGATGTCATCCGGGGTTACCAACGTGAGAGCAATTCCTGAAGCGCTGGCCCTTGCAGTGCGACCTACCCTGTGAACGTAGTCCTCCGCGTCCTGGGGCACATCAAAATTGATGATCAACTGAATTTCCTTGATATCTATTCCGCGGCTCAACAGATCTGTTGCAACAAGTACCCTTGTTTGCTTCGATTTAAACCGTGACAATACATTTTCACGTTCCGACTGATCCAGGTCGGATGAAATGCCATCTACTCCATACCCTTTGCCTTTCAGTCCCTTGACAATGTCGTTGATCTTTTTCTTTGTTGAAGCAAATATGAGAATACTGTTCACATATTCCTTGTCAATGATAAGTTTATTGATGAGAGGAATCTTCTGTGATTCAAGAAGAAGGTATGCAGCCTGTAAAACACCCGCTGCTGGTTTGGAGAGTTCAATGTTTATTTCAGCAGGATTTTCGAGTACATCCCCCGCGAGCTTCCTGATCTTGGGTGGCATGGTGGCGCTAAACATCATTGTCTGTCGTTTTTTGGGAAGAGATTTCACGATTTTAATAATATCCTCGAAAAAACCCATGTCAAGCATTTTGTCTGCTTCATCAAGTATCAGGTGTTCCAGATTGCTAAAGTCAATATAACCCATGTTCAGGTGAGAGATCAATCGACCCGGTGTGGCGATAATAAAATCGGTGTCTGAGGTAAAGGCTTTCCTTTCCGCGTCAAAATCGCATCCATCCCCGCCACCATATACCGGCATGGATGTTACGGGAAGAAAATAAGAAAATCCCTGTACTTGCTGATCAATCTGTTTTGCCAACTCTCGGGTGGGAACAATAATCAAGGTATTGATACCTTTTTTATTTTGCTTAAGACTAAGTTTATTCAATACAGGGATCACAAAGGCAGCGGTTTTTCCGGTACCCGTTTGGGCACAGGCAATTAAATCTTTACCCTCAAGCGCGATAGGAATAGCCTGCTCCTGGATAGGAGTTACCTTATCAAAACCCATGTAAGAAATTGATTCCAGTATTTGTTCGTTCAGGTCAAGTTCTGAAAATTTCATTCAATTTATATATTTGATATTTCGATGATTAGACTGACATTAAATTTCCGCAAAATTAGAACAATTATTCTAAGTATGTTATAATATCTCGCGAATTAAATATTTTTGCCTGAATATTCAAATTATGAGAAACAACGCCAGAAAATTGGACGTTATATACAGACACTAATTACCTGACACCGTAAATTTCTTCACAACTTTTGTTAGCAAACTTTTTTGTATACGATTTTTAACTTAATTATTTCAATAAGAAATATTACCTTTGCACACTTTTAATTCTCAGTGCATGCAATCAATCAGAAATGTAGCTATAATTGCCCATGTTGATCACGGCAAAACCACCCTGGTGGATAAGATAATCAAGGAAACTCGGGTGCTTGATCCCAGGTCTGACCATGGCGAGTTAATCCTCGACAGTAATGAACTGGAGAAGGAGAGAGGCATTACCATATTGTCGAAGAATGTTTCAGTAATCTACAAGGATGTTAAAATCAACATTATTGATACTCCAGGCCATGCTGATTTTGGTGGCGAGGTGGAAAGAGTTCTTAAAATGGCTGATGGTGTTCTCCTGCTGGTGGATGCATTTGAAGGACCAATGCCCCAAACCAGGTTTGTTTTAAAAAAGGCCATTGAACTTGGACTCAAACCTATTGTGGTAATCAACAAGGTGGATAAGAAGAACTCACGCCCCCACGATGCCCAGCAAGATGTGTTTGAATTAATGTATAACTTGAATGCTTCTGAAGAACAGCTTGATTTTCAGACTATTTTTGGATCTGCCAAAGAAAACTGGATGAGTTTTTCCCCGGATGAAAAAACAGATAGCATTTCTCCCTTGCTTGATACTATACTCGAGATGATTCCCGAGGCACCTATCGTGGAGGGATCTCCACAGATGCAGGTTGCCAGTCTGGATTACTCGAATTTTGTTGGAAGAATTGCCATTGGAAGGGTTTTCAGGGGTAGTATTGAAGCTGGTAAAGAGTATATTCTTTGTAAAAAAGCAGGAATAAAAACCAAAGTAAAAATTAAAGAACTACATGTATTCGTCGGCTTGGGCAGGGAAAAAGTATCTTCCGTGCGAAGCGGTGATATTTGTGCCATCGCGGGACTGGAGGATTTTGAGATTGGAGATACACTGGCCGATCTGCAAGCACCTGAACCACTTCCCAGGATCAGTATTGATGAGCCTACCATGAGCATGCTCTTTCTGATCAATAATTCGCCCTTTTACGGCAAGGAAGGTAAGTACGTGACAAGTAGACATTTGAGAGACAGGCTAATCAGGGAGACAGAGAAAAACCTCGCCCTCAGGGTCGAAGAAACAGATAGTGAGGACAGGTTTATGGTACATGGTCGGGGAATACTGCATTTATCTGTACTCGTTGAAACCATGCGCCGTGAAGGTTACGAGCTACAATTAGGCAAACCAAAAGTAATCAGAAAAGAAATAGATGGCGTTAAATGCGAACCCTATGAAACACTTGTAATTGAATTACCGGAAGAATCTTCGGGAAAGATTATTGAACTGGCAACAAAACGAAAAGGTGAATTATTGAAAATGGAACCCCGGGGCGACTTGATTCATCTTGAATTTAACATTCCATCGAGAGGTTTGATTGGGTTGAGAAACAGCGTTTTAACAATTTCAGCAGGTGAGGCAGTAATGACCCACAGGTTTAATTCTTATGCTCCCGAAAAAGAAGAAATTGCCGACAGGTTTAATGGTTCACTGGTATCATCAGAAACCGGACAGGTATTGGCTTACGCGATCGACAGGTTACAAGACAGGGGGAAATTCTTTGTAGAACCGGGAGATAAAGTTTACAAGGGACAGGTAGTTGGGGAGCATACACGCAACAACGATTTGGATGTAAACGTTTGCAAGGCAAAGAAGCTCACTAATATAAGGGCTGCCGGATCAGATGAAAACGCTAAGTTCGCGCCAAAAATTGAATTCTCCCTCGAAGAAGCCATGGAATATATTAAAGAAGATGAATACCTCGAAGTAACACCATTAAATATTCGTATGAGAAAGATAAAACATCATTCATAGGTGGTATCCCTGACTTTTTGCCTCTGCTATCCTGAATGCCTCGTATTTTTCATGATCGAGAGGGTAATCCCAGCAACCTTCTCTCCGGATAATATTCCCCCCGAAACCGGTTTTGAATCTATAGAGCCCGTACATAGGGTGGTAAGGATCAGGTGACCCTGAAATACCAAACATGTCATATTCGGTACATCCTGCTGCTCTTGCTGTCTTGATAGCCTCCCATTGAACCGCGTAAGTTCCCATCAGGTTTCGGTGCAAGGAGGAAGAGGCCCCATACAGGTAGGTTGCCCTGTTGGCCGAAACGGCAAGAAAAATAGCGGCCAAGGGAACCCTGTCTCTTTCTGCCAGGAGTAGTTTCACACCCTCTGAAGATTTAAAGCTTCCATTACCGGAACGGAGTACAGCCTTAAAGTAATTGGTATCATCCATGATGATCTTATTCCTGATCGAGGTTTCCGTGCATAATTGTTGCCACACCGGTAGCGCGTCTTCACCCATATCTCTTACTGTAACACCTTTTCTGGCAGATAACCGAATATTATATCTTGTTTTAGGCTTCATGCTTTGTAAAAGATCATCATCGGTTTTTCCAATATTTAACATGATCGTATTCGTGGGCAGAACATTAGTGGGAGCCCGGAACAGGTTCCATTTCTCCGTTTCAAAATTCATTTTAAATTCCTGGGTCCTTACTTCTGGGGGGCCTAAATAATTCCCTTCATCATCAAATCGATTTTCATCATCAGTCCAAACCGACTTCCATGGCAGATCAAACCGTATTGCCAGGCAATCAGTGGGTAACATTCCTTTCATACTTTCAGCAAGATTTTCAAGGCATCTGCCCATGGATTGTTCCTCGGGTTTAAAAACAGGTCCATAGGGAACATAAGCGATCCTTGCACCGGCACCAACCCTTTTTATAATTACCAGCAAATCATCATTTATATACCTGTCTTTTCCATTATTGTATGACCTGGAAATATTTGCACCCTCACCGGTTTGAACGTGAAATGCCCTGGGTTGCATGCCCTGTATTAACTTCATCCTGGCCCATAAACTCGTTTGTTGCAAAATCGGTGATGTAGATATTTTATCAGTATTTTTCGGTATCAAGTCAATTCCCATGAAGCAAATCCTTTTAAGATTCCTGTTTTTAAGGCACCCTAAATTTATGAACAAATCACCTTATTTAAAAGAATTAAGAGGTTGATTTTCTTATATTTATAGTTTATAAACATTATAAATAATATGAGGTTCAACTCTTGGGGCATATACTTTGTTATTTAGTTGATATTGAATCAAAAAAATTAAACCTAAATGGAAAAATATTTAAATATCAGGAATCAGAATATTCCGGTTCTGGGATTTGGAACCTGGAATATTACCGGAAACAGTTGTGTTGAATCAGTTGAAGATGCCCTTTCAATGGGATACAGGCATATCGACACTGCGCGGGCTTATGGAAATGAAAAGGAAGTAGGCAGGGCCATGAAAAATTCCTCGGTAAGGCGTGAAGATATATACCTGGTTACCAAAATTGCTACTTCAGAACTTGTTCCCGAAAAAATCATAAAAGTTACAGACGACAGCCTGAAAAACCTTCAGACAGATTATATTGATTTACTTCTGATTCACTGGCCTGTTCCGGGCATGGATTTGAAAGGAATTTTATCTGAAATGATGAAGCTGGTAAAAGAGGGAAAAACAAGAACCATTGGCGTTAGCAATTTTTCGCCCGATTTAGTGCAACAAGCCTTGTCGATTGCACCGGAAATTATATGCAATCAGGTTGAATTTAATCCATATCACCTGCAACACGAGAACCTGCATACAGCCAAGGAAAATGATATGTTTATAACTGCCTATACCCCTGTAGCTAAAGGTAAAGTAAATAAAGATGACAAAATTGTTAAAATTGCTGAAAAACATGGAAAAACTCCTGCCCAAGTTACCCTGCGATGGTTAGCCCAGCACAAGAATGTTTCAGTAATTCCCAAGGCTGCTTCCAAAAAACATCGTGAAGAAAACATGGATATATTTGATTTTGAACTTGATGAAAATGAAATGAAAGAAATTGCCTCGGCCAGGTAGTTGTTTTGTACATTTGTATACGAATTGAAAAAGTGAATGAATATGGATACACAAGAGTTTATTAGTAATTCTGACGATATGAGATACAATGCCGCCCTTTCGGATATCGTTAATAGCAAAATCTTATGGTTACTGCAGGCCAACGAGGGTATGTTTGCCATAATGGAAGATGACTCGGAAAAACAATACATCCCAGTCTGGTCATCAGAAAAGAAAGCGCGGGAGTTCGCCACCGGTGACTGGGAGCAATACAACCCGGAAGGAATGAGCATAAAGGAATTCATAAACTGGCTCGATGAATTGGAAGACGATCAGTTCATGATTGGCGCTTTTCCCGATGAAAACATGAAATTAACCCCCATTGAACCTGTTACTTTTAAAAGGCACTTAATTGAGGCGATGGAAGAGGGGTAAGGCCGATTATTCTTTTCTACCGGCACCCTTGAAGTAGTCTTCCTTATCCCTGAAGAGAAGATTAAAGGTTGTTAAACTGCCATAAGCCCTCGTGATGTATTGTTGCATATCGACTTTCTCGGCATCGGAAAGGTTTTTACTATTGTTGATATTTTGCTCAAGTACACGGAGCCTGTCGCGTACCATCACGATTTTGTGGAAAAATGTCTCGATGGGGATTTCTTTTGACTTTAATTCAGGATCTTCAGGTTGTAAAATTAATTTTCCTGACTTCCATTTCTCTCCAAGGTCAACATTGCCTGCCTGAAGACCATATTTATCGAGTACATTTTCTATTACCGAAGCCAGCTCATTTGCATCAAGATTGATATTAATAGGATTATCAACTTCTGTCTTTTCAACTACAGTTAGCTCGTCACTTGTTTTTGAAATAGACATCTTCCCTGCTTTCTCGAAAAATATTTCACATGTGCCCAGATGCACTTTACTCACAATTCCTTCCCCGTAGCGCTCATGATCAACACGGGTTCCAACTGTTAATTCCATAAGTTTGATTTTCAATGATTCTTTATAATGCAAAAATATAAAAATCCGCATTAATAGTTAATCTTTAAGCCCCAAGAGCTAAAGATTAGGGTACCGGATTTGATCAAACTTCCGTTGAGCAGTCTGACTTCAAAGAAAGTCGCTGCAAAGTGGACGGCCTGTCATCCTAAATCCTGAGTTTAACCCTTATGATAATACTGTTGAGCTTATCGATATGTTTATTAATGCGGATTTATATTTTTAAAGAACGCTTACAATGCTATAAAGATAAAAAAAATCAGCACAGTGTGGTTTGCATTTAACCTGTTGTAAAACATGTAGGATGTTAATTTATTAATTAAGTCCAAATGCCTGCTATCACTGATTTACAGGCCGAGCATTTTCCATTTGTCATGTTGTTTTTCAATATCCTGAACCCTCTTCTTTCCAGGACAATTTCACCACAATTAGAACAGTAAGTTGACTCAGCATTTGCACCGGGTAAATTACCGATATATACATGCCGGATTCCTTCCGAAAGAGCCGTTTTCCTTGCATTTTTTAATGTTTCGGGCGGAGTTGGAGGCAGTTGAGTTAACTTGTATTGTGGGAGGAACCGGCTGAAATGCAATGGAGAATCCTGCATTCCATTATTTAACAACCAGTTACACATCCGCTTGATCATGTCCATGTTATCGTTCCAACCAGGAATCACGAGATTGGTTATTTCAATCCAAACTCCTTCATCTTTCATAGTTTTTAATCCCTCTAAAACCGGTTGAAGTTTTCCAGCGTTTAATTTCAGGTAAACATCATCGCTATAAGACTTTAGATCAATATTAGCTGCATCAATATACCGGCATAAATCCCTGAGTGGTTTTTCATTGATATATCCATTGGAAACCATAATGTTCTTGATTCCTTGTTCCCGGGCAATTTTGGCTGTATCGTACATGTACTCGTAAAAAGTAATGGGTTCTGCATACGTGTAAGCGATCGATTTACAATCACGGTTAATCGCGCTGGCTACCACGTCTTCGGGGAACAGATCATAATTTTTTGTTTCTTTCGGGCTGGATTGTGAGATAGTCCAGTTTTGACAATTCAGGCAACCAAAATTACAGCCGGCCGTGGCAATAGAAAAAACCTTTGATTCCGGCTGAAAATGATAAAGCGGTTTTTTTTCAACAGGATCGACATGTACCGCGCAGGGATTCCCGTATGCAATAGAATATAATTTATTTTCATGATTCACCCGGTTACGACAATCGCTGGTTTCTCCCGGTTTGAGGGTACATTCATTGGGACAAACCAGGCACTTTATTCCCCTCGGGGTTTCAGAGTAATAAAAAGATTCTTTGTTGTAACGCCATAACTTGTCATGGTGAAACATGCTTCGCCTGCCTGACGCGATTCCGGCAACGGGATAACACATCATGCAACCCAACCCGCTGGCCAAATATTTAACAAAATCTCTTTTTTCCATTAGTTAAGTTTATTACTGAAGGAATAAATATGGCAGGGGATGTAATATTAGTCAAAATATCACTTTTCTGCCAGAAAATCAGCAATGATTTGCATGGTTTCTTCCGGTTTTTCTTCCTGGATATTATGCCCGCAACGGGAAATGATTTTCAGGCTGGAACCCGGGATGTTGTCATGCAGTTTTTTACCCAGGTAAAGAGGAATCACGGGATCATTTTCTCCCCATATAACAAGTGTATGAAATTTGATCTGCCTGTACCGGTTGATCATCTCCCTGTAATTATCAGGAATCAATTGTTGAACAGTTTTCACGTACACGTAGCGGGCATCACCATGGTAGAAATAAGGGACATATGCATCTACTACATCATCGGTCACTTTCTTTTTATCGTAAAATATCCTTTGAATCGCCCAACGAATGATCCATCTTTTTGGACGAATAGCGAGAAATGTCAAATCCCGAATCACCGGTAATGACAGGATTTTCACGAAAAGAGGAAGAAAATCATTATAAGCCGCGGAGTCCATGAGAATTAATCTCTGTAGTCTTTCCTGCAAACTAATATGACTGGTAGCAAGATGAAGTGCCACACCGCCTCCCATGCTGTGACCTATAACAACAAGATTTCTCAAATCGTGAAAAAGAATAAATTTTTCAATTATATCTGATTGATTAGCAAGGCTATATTTATTATCACGTGTTCTGGAGCTTTCACCATATCCTTTTAAATCAATGGTATAAACAGAGTATTCATCTTTTTTAAAAACCGGTAATATTTTTCTCCAGTTCAGGTGAGAGCATGCAAAGCCATGAATTAGAAGAACCGTAATATCACCATTTCCGGTTTTCTCGTAATAAATTCTCGTGTTATCATCATACTTGAAAAACATACCTGTTTCTTTATTCAATTTGTCGAAATCAATTTTAATCTAAAAACACTTACAAATGACAGTACCGCGGGAGTTAGAACTGCTGCCCATAATCCACCCAGGGGTAGTAACAAAAATGTTACCAACAACATACCGGTAGCGGCCCCGGCAGAATCAGTACTGTAGGTACCCGATGCTGAAATCATGGTATCCCTGTGATCATGTTGTACCGATAATCTGAATATAACACCTGTAATCCAGGCTGTAAATAATATGAGGAAGAAAAAAACCAGGTGCACGAGTATTTCACGCGAGCTAATTATATTTAGTCCTTTTATCGCGAGAGGAATAATTACCGATAGCATCATTAAGGTAAGAAGAATTTTTTGAATATTTTGAATACTGGCTTTCCTGATGATTATTTTTTTTGTTCCGATGTAAATACCCAGCATAAAAATGGCAATAAAAAGGGTGGCCATGTAATACACGTACCCGTATACAATTTGAAATCCAAAAATCAGGATAAATTCAATCACTGCACCCGCGAATCCGCCTACGAACATGGCAGACGAAAGATGATCCTGACGGAAATAAATAAAGAAAAATAATACAAGTATTAAAATACTTATGCCAATGTAACTTAGTTTATATTGATTTAACCATAACTTCATCTCTTGAAGATAACTAACCGGTTGAAAGTCATGGTTTATCCCGGCGTCAGATTTTATTTGTTCTATTAGGTGTTGTCCTCTTTCCATTAAATAAAAATCATCGATATAATATTCATTAACATATTCATTGTTAAATGAATACTTTTCAGCCAATGAAGATAATTCCAATGATAAATCTCCATCCGAAGAAATGTAATAGTTTTTGTCACCCGTGATAACAATGGTATTTTCAAATACCGATTGTAGCGTGTTCATCGTGATAGAATGTAAATCTGTCATCTCCGTGTTAAGGTAATTGACCGGACTTTGAAGGCTGAAAGAAAGAACCCCCCCGGGTGATAAACGGGTTTTTGCCAGGGAGAAAAATTCTGCCGTGTAGTACCTGTTAATATCCGCACCGTGAGGTT
Organism: uncultured Bacteroidales bacterium; assembly: GCA_964426725.1. Classification (GTDB taxonomy): domain Bacteria; phylum Bacteroidota; class Bacteroidia; order Bacteroidales; family CAYRRV01; genus CAYRRV01. The sequence continues at coordinate 27,149 of CAYRRV010000028.1, read as the reverse complement.
CGGGAAGATTCAAAAGAATGGCATCATACTTAATATTACCTGCTTCCTGAAGGAAGAGCCTGGGATCCTTTTTTACAAGATTTATCAATTGAGGTAATTCTCCCATGTATTCACGAGCAATGGGAACTATCCAGCGATTACTTTCGATATAGTCCACATACAACGGTTCATATTTTAAGACTTCATCGAGTAAACCAGTGAAACCACCAGAAATTACAAGAATTGAATCTCTCTTACCCGTGGGCTGCATGAGAGGATAATGAACAGATTCTTCCTGTTCAATAATATTGTTCGAGGAAAGCAACAACAAACCATTTTCATATATATTGAACTGATTTTCATTTTTGGTGACAACAACATTGCCCCTGGGTGTATCTTTCGTGAAAACAACTTCCTGTCCCGGAAAGGCGAGAGATTTTGTCAGAACTTCCATGTTCAGGAAGAAAATGACAAGAGCCGGGATCAATAATGCAATTCCGGTCATTATTTTCTTTCGCCAGGTAGAACCATCAGATAGGATTATGGCAATAAAGCCGATGACTATCAGGAGTGCCATTATCTTGAATGTATCCAGGATGAAAATCAGGAGCAAGCTGAATAAAAGTCCGCCCGAAAGACTTCCAATGGCCTCCATGCCATACGCGGTCGCGATCAGGTTTTGACCATATTTTTCAGAAAGCCAGTATGCAGCAAGGGTAAAATAATAGCCTGAAAAAATACAATAGGGTAAAAGAAAAATCAAGCTTATAAAATATATTGAAACCAGTGAAAAATCAGTTCCGAATGGGAAGAATGCAGATTTCACGAGATAAAGCAAAAAAATGCCTGCCGGGGGAAAAAGGACTAAAAAAAACATGCCCCGGTGAATAGCCTTATCCCGGTTTGAAATTTTCGTGGCATGCCGTCCCCAATAAGCTCCTAAGCCGGTAAAAAGCATCCAATTGGCAAGTGTAATGCCGATGGTCAACTCGTTACCCCGGAACATAACAAAATATTCTCTCATGAATATCAACTGGGAAATAATGGTAATAAACCCGAGAACAAACAAAATTATTAAATACCGGTATGAAGGCTTTAATTTAGGTTCCGGTGTTGGTAATTTTATCTTGTCTCCTGATTCAGGTTTTTGTTTGTGAATACTGTTCCGGCTAAAATAATACTTGAAGTGCCAGGAAAGATGAATGAGACCTGCAATGACAAGTCCAATACCAAAATTGACATGATAATCCAGGAGCTTTTTCATACCCTGTATCTCGATCCTGTAATTGATTTGGATGGCCAGGAATAAACCCAGGAGAGCCGAAACGATAAAGGTTAGAAGAAGCAGGTAATTCCATATTTTCCGGTGAAAAAAACGGGAAACAATTCGCAATTTATATAATCCAAAAGAGATACCGTATAAAAAAACAGATGCAAAAACTATCTCGAGTACCAGGTATGGTTCTTTCATGAAGAATATATTTTTCGGCTAAATTTTCTTTTTCGGGGTATTTAATAATTCCTTCTCGTTAAAATCAATGGCTTCATAAATGTAAATATCGGCATCTTTCCAGCCCTCCCAGCCCAATCCGGCCTTGTCGCGCGAGCAATAACCAAGGAATTCCTCGAGCGTCCAGTTTGTACCGAGGGCTACCTTGGGTAAAAAAGTACCCCTGTAATTACCCTTTTTAATATAAATACCATGCTTACCTAATTCAATTTCACTGATTGAAGAAATCTTTCGCATAGGAGTCAGGACTGAAATTTCAATGTTGATCTCATTAATCTCTTCAGGTGAAAGAGGCGGAAACCGATAATCTCTTGTAGCTGCTGCAATGGCCAGGTCTTGTACTACTTTATATAATATCTCTTCCTCGCCAAAGCGACCAATACATCCTCTCAATTCCCCGTTAATCCGCAGAGTAACAAAGGCGCCACAACGTTTAAGGAGGACAGGAGACAGGTCATCCTCGCTAATGTGTGGAAACTTACCCCTTGTAAGGAATGTATCGATGGTTGATCTTGCAATTTCTACAAGTTTTTTTTTATCTTCCATGGATATCATTTGTTCTTTCGTTTTTCTTTTAACAGGTTGATTATTTTCAACAACCGCGAACGCGTGATACCCGACAACCTGATCCTTGCTACCAAATTTTGAATCGCCTGAATTTGTATATTCTAAATGTTTAATAATCAGTTCATGTTTGTCTTCTAATAAATAAAGTAAAGTAAGAATAGAAGTCCAACCACAGGCACTGGTATGAAGATTTGGGATATTCAGTTGTTCATTTTTCGTTAGCGCCCCGACAAAAGTTCGAGGTGATTTTGTTTGAATGGCCTTGGCAGTAATTTCATCTACTTTGTTGGCAGATTCATAATCAGGATAATGAGAAAAATCGGAACTAATCACGAAAAGATTATTTTCCGTGAACCAGGGCTTAAGTTCCTCTGCCAGTTTTCGGCAAGTTTTTTTATCTTGTGTTCCTATTATAATGGGTACAAGGTTTAGTTCATTGGTATTAAATACATGTTGCAAAAAAGGAACCTGAACTTCAAGACTATGTTCCTGCACGTGTGCTTCTTCATTAAAATCAAAAAAAGGACTATTTTCAATAAGTTCTGATCCAAGTTTCATGTTAACACTAGCCAGACCGAGAGGGGTTTTATAGTGTCCGGCGTTATAAACGGAAGCTCCTTTAAGGTATATCCGGTGACTGGAACCAATCAGAAATATATTGTCATAATGCATTCCTTTCAAAACATTATAACCCCGTGCCGCGGTGTTGCCGGAAAAGGGGTATCCTGCATGCGGCACGATAATAGCACGTGGTTTTCCTGGTGCCCCCGGTTTAGAAGCATCAAACATCTCTTTTAATGATGACAGAAGTTGTTCCCGGTCAGCCGGGTAAAATCTTCCTGCCGCGATCATTTCCCTGTTTGTAATATCTGATGAATATGGTGAGTTTTGCATAGTCTGACTTTTTAGTTGACTACAAGATATGAAACAAATAAAGGCGAATACCAAAACCAGGTTGAGCCAATTCATTAAAGCATATTTAAATTGCAAGAAATAGTTTCTTGTCCATGGACATATAGCGAATAATATGTGCCACAAGTTCTAAATAAAGGGACATCACTGCTGCAATATTAATTGCGGCGCGACAATAGTCCTTTACCTCAAAAATAATAAAAGATCAAAAGAAAACATTAATCTTTCGGGCTTGATTTTAATTTGATAACGGTAATTTCCGGGGGTATGCCCACCCGGCCAGGAAATCCAATGTAGCCAAAACCCAGGTTAACGTAAAGGTAGCGACCATTTTCCTCATACAACCCGCCCCAGTTATCGTAACGAAGACCAACAGGGCTCCACCTGAACATTTTTGTGATAATACCAAATTGCATACCATGCGTGTGCCCTGAAAGTGTAAGATCAATATCTGAACCGGGCAGGATTTCAGCTTTCCAGTGGGTAGGATCATGGGAAAGTAATATTTTAAAATCAGTTGTATCCGTTCCAACCATTGCCTTTGCCAAATCTCCATATTGCTTGAATGGGGGAAGCCCCCAGTTTTCAACACCAATAATGGCCAGGGTGGCATCACCTCTTTTCAATATCCTGTTTTCATTCAAGAGTAAATCAAATCCCATTTGTTTATGGGCCCCGTGAATTCTTTTGAGGTTATCCTTTTTTTCCTCTTCCGATTTCCATTCCCAGTAATCGCCATAATCATGGTTACCCATTATGGAATACTTTGCCCATGAACCATCAATTTTTTTGAGAATGTCAATAAACTCATCCAGCTCTTCAGCAAAATTATTTACCAAATCACCCGTGAAAACGGTAATATCGGCATTATGTTCATTGGCAATTTTCACTCCCCGCTCAACTTGTTTTTTATAACCGTGGAAACTGCCAACATGAATATCAGAAATCTGCACGATAGTTAAGCCATCAAATTCAACAGGCAAACTGGAAAAAGGAAGTTCAATTTCTCGCACCCTGTAATCAAATCTACCCCAGGCCATACCGTACAAGATAAGTAAAAAATTCACGAGAGCCAGTATTAAGCCGGTTTTTGAAAGAAATGCCAGGCGAATGGTTTTTATATCCAAACCTGCAATAACAAGGGCCAGTTTCTTAATTAAAAATGAACCTGCAAAAATAATATCTTCCATGAGATGAAAAATCATGAAATTGATTTTTGGAAGATAAATGAGAAGAATTATACCTCCGAAATAATATAATGTGACAAATTTTGCCGGGTCTCTTTCACCGTCAAATGTATTTCTTAACACGAGTAATAATGCAACAATTGTTAAGGTTATGGACCAGAAGACAATCGTGAAAATGATTCTTGCATGACCGGACCAATTTTCAATGAAAAAACGAAATCCCTTGAATGAATAAGCATCGATTATGAAAATAGCCAATATCAAAATGACAAAAAAAGTATTCATTCTACCCCTCATTTATATAATGTTAAAAAAACAAACGTCAAAATTAAACAAATAATCCATACCCCGGGTTCATTTAACTATTTCTTCATCCTGTTTTTCTCGCGATGGTATATTCTTTGTATATTTAAGGTTTTGAGTTTTTGTTATAAAACAATGTTAAACCAAAAATGAAAAAAAATGAAAAAAATAGTTGTGATACATCTTTTATGTTGGATGATTTTAAGTTCACTTTCCGCTCAGGTAAAATTTGGGTTAAGGGGTGGAGTCAGTTCTTCCTCAATTCTTACTGATGAACTCATAACCATAACCGAGGGAGTTGAAGAATACCATATCGAGAATTCCAATGCCAGGCTGGGATTTCATATGGGACTTATTTCAAGGATCGAATTTTTTAATCTTTACCTTCAACCAGAATTACTTTACAGTAACACGGGTGGAGAAGTAAAAGTAACCGACGTGATCGAAAATGAAGTCAATTTTCGTGATATGACTTTTAACAAGATTGATATTCCCGTGTTAGTTGGCACTAAAATTGGTCCGACCAGGTTGCAGGCAGGCCCGGTGGGCAGTTTTATTATTTCGGAGGATGCCAATGTCTTGAATCGGGCAACTTACGAGGAAAATTATAAAAATATGACCATTGGTTTTCAGGTAGGAGGCGGCATTGATTTATGGATGCTGGCCATAGACCTGAAATACGAGGGTAATTTAAGCAAGTTGGGAGATAATGTCACGATCGGGGATCAGGACTATGATTTTGATACCAGAAATCCACAGTGGATTTTCAGCGTCGGTATTTTCTTTTAAAAACTGTTGAGGAAATGGCAGGAGTATTGGAAAAAATCAAACAATTACCGGATGAAGTTGAATTTTCAGCTACCCGCTCGGGTGGAAAAGGCGGGCAAAATGTAAATAAGGTATCCACGAAAGTTGAGCTCCGGTTTGATGTTAATAATTCTGCTATTTTGAGCGAAACTCAAAAAAAGAAAATACTGGTAAAATTGGGAAACAGGATATCATCTGATGGCATATTAATCATGACAGCAGATGATACCCGGTCTCAATTTAAAAATAAAGAAATCGTCACACGGCGCTTCCTGGAAGAAATCACCCTCGCTCTTAGAAAAGAAAAAAAAAGAATACCCACGAGGAAATCAAAAGCATCTGTCGAGGAAACTCTCAAGAAGAAGAAAATTAAATCTGAAAAGAAAAAGCGAAGAAAAGGAATTGACGTGAGTAAACATGATTAGATGCGCGCTTAAACACTTCCATTCCTGATTTGTTATAAAACGAAACATTTGGAATGAACCATGAGTACGCGTTTACCATATCCAGGATACAATCATCCTGAAATAATATTAGGAGATCACGCTGGACAGTTTATGATTCATCAAATGATAAATGAAAAAAACTTTACCAGTATAAAAGATAAGAATTCTATGGATGAACAATTCGCCAGGGATGTTAAAAAGGGATTAACATCAAAAGAAAAATTCCTGTATTCAAAATATTTTTACGATGAAGCCGGTGACAGGCTTTTCCAACAGATAACAAAATTGCCGGAATATTACCTCACTGCAGCAGAGCAGGAAATCATTGAAAAAAACACGGGTAAACTACTGGAATATTTTAATGAGGGCACGGGATCATTCAACCTGGTTGAATTCGGGACCGGGGATGGGGAGAAAACCAGAATAATGCTACGATATTTTGCCGGGAAAAGTAATTTTTCCTATTGTCCGATTGATATTTCAGAAAATGCACTTAATATTCTTCAAGCAAAAATTAAAGCAGATATACCCGGCATAAACATTGAACCCGTGAATGGTGAATATTTCGAGGCCATGGATATCCTTAATAAAAAATCATTTGCCCGAAAAGTTATCATGTTCATGGGAGCCAATATCGGTAATTTTCTCCCGCCCATGGCAATTGATTTTCTCAATAATGTCGCGAAAAGGATGCAAAAGAATGATTTGTTCCTGATGGGAGTTGATCTGAAAAAAGACCCCATGACAATTCTCAATGCATATAATGATTCAAAAGGAGTTACTGCCGATTTTAATTATAATTTATTGTTAAGAATAAATACTGAACTTGGAGGAGATTTTGATATAAAACAATTCTATCATTATCCTTTTTATGATCCTTCAACAGGAGAATGTAAAAGTTTTTTAATAAGTAAAATTAAACAAATCGTTCATATAGAAAAATTTAAACTGAGTATTAATTTTGAAGCTGGTGAACCCATTTACATGGAAGTATCGCAAAAATACAGTATCGATGAAATTCAGGATATGATTCTGAAAGCAGGTCTCAAAGTTGTGGAAATGTTCCTTGACGAGAATAAATATTTTGTAGATGTTTTAGTGAAGAAAGAGGGTTAAAGATTAATTAAAGTTCGGCAATCGCAGGCCTCGATTTCGAACGTTATCAATGCAAACTCTTACTTTATGGACAAACTAATTGATAAGCAAATAACAATAATTAACTACTTGATTATTTTATAATTATGTGTTTCACGGTTGAAATAAATCTTTCCCGCGAGGCTATTGAGCAACGATTTGGCGCGAGATTTGACCCAAAAGCCAACTTCAAACCCGGCTACGTGGTGTCAGCATTTGAATTTCCTGAAATGCCGGTGATAACAGGGGAGGAGCCCGATACAATTCACACGTTTCGATGGGGATTGATTCCCTCGTGGATCAAGGATAGTAAAGGAGCAATGGATATTCGAAAAAAGACCCTGAATGCCCGTTCAGAAACTTTGGTTGATAAGCCGTCTTTCAGGAACGCGGTGAAAAGTTCAAGATGTTTGATACTGGCACATGGCTTTTTTGAATGGCACACGAGAGGAAAGGAAAAGTTGCCTTATTATATCCGGTTAAAAGATAATTCTGTATTCGCGTTCGCGGGAATTTATGACAAGTGGATAAATCCTGAAAACCAGGAAGAAGTTTTTACTTTTTCTCTTATTACCACCCGGGCAAATCCATTACTTGAGAAAATACATAATCTCAAGAAACGTATGCCGGTAATTCTTAACCCGGTAACAGAAGAAGAATGGATTAAACCTACTAATAAATTAGACAAGGCACTACAGTATCTTCAACCTTTGGATGACTCATTATTAAAAGCTTATCCGGTTTCAAAAGTGGTTAGTCCTGCTAATCCGAACCGGAACAGCCCGGAGGCAATTGAACCCCTGTCCTGATTTGTTACACTCGATGAGGAACCGTACCGCTGATCGCGACAGGAATTACCATACTTCATTCATCAAATTTCCACTTATTCTAAGTAGATCTATTTCGGCTTCTTTAATCAGGTAATTCATTTCTACCACGCGGGATTTAACCTGCAGGTAGGATCTTTGTGTTAACCTAAAATCATAGCCGTTTATTGCTCCTGCTTCAAGCTGTTGCCTGGCGATGCTTAATGATTTCTCCGCGGCAGACATACTTTGCCTGGACAATTCAAGTTGTTGCATGAAAGATTGATGCTGATTCCATCTTTCAAGTAATGTCGTTAAAATATTTAATGATATTCTTTCTTTATCAAGACTGGAAATATTTTCTTCGATTTCCGCGTTTCTAAGCTGCAATGATTCTTTACCACCGTCGTACAGTTTAAATCGCACAGATACCCCGTACTGGGGTCCAAAGCTTCCCTGTGATTCTATCAGTTCCTGTTCGCCTGAAGATCTGGAAAAGAAATAATTGCCAAAAATGCTGACCTCCGGGTACCGGTCACCCGCTTCAATACGCCTGTTGGTCTCGGCAATTAATTCTGCCACCTGTGCCTGCCGGAGTTCAATATTCGAGGAAATGGCAGCAGTGACTAAAGAATCTTTACCCGGGAGTTGATATTTCAATCTGCTTACTTCCTGAACCAGGATTTTGGTTTCGGGTGGCAGGTTCAGGATTTGATTCAAGCGGGTATAGAGATTTTTGATTATCATTACCTGGTTCACTATCCGGGAACTGTCTGAATGATAATCTACCAATGCCTGGTTATATAGTAAAGTATTACCGGTTCCTATTTCCTGTTTTCTTTTCTCCAATTGCAACCTGAAGTCAGAAATCTCAAGTGATTGTTTAAAATTATCAAGTAATTGATTTTCTTTCAGGATATTATAATATATTCGAAAAATATCCGAGATAGTTTGTTCAAGATAATACCTGGTATCCAGTTGACTTGTTTTATGAAGGTATTCCAGCCTATCTTTTCTGGCAAACATTTTCAATCCGTCAAATACTACCCAATCAACATTAAACATGGCATTCAGAGAGGAGCCACTTCTTGACTGGTCATTGTAGTATTCCGATCTGGAATCTTCAGTTGAAAATGATTGTTCCCCGTCGAGGGTAACCTTGGGTAAAAATCCCGCGTTGCCAAGCGTATTATTGTTATCAGCAATTTGTTCTCTTTCATTAACAATCCTAACCTGATAGTTTTCGATGAGTGCCCTGTCGATTAACTGCCTGAGGTTGAATTCTTCCTGTGCTTGAATTATTTGAATTACAATTATCAGGTATACAAGTATATATATTCGTTTATTCATCTGTTTCTTCAACAATTTTAGTTCTTTCTCTCGATGCAATATAACTATAAAGGGCCGGAATAATAAACAAGGTTAATATCAGGGAAAATATCAACCCGCCAATAATGGCAATACCCAGGGGAATACGACTTGTTGATGCGCCTAAAAATGAAATGGTTAATGGCAAAACACCCAGTATTGTAGCCATACTTGTCATCATTATCGGGCGAAAACGTTCTGCGGCCGCGTCAATTATCGCTGGTAACAGGTCTTGTCCATCGTCACGTTTCTGGTTCGCGAATTCGACAATGAGAATACCGTTTTTAGTGACGATGCCAATCAGCACGATCATACCTATTTGACTAAAAATATTCAGTGTCTGGTTAAAAATGTAAAGAGCTAATAATGCCCCGGCCAGTGCGAGAGGAACTGTGAACAGGATGGTAAGAGGATCCCTGAAACTTTCAAATTGTCCTGATAGTGTAAGATAAATTAAAACCAGCGCGAAAATGAAGATCAGGAACAGGTTGGATGCGCTTTCCTCGTAATCTTCAGAAGAACCAGTAAGGGCTGTGCTGAAGGATTCATCCAGTACTTCAGCGGCAATTTCTCTCATTGCATCAATTCCTTCTCCCTGGGAAAATCCTTCATTTAGAGATGCCGAGATAGTAGCTGACGTGTAGCGGTTATATCGAAGGAGTTGTGGCGGCCGGCTCTCGTCGGTCAGGATTACAAGATTGTCCAGTGATACCATTTCACCGGAGTATGTCCTGACCTTCATGTTTAACAGGTCGTTGGGTTCATTTCTTTGTTCCCTTTCAGCCCGCGCTACCACGTAATATTGTTCCCCGTCCTTGATGAAATATCCAATCCGTTGTTCACTGAAATAGGTTTGCAATGTTTGGGCAATATCGCGAACACTTACACCCAGGTCCGCGGCTTTATCCCTGTCAATATTAACTATCAGTTCAGGCTTGGTAAATTTAAGGTTAATATCAACAACGCCGAAAGCGGGATGATTTCTTGCACGTTGCATGAATTCCGGGATCACTTGTTTCAATTTATCCATGTTTGGGGCCTGTAACACGAATTGGACGGGTAATCCCCTACTACCGGATGCAATAGTTGGATCCTGCACGACATAAGTTTGGGCGAAATTATAATCTCTTACCTTTCTGCTAAGAATATTGGCGAGTTCCATTTGAGTACGGTCTCTTTCTTCAGGTGGGAAAAGCGTAAGCCTTATAAAGCCGGAATTCACGGACACTGATGAACCAAAGCCGGGCGAGGTAACGGATAAAAGATATTGCCTTTCCGGGAGGGTATCCAGTAACCGGATTAATTCCATCTGATAATCATCCATCATCTCATATGATATACCTTCCGGGGCAGTTGAAACAAACCGTAACATGCTCTTATCTTCCAGGGGAGAAAGTTCACGCTGCAAATTGGAATAAAAAAACCAGATTAGGCCGACAATAACTATCACAATTGGAAAAACAAGCCATCTTTTTTTCATAAAAGATTCGAGCCATCCCTTGTAATTGATTAGCAGGTAATCGATGGGTTGCTTAACATATTTTAGTATCCTGTATTCTTTCCCTGTTTTTCTTAACACGCGTGAACTAAGCATGGGTGTGAGCGAGAGAGAAATGAAGGTTGAAATTATTACTGAACCAGCTACCACCATGGCGAACTCCCGGAATAATTTTCCCGTGAGTCCCTGAAAGAAAAAGATGGGAAGGAACACGCAGACAAGAGTTATTGTTGTAGCTATTACTGCAAAATATACCTGTCTGGATCCCTTGAAGGCCGCCTGAATGGGATTAAGTCCCTGTTCAATTTTAGAGTAAATATTTTCCATCACAACTATGGCATCATCAACCACGAGACCTGTAGCCAGTAACAAGCCTAACAGGGTGAGTATATTGATTGAATAACCGGCGATATAGAGAAGAGCGAAGGAGCCAACGAGTGATATGGGAATCGTGATAACAGGAATTAGGGTACTGCGGAAATTACGCAGGAAGATAAAAATAATAAAAACCACGAGCCCAAAAGCGGTAAATATGGTATGTTTTACATCATCAATGGATTTACGAATGCTTTTGGTAATGTCCAGTCCAACGCCCAGCGTAATATCCGGGGGAAGATCAATTTTTATTTTTTCCACCCTTTTGAAGGCCTCATCGACAATTTCGATATAATTAGCACCGGGTTGTGGTTGCATGGCAACGCCTACCATGGGAATCCCCCCGTTACCTCTTAAAATTGACTTCTCGTTCAATGGTCCCAGTATAGCCTGTCCCACATCCTTTATTCTTATAAGGGTGTTTTCTTTCCTGCTGATAATGAGATTATCAAATTCTTCTTTTGTATTGAGACGACCATAAGTTCTGAGTGTCAGGTATTTTCGCAACCCTTCAATTTGTCCAGTGGGAAGTTCGAGGTTTTGTGCCTGTAGTGCATTTCTAACATCCAGGGTAGTTAAGCCGTAAGCATCCATTTTCGCCGGATCAAGGATCAGGCGCATCGTGTATTCTTTTTCACCCCACAGGTATACTTCACTGATTCCCTGTATGGTCTGAAGCCTTTCGGTAAACAGGTTGTCAGCTATTTCCGTGAGTTCGAGCAGGCTTCGCTTGTTGCTTGACAGGGTAATGGCCAGTATGGTTTGCGCGTCCGCGTCGGCTTTTGTGACCACCGGGGGGTCAGCGTCGGGAGGCAGGCTTCTTAATGCTTGTGCTACCTTATCGCGAACATCATTGGCTGCATCATCAATATCCATTCCCAGTTCAAATTCAACCCGGATACTGCTCCGTCCGTTAGAACTTATAGAACTCAACATTTTAATGCCCGCCACCTGGTTTATTTCTTCCTCGAGAGGTTCTGTGATTTGTGTTTCAATAATTTCGGCATTGGCACCCGTGTAATCTGTTCTGACAGATATTACCGGTGGATCAACACTGGGATATTCTCTCACCCCAAGGGAGAAAAAAGCAACGATTCCAAATATAACGATGGCAATTGAAAAAACAGTAGCCAGCACGGGTCTTTTTATGCTCAGGTCAGATAATGTCATAAGGCGCCCTTTTCCTTTATCTCACCTACCTCCACCTTATCGCCGTCATTGATTTCCAGCAACCCGGTAACTATCACTGTATCGCCGGTTTCCAGTCCCGAGGTAATCTGTATTTCTGATTCGGTACGGGTGCCGATGGTAACATCAGTTTTTGCAGCCTTTCCCTGTTTAACCTTATAAACCACATGGGTATTCAGCTCAGGGATTACCGATTCTGAGGGTATTAATAAAGCTTCACTGGTTTGTTCAATCTTAACAGAAACCTGCACGAAATCGCCCGAAATAAATTCCTGCCCAGGGTTAGGCATCAGGGCACGTGCCCTCAAACTTCTGGTAGATGAACTGACAACCGGGTCGATGGCGTATATAGTCGCAACAGAAATTTTTTCCCGATCATTTGTCCCGATATTAACCTGCATTTCTTTTCTGATTTTGGAAGCGTATTTCGCGGGTATAGTGAAATCAACTTTAAGGGGATTGGTTTGCGCGAGAGTTGTTATCGTAACTCCCTGGTTTAAGTAGGCCCCTAAACTGAAATCTCTCATCCCGAGTTGCCCGCTAAAAGGCGCTTTTACCGAGGCAAGATCAATCATTACCCTTATTTCATTTACCTGTGACTGCAAATCCTCAACTGCAGCTCTTGCCTGATCGACGTCTTCCTCGCTTGCTCCCTCTATTTTCAAGAGATTTGCCTTTCTTTTCAGTTCACTTTTCGAGGAAGCAAGCTTGGCCTCGAGACCACCAAGTCTAGCTCTCCAGGTTCTGTCATCAATTTTTACCAGTAAATCACCTTCCTGTACAAATTGACCTTCTTTAAAATGTATTGACATAACATTACCCGACACGGGTGATTTGATTTCAACCTGCTCGTTGGGAAGAAGATCTCCTGTTGATGTTACCAAAACGGAAAGGGGAGAAGGTTTGGCTAAAATTACCTCAACTTTCATGGGAGATCGCTCTCTTTCACTTGACGACTGTTCACGGCACGAAGAAAAAAGTGCCAGCCCGAAAACAACAATCCCCAAGACAGGTAAATAGCGGAATAACCAGCCTGTCAATTCGATTTTTCTTGCAAAACATGTCGGTTTCATTATAAGAAGCTCTAAGTTTGGATATAGGATGCAAACATTTTCATGTAATAGCATTCATCCAAAGGTAGAATTTTTTTTGAAAAACAATAACAGTTTTGGGCTCTTACTTTCGGGGACTTCTCGGGTTTCGCGGATCCTCGTTATTCGGGCTCGCGTACGTGTTCACAGGAATGGATTCAGATGGTTTACTTTCAATAATACCGCCTGATTTTTGATTGTTTTGTGACCCGTCAATAATAACAACACCCGGGTTGGGAAGGTTTATTCTAGGTCTGGAACATTTTGGAGCCTTATGGATTCGTTGATTGGGATCATCAAAATCGGGTAATTCAAAATCAAAATCACCAAAACTTTCGCCAAGGGCCAGAATTAAATCTGCCCATTTTGCCATCTGTTCTTCAGTGGGTATACAATCCGATTCAAAAATCAATGAAGATATATTTTCCAGTTTTTCAATATAGGCATCAACACTGAAAGAATTTTTTTGACGACTGTATAATCCTTTCATGTCTTCAATAGCCCTGTCCAGTTCATAACCACAATAGTTTAGAATATCCTCCGGATCGATCCTTTCGTTTTTCATGATGGATTCACAAATACAATCCCCCGTTTTTATGTACTGGTTTGTTTTTTCATCATAAAAATATTCAGGCTGTTTAACGAGTATCTCGGATTCACTGCATTTGCAGTCGCTTTCAGGCTTTTCTGGCTTATTTACAGTGGCCGTGGTTGTTGTTTGAACGGGTTTTGAATTATTGTTCTCAAAATATGCCAGTTGATCCTTTATATAGCCATTATCGCAGGTACCCATGGCAAGTGCCTGCCTGTAATAACTTTCTGATTGTTCCATATCACCGCTATAGTAATAACTATCGGCCATTTCAAGTAATTCTTCACATTTATTATTATCGGTGATTATCTTTTCTGGTGTTGCCGTTGTGTTCATTTTTCCTGAAATGGAAGCAATTCTGGATTGGATATAATCTTCTTTCCCGGGGCAATATTGCAATGCTGTATTAAACAATTTAATTGCGTTTTCATACGAACAATCAACAAAATCGCCTTCGTAACCCGATTCCTGTCCATTTGCCTGGAAAATGTAATAATCGCATAGTGCTTCTGTCCAGTTGGCGTATGAAAATGTAAAATCAATCATCGCAGGTTCAACGGGTTCGTAATCTGCCGGGTTGATATTAGCTTCAGACCCGAATCCTGATTTGCATTCAGCAATTGAGGTAAATGTTTGTCCAGGCCCTATCAATAACATTTCACTACCCAGCCTGTAGTAGGCATATTCAGATTCCCAATTACTTTCATCTTTTATGTTCAAAGGGCTCAACCATAATCTTACGGTGTAGGGATTATGATTGGTTATGGTAGAGTAAAAAGAATAGATATTACATTTTTCGTACCCGCACGGAAGAATACCTTTTGTTATATCGTGAATAACATGTGTAAAACTGATTCCCTGCAGAGTAATGGTATTGCCAATTTTTAACCCCCTGGTGCCCGAATTGTACCTGTGCATAAAGCCTTCAGCTTGCTTGATAGCCTGTGAAAAGCACAACAATGAAAAAGGGAAGAGAAACAAAACACAAATAAGAATAACGCGTTTCATTATAAATAAGGTATGGTTAATCCTTTATACATCTTACAGATAATCCAATTTTCTTTTGCCACCAATAACTTTTCCCGATCATGGAAGATTCACTTTGCATATAATAATTGATAGCATTATTTGTATAATCTGTACATTCTGTTCCAGACCAATAATAACCACTATAACCAGAATAATCAAATTTAGAAAAATGTCTGGCTCCTCCAGGTAAAGCAGCAAAGCCACTCTCGTTATTTGCCGTTGGAATATTTTCAATCCAATGTGTTTGACCGGATTCCTTGAGCTTATCACCGGCAATTTCTTCTCCACCCAAGTATTCTATCAATTCATCCCATTCATTTTCTTCTGGTAAATGATATCCGGAAGGACATACTCCTCTATCATCCATTATTGTATACCAGGTATATAACCTGCCATACGTATCTGTATTTTTATCGTTTCCATCATAGGCCCACTGGTATTTTGGTTCAGATTCATTTCTAAGATCCAATGCAGGAGGGTTCGTTGTTGGAATAGGATCGCCATTATTAAATGTTGTTGTTCTTAGATTTTCTGCCATCCAGGTCTGGTTGCCTATCGTTACGGTTTCGTATTCATTACCGTCTGCATCCGTAACAGTGATTTCTGAGGAACCGTTGCCCGGATCATTTGGATCGTTAATTGAACCATATGGATTGTATTCTTCCAATAGCATAATTTTGTCAACATATACGGTGTAACCATTATAGCTTCCTATCCCGAAATAATAATCAGCCGAGGAGGGTGGCGTAAAGGTTAGTTCAAGGGGTTCGCCCCTGTGATCACATGTGTAAAAACCACAATCTTCCGTGTATCCAAGATGCTCGTTGGTTGATATTTCAGCAATTTTTCCAAAACTGGATTGTGAGCTTGAAACAGTTATGTTCACCTGGTTTCTTTCATTATAAATGTAATAGATAATCTTGTAATCCACCCCTTTTGTTAATGAATGTGCCGCGGTGAATAATGTTGTAGGATTCTCGGAATTCCCGTCCCATAATTTTACATTATGATCATTTTCATCAAAAAATACATTGTCTTCAGGCACCATGTACCATGATGAAGGTATCTGATTTAGATTTTTAAACTCTTCACCCCATCTGTACATCCATCCTGCGTCAGGAGTAAAATTAGTGTTCTTATCATAATAATTTATGTGATCATAATCATAACATTCAAACTCCATGTTTCCTTCGGAATCAAAAAAACCTGATATATTATGAAGAAAAAAGCCTGGCTCATGAAAATTGAGTTTTACTTTGTTAATTATATTTTCATAATCAAATGTTTTCCAGAAATATTCCTCATAATATAAAATTCCCTCCTTTCCTGTTCCGAAAAATAAGGTTATATCATCGTCACTCCATTCATCCGTAGAATAATAATTTCCCTCCAGGTCTGATGCAGGAGAAGGAAGTGACTCAACTTCTTTACTGCAATTTCCGGATAATAAAACCAGTAGTCCAAAAATCAGTACCCGACAGGCACCATATATTCTTGTTTCTTTCTTTTTCATTTCTGCTATTTTTTAATGTTTTTAATGAAACAGGTATGAAACTTTTAATCCGAAAGCGGGTTGAGTGGATTTTGAGATGCCGCTGTCGTAATTATCTTCGAAATTCACTTTTGTTCCCGTGAGGCTCAATACAAGACCCAGGTCAATTTCGTTTCCGGGATCATTCCTGTTAAAAAACCTGAAATCATACTCTAGTCCTACAAAGTAAGTTCTTTTAAAATCGAGCATCCTTATATAGTTATCACCATAACTAATCGCGACAATTTTTGGTTCGGAAACCTGGTCGGCCAGATTTGAATTGATAATGAAACCGCCTAGTTGAAAGTTGATTGACGAATAAAAACCTTTTATCCTGAGCAATCGCTTATACTCGGTGAAAAGCATTACGGGGTGCCACTTAGGCAACGTAACAGATTCACCATCAGTATCAATTATTACTTTCGAATTGTATAATCCTGTTCCGATACCAATGGCATCCTTGGGCCTGTAATAATTGAAACTGTAATAGACTGAAGATTCAATTCTTCCATAGGTATCATATGAGGAATAAGGAACGGATGTAGTGAAAAATCCAGGTGAAATATCATGAACCCATCCATTGATTGTATGGATGAACCGTAACAGATCTTTCAGATTTGATTCATCATTTGATTTTTCGATAACATCATAAGGTATTTGATCATTTTTGTCTTTTACATATTTTTCCGCCCCGCTTTTAACCAGAAATTTAGCAGTACTGTACCAGCCTTTTTTTGCTGCATGATGCAGTGGTGTAAAACCATCTTTGTCCTGCTTGTCAATAGTCTCCTGATGACTCAGCAAGGGAACCATGTAATCTTCCATGGGCCTGGCCGCGGCAAGATGTATAGGATACGTTCCCTCGTTATTGGCTATACCAAGATCTGGTTTGGCCCGGAGAAGCGCTTCTACCGTTTTTTTGTTGTTTTGGTATAATGACATTAAAACAGGTGACTCACCCTTGCTATTTTTTGCATTTACATTGGTGCCCAAATCGAGAAGCATTTTAATTGCACCAGATTGAGAGTAATAGGCAGCATAGTGCAAGAGCGTGTTTTCATCATCATACCTGCCATGTGCCTGATCTGGTAATAAAAGCATTTCAAAAATGGCAGGCGATTTTATCAGCGCGTGAATAATAATGTTACCACCCTCGTGATATTTCAGGTAAGAAACATCTTTATATACATCATGTATTTTTTTTGCCAAAATAACATCACCATTGTCTATAGCTGTTTTCATAAGAACAGGTGCAATTTTGTCCATCAAAGAATGTTTAGTTCCCGAGGCGATGAGCTGATCGTAATCTTCAGTATATCTCATCAATACCTCAACAGCATCATTCGCACCATATTTAAAAGCCATTAAAAGTGGAGTATAATCGCGCCGGTCACGTGTATCAGGATTCACACCCAGTTTGATTAACCGCTCACAACAACCACCCGCATTTTTTATAGCTGAAAGAAATAACAGATTTTCAAGGCGTGTTTTAAAGGCTTCCGATTGCTCCGCTTCTTCATTCAGAAAAAGCTGCAACGCATCAGGGTTATCTACAAGAACAGAATACAAAATAGGATCTTCATTATTGCTGTTTCTGATACCCTTTTGCAGACCGTACTTGATGGATGTTTGCAGGTAAGGTATATCATTTGTCTTTATGGCATAAAAAAAATCTGTTTTGAAATCAACATGGGCATCATCTTTTTCCTGTTTTACTTTTATATCCCGCGGAAGCAAATTGGAAGCAATAAGAAGACTAACGTATTTTTCTGCTGAATTATCAACTATTTGAGCCTTAAAATAATAAGCTTCAAAATAGTTCTCATTCTTCACGATAGCAGCATCGGTATATTTTCTTGCTGAAATCAGAAAATCTTCAAACTCGTATTTTTTGTACAAATCGTATTTTCTTTTGGCTGTCAGGTAGAGTTGTTCCCATTCAGTCTGAATTTTGTTGGGAATATTAAAAGGTTTTATGGGCTTATCGCAATTGTTCTGTAACCAAAGAGTATTCTTGTAGTTATAGTTCCTGTTCATGCTTCTGATGTAGCAATTCAGGTAATTCGAAAAATCAAGGTAAAATTGTTCATCAGCCTCGGTAAATGCATAGGCAGCAGAATTGAAGTAATTGTTAATATCCTGTCGGGTTGATTCAATAATTTCAGCTTTTAACTGGTCCATCTGTTTGTGCATTTGGGCAGTAAGTTCTGCCAGGGCTTTTTCTTTCTCTGCATTGGCCTGGCCCTTTCTCTGAAGTATGCTTAATCCGTTAGTCACCAGACTCACAGGGTCCGTTTCCCCGTCAATGATCAGGTCTCCGAGTACTCGGACAGCTTCATTGGTCACTTCACGATTGAGTTCCTGCTGTTTTTGCTGAATGTAATGGTTAATTTCTTCTGTTTTTTGTTGATAAGCCCGCATGAGTTCATCCGGTGTTTTGGCATTTCTCTTTAACTGGGCGATGTTGGTTAAATCAGCCCCCATTCTTCGGGCTTCTTCCATGTTTGCCATGTAAATTGAACGGTAATACATGACCTGATTAACTTTCGGATTCCCTCCCGTAAGCCGGTCATAGTAATACTTTGCATCATCAATTGTTTGTCCGTTCACTTTGCTGATAAATACCAATGAAATAGCCATCAAAATAAATACTGGCTTTAAATTTCTCATGTCTAATTTATTTTAAAAAATGAATGCACTGATTAAAAAATCCCACGGGATAAAAATAATTGTATGAAAAAAAATAAAAAATACCCAGATATAGGTATTTTTTATTCCTTCCAATGTATTTATGTTTGTACTCGGGGATAATAAATATTTCCATGGGTTCAAATTGCAAAGTAGATTGTGATTATTCTGCCCGTTGAAAAATAAACAATAATTAAATTTTTAAAAAGATGAAGAAAATAGTGTTGGTTTTTCTGGCTGTTTTCCTGATCAACTTGAAACAAGGGTTTAGTCAGGAAAAGGCCGATTATTCTGTCAAATTTGGATTAACAGCAGGATTTCTGTCACCACAGATGATGATCATTAACGGATATCTAAAAAGCGTTGGGTCGGAAAATACCTCCGTTTCATTTAATGTTCCCAATATCAATTTAACATTCGAAATTAGTTCTCCCGACAGGATGTTAGGTTTTGGAGCCATACTCGGGTTCGACTTTAATCCGGTTTCCGAGAATTACACTGCAATGAGATACTGGACTATTGAAAAAAATCCGGAGAATGCCTCAATAGAGGATTTCACTACCGAATATGACTATAGCCACATGATATTTGCCGGATGTGTTTATTTTTATCCTCATAAATGGCTGGAATTTAAAAAACTCAGGTTATACGCCAGAACCGCTGTTGGAATAGAGAATATGACGGTTAAATTCTATGGAGACATGCCCTTTGGAACCGATGGATTGGAGGAAGATGCTTATGGCGATTATTACAGGGAAGAAGAAAAATTTTTTATTTCCCTGAATGCTGGGGCAGCTTATCCTTTATCTGAAAAAATTGAACTTAAGAGTGAACTTGGATACAGGGAATTATCAATATTAAAATTAGGTGTTAATTATAAATTTTAAAGTGATGAGAAAATATTTGTTCATACTCGCCGGGATGATAATTGCATTCGCAATATCATGTGAATATAATGATTTTGAAGAAATTAATGATTACAAGCAGAGCCTTCTCAGGGAAATGAGAGAATCAGAAAGGGTTGTTCTTGGAACAGATGAAGATGGAAATACCAAAGCCCCGGCATATTGCGATAAAGCATATTCAGGACCCGAGGGTGATATTCAGGTTACATCGTTCTGCCTTACAGCTTACAATTATGTTTGCAACAGTGGAATGGATCCAAATTCCTCGGAAATAAAAGGTATATGTAATACTTTTAATACCATGAGAGAAGGGACTTCCATAGGATCGTGCCCATACTGTAAATAATAAATACATAAGATTTTTTTAAGTTTCCTTTAAAATCAAACAGGTTGAACCTGACTGGTTTTTAATACCTGTTTGGTTTGCCCTTACTGTCATAATTGTGAAATGAAGAAGATAGTTTTTGTATTGATCGGGTTACAACTCCTGACGTTCTTTATTCTTTTTCAACTGTATAAAAGAGTTTTGATCAATGAAGCCCTTTACGAGGAAGCAAAATACCAGATAGTGGTAGGAAAATACCCGCGGGTATCAAATCCGGAACAGTTAGAAAATGCCGAAAGCGTGGTTTTTGGAGAAGAAATGGCGCCGAATAATTTAAAAGTTCTGCTGAGCACGGACTGTTATTATTGTAATGAATTTATTAACAAGTACCTGGATACGCTGTTCCAGGCATTTGTTGAACCAGGAAAAATAAACATTGAATTGATTTACATAGGGTACCTCGACAATTCATACTACCAGTTAAATCACATCTCTACATTTTACTCGGCAGGTTCCACTAGGGATAAGTTCTCTGTTCTTAACGAATTTCATCCCGAAACAGAAACGGAATTACCTTTACCGAACGATAAAAAAAGTGAATTCGCCCGGGTTGATTCCATGATAGTTCAAAACAGGAACATCGCGTATGAACTGAATATTTATCAGTTCCCCACGTTTATTCTTAATGAACGGGTTATTAAAGGACTCCCTTCATTGGAAGATTTTTTGAGTATCCTGGAGGTCGAGTTGAATTACGCTTACTGATGCATCTAATTCACGGGAATTAAAAACGAGAATTTACTTCCTTTTCCTGGTCTGCTGTCGATTTGTAAATCACCGTTATGCCGTTTAATAAAATCATAACATACTTTTAATCCAAGTCCCGAACCTTTCTCGTTTGTAGTACCATATGTAGAAATATACTCGTGCCTGTTCAATAGCTTGCTCTTTATTTCTTTTGGGATACCCACTCCTGAATCAATGACAGCAACCTCGATATTATTATTTAAAACGTTACCGGTAATCTTCACGGTTCCTCTCTCGGGAGTGAACTTTATCGCGTTATCAACAAGATTCCTCAGAACAAGATGCATCATATCATAATCGAAGGCAAACCTGATCTCATTGTTGATATTCTTTTGCAGATCAATTTGTTTTCTAAGCGCGGCAGGCTTTTTCAATTCAACTATTTCATTTACCAGTGAATTTAAATCATGTTCAGCAGGATTGTACTGTATTTCTTCTTTTTGATTCCTTGCCCAGGCAAGCATGTTTTCAAGGAGGTTGTAAGTTGTAACGGCCGCATCTTTCATGGAACTAAAAACCTCTTCTAACAATGATTTATCATTCAATAGCATATCAGTGTTTAGTTGTTCGAGTAATAACTTCATGTTACCCAGGGGTCCTCTCAAATCATGCGCTATTATTGAGAACATGTAATCCTTTAACTGATTGGCTTTCTTTAATTCGTCTTTCTGTATCCTGATTAATTCATTTTTTAATTTTAAGCGTCGCGAATAAATAAAAAGAAGAATAACTATTCCTGCAATAAAAAGAAGAATTAACCCGCCTATAATTAATTGCGTTCGTTGATTTTTTATTTGAAGTTGCTGCAGTTCATTATCATTTCTTAATCGTTCATTTTCATAATCTGCTTTCGCGATGTCGAAATTTATTTTCTGCGCCAGTACTTTTTCCTTATTTTCATTGGATATCAGCGTGTCTTTATATTCGTTATAAACTTCGAAAAAAGACAGTCCTGTTTTGTAATCACGTTTTAATTTATGTACTTCATACAAGTTATAAGAAGCATCCCGAACGAGATTTGGCATATTGTTCTCCTTAGCGTATGCGTAAGAGTTATTTAATAATTCAAGCGCTCTTGCATAGTTACCTAGTTCAGCGTATAATTCGCCTTTATTATTTAGAATCTCTGCTATTTGATGATTAAAACCTTTTTCCTCAGCTATATTGATGGCTTCATCAAATAATTCAAGTGCCTCATTATATTCTTTAATTTCTTTATGAACTACCCCAATAAAATTCATGTTTCGGCACAGTGGCAACTTATCTGTCATGGAAGAAAATATTTCGCTTGCTTTTTCCGCGTAAACAATGGCCTGTTGGGGTTCACCTTTTTCGAAAAATACCTGGGCCAGGTTCGAATATCCTCCTGCTATTCCTGTTTTACTCCCTATTAGCCTGGATTGTTCAATAAAATCTTTGTTAAATTTAATGGCCCGTTCTAAATCCCCCTGGTGTTGATACACGTTTGCCATTAATACTATACAATTGGAATAATTATACCTGTCATTTTTTTCGTGAAATCCGTGAAGCAGCTCGTTTAATAATGGAAGAGATTCCGTGAACCGTTTCTGGGTATTCATAATAATTGCAATATTCAGGGCTGTAGAAAGATATAGTTCATCGTTGGGCTCATAGCACTCGAGCGATCTTCGAAAGTAAAGCTCAGCATCACGCCATTTTCCCTGTCTGTAATTACTCGAACCAAGATTATTCAGGCAATCTCCGGCATCTTCTTTTTTATCGTGATCTAAAAAAACAGATAAAGCTTCCCGGGTAAGAGAATCATGCATCGTGTATTGGTCAGCAAAGAAATGAAGCTTACCTTTTGCGTGCAAGCACCGGGCATACCTTACCTTGTCATTTGCCTCATGCGCCAATTCCAATGCTTCCTGAATAAATGCAGCAGCTTTCGCGCTATCATCACGCGCGTGTAACGTTTCGAGCTGAAGCAGAATATCAATTCTATCTTCTTTTATCCTAGTGTTTTGAAGCACCTGTACTAAACTATCAGCTTTTAAATTACTTGCTTTCATGCTTGTTCCCAATAAAATACAGAGAAAGAGGAATGCAGTTATCCTTAAAGAAAATATCATGTTATAAATCCTGTTAGTATGTTAAAAAGTATTGCCGCGAAGGTAATAGGTTTCATGAAATGAAAGAAACGTTTTGCATTTATATTAAAAAAAATATCAACATTTATGTTCCTGACCTGGATTATGATTTATAATAAAGTAAATTTAACATGAATTCCACAAATTCAAGCATATTTCTTTGCATATTTGTAAATTATTGAGTGAGATGCCAAATTTGATATTGCAAAAGTAATGTCCTTTATTTACAGCATGTGATACAGGTAAACCTTTAGTTTTTGAATTGAAAAAATAATAATTATAGTTTTGATCATGGGGAGTGAAAAAGAAGCAATTACTCGAATCAATTTTGATTTATTCCAACTTGACAACTCGCATGGCAAGGGAAAATTAAATATTATTGAAATTGCGGATTATTTGCCGGCCGGGATCGTGATCAATGACATTAATTGCGCCAACCGGTTTCTGAATAAATCTTCAGAAAGTTTATTAAATCTGACTATGCAAGCATCCATTGAACTGGGTCCTGATTATGGAAAACAGATTCTTTACGATTGTAGAGAATACGAATTCATTTATAAAAAGGTGAGACGCTTTCATGAGCAAAATGATGACACGGCTATATTGAGCTATTTTCAGCAGTTAAAGCCAATTGGTTCTGATAAACCAGAATGGATGTATATCACATCAAAATTGTTTCGGAGAGTACCGGGAGAGGAAGCACACGAGCGATTATTGATTGCCTGTCCGGTAAAAAACATGGGCGATATGGCCGGAAAAATTGACAAGTTACTGGATGAAAATATTTACATGAAGAAAAATTTTCATAAATTTTCTACTCTCACGAAAAGAGAAAAGGAAATTATCATCGCGCTCACGAGCGGTCAATCGTCAAACCGGATCGCTGAAAAATTATTCATATCCCGTCATACCGTGGATCAACACCGGAAAAATATTCATAAAAAGCTGGAAGTAAGAAATATTACCGAATTAATAAAATTCGCGAGAGTATTTGAACTGGAGGGGTAAATAGTTTTGCTTGCAATAAGCTGATTTACTCTTTTATCAACAACCCAATCATAAATTGTTAAAAAAAAATACTCCATTCAACTTTTAAACATCACCAATTATACTTTTCAATCGAAAATGAATATTTAACTTGCGCTCTTTATTAAAATATTATTATTTCAATCTTAAAATTATATTATGAGCGGCTTTTTCGGGAGTGTTTCAAAGCAAAATTGCGTGATGGATGTTTTTTACGGGACAGACTACCATTCACACCTGGGTACCAAGAGAGCAGGAATGGCATTTTTCGACAAGGATAAAGGATTTCAAAGGGCTATTCACAGCCTGGAGGATGGGTATTTCAGGAACAAGTTTGACCAGGATATCAAAGGATTTACCGGTAATTGCGGGATAGGAGTCATCAGTGATTTTGAAGCCCAACCCATGGTGGTTACCTCTCACCTGGGGCGGTTTGGCGTGGCAACAGTAGGTAAAATTGCAAATATTGACGAGCTGGAGGCGCGATACATGAATCAATGCCGCACTTTTTCTGAAACCAGTCAGGGAACGGTAAACCCAACCGAACTGGTTGCCATGTTGATTGCCGAGGAAGAAAATTTTGTGCCGGGCATTAAAAAAGTCTTTGAAAAAATCAAAGGTTCATGCTCGATGCTTGTTATGCAGGAAAACAGGATTATTGCCGCTCGCGACAAGCTGGGCCGGACACCTATCGTGATTGGGAAAAAGGAAAACGCGTATGCTGCTTCCTTCGAAACATGTGCCTTCTCTAACCTGGGATTTACAACGGAATATTTTCCCGGGCCCGGGGAAATAATTGAAATTACCGCTGATGGTTACCGGCAATTGAGTCCTCCCATGGATAAAACGCAGGTTTGTTCCTTCTTATGGGTTTACTATGGTTACCCACCGTCATTTTATGAAAACATTAACGTTGACGAATCACGCTTTCGCTGTGGTATGGCACTGGCTAAACATGATGACGTGGAAGCTGATTTCGTTGCCGGTATACCCGATTCGGGCGTAGGGCACGCGATGGGATATTGCAGTGCCAGGGGAATCCCGCTTAAGCGCCCTTATGTTAAATACACACCTACCTGGCCAAGAAGCTTTATGCCACAAAACCAGGAAACAAGGGACCTGGTAGCCCGCATGAAGTTACTGCCCAACCCTTCTGTAATAAAAGGAAACAGGGGTGTTTTCCTGGATGATTCCATTGTCAGGGGCACACAGTTAAAAGATAACGTGGTGAAACTCCACGCTGAAGAAATTAAGGAAATCCATGTTCGTATTGCCTGTCCACCGCTCACTTATCCCTGCGAGTACCTTAATTTCAGTCGCTCGCGATCGAGTTTTGACCTGGCTACCAGAAAGGCAATCAAGCAAATAGAGGGTAGGGAAGAGGCCGATTTTGAAGCCTATTCCGATACCGGGAACGGTAAATATGCAGTAATGGTAGAACAGATTAGGAAAAACCTCGATTTAACATCCCTGAAATTCCAAAAATTAAACGACCTTGTAGAAGCCATTGGGCTGCCAAAAGAAAAGCTCTGCACGCATTGCTGGGATGGAAGTAGTTATTATTAGAAGGTAGTTGCGCGTTCCGATCGCCAGTCGGGAGAAAAGCGGGAATGAGTTGGTGATGATTGCAGCCCGGTAATTAAAACATTATCCTTCCGGCAGGAAGAATCCTTCTGGGTTCGCCAGATGCGAACTCCGCCCGACAAGAGGCAATGGGCATACCATAACCATGCAATGGTGATGCGTCACATTTGATATTGAAGCTGGTAGACTTCGGTTTTAATGGTTGATATTGATGGCGATTTAAAGCATGACTGTGAAATCAAATCCTAACCGGGTGAGGATTATATCCGCGATTAACCCGAGAAGAAACAATCCCCCGAACCGGCGGTTATAAACAAATGCATGTGCTGAAAGGTAAAGAGGCCATACATTTTTCTCAAGATCTTCTGGTTCACTACTGGGTCTTGGCTTCGAATAGATTTTGGTTGCCCAGGTATACTTTGGAACAGCAAGAAAGACAATGAGCATGGCAAATGTCAGTTGCCGGGTGAATACCATGGCCAGTAAGAGGATGAATTGCAAAGCCCAGAGCCCTATATTGGCATAACGCGCTGCTTTTTCACCAATAATAACAGGCAGGGTATACACGCCTTTTTTCTTGTCTTCCTCAAGTTTATCGGTGTGTTTCCCGAATAAAACAGAGGTGGGGCCAATGGCATAAATAAGTCCGATCATAACAGCTTCCCAGCTCCATGTTGATCCCCCGCTAACATAATAAACACCGCCTATCATAAGAGGGCCCCATACAAGCAGAACGGTGGGTTCTCCCAGTCCTATATACTTAAGTGGCCAGGTATAAAAAAGCAGGAATAAGAGTCCGGCAATAGCAAGGTATAAGGTGAGAGGCCCGGTATTCAATATAAGATAGACCCCTGCAGCAATCGCGAGTGTTAAGGTAACAACAACATAACCATAAAACACCGGTTTGGTCATCAACCCGTGTTGAAGTGGTTGTGGTCCGTATTGCGACCTGTAATAATTGTCCTTATCAATACCCTTGTTGTAGTCTACCAGATCATTTATCAGGTTATTAGCTGCATGCGCGAAAATTAACCCGAGGAGAGCAACTGTAAAATACCACCAGTTTACCGGTCCATCGCGAAATGCCAGTAATCCACCAATTAAGGCTGACAGGGCAGTTAAGATAAAAACTGCAGAACGGGTTGCAATGAGCCATTTTGATATTATATCGTAGGATTTCCACTCTTCTTCTGTAACTCTTGGAATTGTTCTGAGTGCTTTAAGCCATGTTTTAATCTGAATCATAATAACTAATTTAATCTAAAACAAGTATAATTTCCTGGCAAGACTTATGTTTATCATTAAACTAACCTTTTTAAGGTTAGAGCCTGCTAATGTAGTAATTTTCTTTCACTGTTCAAGTTTTAATCCCTGATAAGA
>CAYRRV010000027.1:0-49892 GCA_964426725.1 uncultured Bacteroidales bacterium | reverse complement strand
ATTCCGTGGATTCGCAAATTTAGCCTGTCCAAATAAAAAACTCGACAAGACTACGGCATAAAGCCATTTCACTTCGTTCCATTATTTATTCCGTTTCCTTGCCTCGCATTTATTTGTTCAGGCAATAGTCATGGCAAACCAGGAACAGCCTGGAAAAATTTATTGTCTAATTAAATTCAAATTGTCATGAAAAATTTTATTCCTACCCAGATTGCTGAAGTAAAAATCTCTTACAGTACCAATATCAAAGCAAATGAACGCTTGCAAATAAAGTGTTCAGGAGATGCTTACGAGATATTTGCATCCAATTGGAACAAGTCCATTGAACATACTGAAACAATGATGCTACTTATTTTGAACCGGGCCAATAGGGTACTGGGAATAACCACCCTCAGCCAGGGAGGAACTGCCGGTTGCCTTGTGGATGTTAAAATCATCATGCAATATGCTATTAAAGCGAATGCAACATCCATGGTTTTAGCACATAATCATCCTTCAGGTAGCAGGCAACCCAGTGATGCTGACCTGAAAATAACCCGAAAAGTAAAAAGTGCATGTGAAATCCTGGACTTATCGTTGCTGGATCATATAATTCTAACGCCTTTTGACGGATATACCAGTTTTGCTGACGAGGGGTTTTTGTAATCCCTGGCCATGGAAAATCAAGGGAATGAGGGCAAAAACAAAAACGGCTCTAAATGAATTATTTAGAGCCGTTTTCAGGTACCCGGGGCGGGAATTGAACCCGCACGGCCATTTCTGGCCACGGGATTTTAAGTCCCGCGTGTCTACCAATTCCACCACCCGGGCGAAAAAAAGTAACTTCCTAAGAAAAAAAAACCGACTTGTCGCCGGTTAATCTTAAACCATTTTTTGCAAAAAACGCTTTTGAGCGGGAAACGGGACTCGAACCCGCGACCCCGACCTTGGCAAGGTCGTGCTCTACCAACTGAGCTATTCCCGCGTTTCAACTCAATGCTACCTAAGAATCTGCTTCAGGTGGTGCAAATTTATTGATTTTTTTTTACCTACAAAAAATAGTGTGTAAAAAAAGCGAAATTATTTTCCGGTTATTGCATGTAGACTTACAAACCCGATAACTTTTTTATTTCATTCAGCTTGTTGAGCGCTTCCACGGGAGTCAGATTATTAATATCCGAGTTTTTAATCTGATCTCTTATTTGTCTCAAAACAGGGTCATCCAGTTGGAATAATGTCATCTGGTAACCTTCTTTTCGAGTAGCCATATCTTTTACCGGTCGGGTAATATTATCTCTCGCACCTCCTGTTTCCAGTTGTTTCAACACCTCGTTGGCACGATTAATTACACTTTTTGGCATACCGGCCATGGTTGCTACATGTATACCAAAACTATGTTCGCTGCCACCAGGAATAAGTTTTCGGATGAATATTACTTTATTATTGAGTTCTTTAATGGCAATATTATAATTCTTGATCCGCTTAAAACTTTTTTCCATCTCGTTTAGCTCGTGATAATGGGTAGCAAATAAAGTTTTAGCCCTTGCTCTCGGATTTTCATGAATATATTCCACGATTGACCAGGCGATGGAAATCCCATCGTAAGTGGAAGTGCCTCTTCCTATTTCATCCAGTAGTACAAGGCTCCGGGTTGAGAGGTTATTCAATATACTGGCTGTCTCATTCATCTCAACCATAAAAGTAGATTCTCCCAGTGATATGTTATCGGAGGCACCTACCCGGGTAAAAATCTTATCAACCACACCTATATTAGCTTCTTTGGCAGGAACAAAACTACCGATTTGGGCAAGGAGAACGATAAGAGCCGTTTGCCTGAGCAAGGCTGATTTGCCGGACATGTTCGGACCCGTGAGAATGATTACCTGTTGTTTCTCGCTGTCGAGATACACATCATTAGCCACGTATTCCTCTCCAACCGGCATTTGCGTTTCGATGACCGGGTGGCGTCCTAGTTTGATGTCAATCACTTCAGAATCATCTAAGGACGGTCGAATATACTTGTGGGTTTTGGCATTTTTCGCGAACGCGTACAGGCAATCGAGACGGGCCACGGTTGCTGCATTTTGTTGCACGGCCGGGATATAATCCACGAGGCTCAGTACCAGGTCGTTGAAGAGTCGGGTTTCAAGAGCAAGAATTTTCTCTTCCGCTCCCAAAATTTTTGCCTCAAATTCTTTCAGTTCATCCGTGATATACCTTTCGGCATTTACCAGGGTTTGTTTGCGAATCCACTCGGGGGGTACCTTGTTTTTATGGGTGTTTCTTACCTCTATGTAATAGCCAAACACGTTATTAAAAGCCACCTTGAGAGAGGGAATCCCGGTTCTTTCACTTTCTGCTTCCTGCAAATTCATCAGGAAATCCTTTGCCGTGGCGAGGGTTTCCCGTAAATCATCCAGTTCTTCAGACACGCCGTCGGCAATCACGTTTCCCTTGTTAACCATATTAGGTGGCTCGGGCTTTACCTGGCGTTCGATTTGCTGAATGGCATTGTTGCATGGATTTATTTGCTCGGCAATTTTTTTCAGGGGATCCGAACCCTTTTCCAGGCAATATTCTCTAACAGGAATTATCGCATTGAGTGCATTTTTTAGGTGTACTAGCTCACGGGGTGAAATCCTACCTACCGCTATTTTTGACACGAGTCGCTCGAGATCCCCGATTTGTTTTAATTGTTTCTCAAGTAATTCATTAAATTCCTCGTTTTGAAGGATAAAATCCACCACGTCATGGCGCTCTTCGATAGGTTTCCTGTTTTTAAGAGGGAGTGCTACCCAGCGTTTCATCATCCTTGAACCCATGGGACTCGTAGTTTGATCAATCACGTCAAGCAGGGTAAGGGCTCCATCGTAGAGAGCATTATATAGTTCGAGATTTCGTATGGTAAATTTATCTAGCCAGACATAATGGTCTTCCTCTACCCTCGACAAACCAGTAATATGCTCTAGCTGATGATGTTGGGTCATTTCCAGGTATTGTAAAACAGCTCCTGAAGCAATAATTCCCTCGTGCATGGTTTCAACTCCAAAACCCTTGAGTGATTGCGTCTGGAAATGTTTCAGGAGTTTTTCATGGCAGTTGTCGAGTGTAAAAACCCAGTCGTCCATTTTATAAGCATAATACCTGGTGCCGAAGAGTTCATTGAACTGTTTTTCTTTTCCCCTCTCGTAAAGTACTTCTTTGGGTTGAAAACTGCTGAGCAGCTTATCTATATACGCGAAATCTCCTTCAGCGGTCAAAAACTCTCCTGTCGATATGTCAAGAAATGCAATACCCGCAATATGTTTGTTAAGGTGAACACAAGCAAGGAAATTATTTTCCTTATGTTCCAGTACATTTTCATTGAATGAGACCCCGGGGGTGATCAATTCGGTAATTCCCCGTTTTACAATTTTTTTCGCGAGTTTAGGATCCTCGAGTTGTTCGCAAATGGCTACCCTTTGTCCTGCCCGAACAAGCTTGGGAAGGTAGGTTTCCAGTGCATGGTGGGGAAAACCGGCCAGCTCGACAAATGATGCGGCGCCATTGGCTCGTTTGGTTAAAGTAATACCCAGGATTTCACTGGCTTTTATGGCATCAGAACCAAAAGTTTCATAAAAATCTCCTACCCTGAAAAGGAGAATGGCATCCGGATGTTTACACTTGATGTTATTGTATTGTTTCATCAAGGGGGTTTCCACTATTTTTCCTTTTGTCGCGCTCTCTTTCAAGTATGCTGGATTTTTTATATTACTGAAATCGGGTGCCATATGCCTGTTACACCTGCAACAAAAATACAGCAAAGTGTAGTGAATTAAAACGCATGTTGATGGTTTGTTGAAAACTTTTACTTGTCACAACGCGTTGAAGGCAGCACGGTAATTCGCGTCGTTTATCATTTCAGATTCCTGCTTGGTATAGATTATTTCCCCTTTTTTTAAATTATAACAAGAGACGTTCTAAAAAAGCCATCGCGAGGGTCATCCATGATGAGTATATCCAGCGTGGTTTCTCTTTGCAGGTAGCTCACCATATGTATATATTACTACTCCTTTTCGTGTTATTGTTATCAAAATACATGTTATTTAGAATTGATTTTTCTGGCTATCAATATTTTTCTGAAGAAGGTTCAATTCATTCGAGTTCTTGTTCCAGCTCGGGTAAGCCAGCAATCAATTATGGAAAACAATTTCAATAAATCCAGTGGTTTACTTATATAACTGTTGCAACCGGCTTGCAAACAAGATTTTACATCATCTGTCATCGCGTAAGCAGTTTGTGCGATGACGGGAATTTCGGGATGAATTTTTTTAAACACGGTTGTCGCATCGAGTCCATTCATTCCAGGGAGGAGTATGTCCATGAGAACAAGGTCGGGAATTATTTTATTCTTTACAGCCTCAAGGAATGATTCACCCGTGGAATAGAAAATGGTTTCTATGCCGGTTTTTACCAGGGCTTCTTCCAATAGAATAATATTTAACTCATCATCTTCAATTATCATAATCTTTTTACCGGGCCAATTGTAGCTTTGTAAATTATAGGTTTTTTTCTCGGGTTTTTTCTCGTTTCGGATCTCGGGATTTTGGTAAGGTACCGTGAAATAAAATGTACTGCCTTTGCCATATTCAGAATCAAACCAGATATTTCCCCCGAGGGTTTCTATAATCTTTTTAGAGATAGTAAGTCCCAGGCCTGCACCCTCGTAAAACTTCCGTTCATTATCAATGATTTTTATAAACTGGTTGAATATGTCGTTTCTTTGTTCTTCTTTAATTCCAATTCCTGTATCACGAACAAAAAATTTCACTTGTTCATTTTCAATCACATATCCAAATTCAATTTGTCCTTCATCTGTAAATTTAAGGGCGTTGCCCAATAAGTTTGTCATTACCTGTTTCAGTCGATATTTGTCAGTGTATAAGATAAGTGGTGTTTCCAGTAATTTTATGTTGATAATAAGTGAAATATTATTTTTCAGATGCAGAAATTTAAGTTCTTCGAAGGTATCGTATAATTCCTTTAATAAATAATGGAGCTCAAATTCCTGGATATTTACTTTTAGTTCTCCTGCTTGAATTTTTGCCATGTCAAGAATATCCTCTATAATTTTCAATAAATTTGCCCCGTTCCTGTTTATCAGATCGATATAATCCCTTCGTTTTTCATCATCGTTATACACCATTTCAAGTAATTGAGAGAAACCGATAATCGCGTTCATGGGAGTTCTTATCTCGTGACTCATGTTTGCCAGGAAGGCTGATTTTAGCTTATCTGCTTTTTCAGCTCTTTCTTTTTCTTCAAGTAATTTTTGGGTACGCTCGTTCACAAGTGTTTCAAGATGTTCTTTGTGCATGAGAAGTTCATGTTCAATTTGCTTGCGTTTCGAAATATCCCGGGCAACAGATATAATTATTTCTCTTCCGCCCAGGTGGAAAACGCGGGCATTTACTTCCACGGGGATTTTTTTCCCATCTTTTGTTGCATGTATAGATTCAAAAAGTGCTTTTCCCGTTGATTTCACTTCATTAATTATCTTTGCATTTTTTTCCGGTGTTCCGAGATCTATATTTGCCGGGGTGAGTTTCATAAACTCGTCTCTCGTGTACCCGTAACGTTTACATGCCATCTCGTTTACTTCCTCGAAGGGTTGTAATTTAAAATCATCAGTAATTTCATGCACAAAAACGGCATCAAATACATTATCGAACAGTTCCCGGTATATTATTTCCTGGTAAATATATTTTTTATCAATCCCGTGGTAGCCTGTTGACGCGTTGGCGTTTTTTTCATTTTCAAGCTCGGTTATCCTCTGGCGGATAAATCTAACATGTGAATCTGTATTTTTCAGCATTCTTCCTGCAGTTTAAGAGTATTATATACAATTTTCAGCAATGCATCCGGGTCAAAAGGTTTTTTAAGAGAACCGTTAACACCTAATTGTTCAGTCATTTCGAGAATTATTTCTGATGAAAGGTATCCACCGCCCGTGATGGCAATGATATTTACACCAGGATAGTTTCTTTTCAGGGTTAATATGATTTCAATGCCTTCAGTATCGGGCATGATAATGTCTGTTATCACCAGGTCAAAGGGGTTTTGAGCGTGCAATTCGAGCGCTAAAGAACCCTTACCAGTAGAGAAAACTTCAAAGTTTTCCTCCCGCAAAAGATCGGCAATGGTTTCTCTTAGATCATGATTATCTTCAATTACGAGTATTCTTTTCATTTTTCATTCTAATATTCTGTTAATTTCTAAAGCATAGTGGTTCCCATGCACGATCAATTGAAATGTCAGTGAAGTCAGCTTCAGGGTTTAATTCGTGAAGGAGGGCCGTTCCCGGCCCTCCACGTGCGAAAGATGCTCAAAAACGGAGGCTAGAAGCTTTCAAACTCATCATCTTTCGCGTTATCGTTCTTTAGATTTATGTTTACACCTGCTTGGTTTTCATGGTTGTTCCTTTTTGATTTTAAACCGGATGATTCATATTGCACCAATTCACCATTTGTTTTTGGAATAATATCTCTTTTATTTTTCAAATAAATGCTATTCTTGTTATTATCGGGCGAGTGTTGCCTTAAAAAATGATTCTCCCGGTGCATGTCGAATTTAAAGAAGGCAACCAGTTCTTTTAACTGATCGGCTTGGCTGGATAATTCCTCGGAGCTCGTTGCCATTTCCTCGGAGAGGGCAGCATTTTGCTGAGAGATTGTATTCAGTTGTTGAATAGCGTTATTAATTTGATCTGAACCTGCATTTTGTTCCATGCTGGCCGCAGAAATTTCCTGAACCAGTCGAGCTGTTTTCTCAATCTCGGGTACAAGATCTGATAGTTCTTTTCCTGCTTTTTCAGATATTTCCACGCCGGATTTCGACACGTTATCAATCTCCTCCGCGGCTACTTTACTTCTTTCCGCCAGTTTTCTGACCTCCGCTGCCACTACCGCGAATCCCTTGCCGTGTTCACCGGCCCTGGCAGCTTCAACAGCCGCGTTAAGAGCGAGAATATTGGTCTGGAAAGCGATTTCGCTGATTATGGATATTTTTTCAGCAATATTTTTCATGGATGAAGCAGAAAGATTGGCTGATTCATTACCTTGTTTTATGCCTTCGGTGGCTACCAAGGCAATTTTCTCCGTTTGCTGGGCGTTGTCAGCATTTTGTTGGATGTTGGAAGCCATTTCTTCCATGGAAGAAGAGATTTCCTCGGTAGAAGAAGCTCCCTCGTTGGCTCCCTGCGACATTTGTTGGGATGAAGCGCTTATTTGCTGGCTTGCCGTCGCGATATTATCGGCACCCATTGAGATACTGGTCACAATATCGGTTAGTTTTCCTGCCATCTTGTACATCGATTCGTACACGCCTTGCATTTTTCGTGACATGTCGAATTTGAGGTTGAGATTTCCCATGGAGATTTCTTCAGCTATTTCGGCCACTTCCGAAGGTTCTCCACCCAACTGCCTGGTAATTTGTCGCGTTATGGTCCACGCCAGGAATATACCAATAACCATTGCAAGAATTAAACCGGCAATCATGATAGTTTTGGAACGGTCAAACAGGGTTATCGCGTTATCAGCAATTTGCTGCGTGTTCCCGATCCCTGATTCGGCTGTTATTTTGCAAGCTTCAATCAATTCTCTACCTGTCGACTCCCTTTCCAAAGCGATGGCATCCAGTTTTGTCCAGTCTTCCTGGAGGGTAATCAGTGATTCTTTATAGGCTTCGGTAGCTTCATCCAGTTTTTTCAAAGCCTCAATATCCTGGGCCAGGTATGTTATTTCTTTTAGCCGGGTCATTAATTCATCCGTCTTTTCCAGATCATCAATGGCAATTTGCAGGTAAGTGACATCCCGTAATCCCTGTGCTTTAAACCCGTTCACGCGGGCTTCGTTAATCAGATCGATTAAATCATTTGCCAGGTTTATTTTGGTAGTTCTTTCATGAAGGGCCGCGCTTCCTTCTTCACCGGAGATCTCGTTGCTGAGTTGCTTTTCCTGTTCTTCAATATACTGATTAAAGCTCTCCTTAATAATAGAGGCATTCTGATCCATATCAGTTCTTTCCTGATTGATTACAGATGTTAGTGCCGAGGTATTTTCAATTAACTTGATATACCTGTCTTTCTTGTTTTCTGCTATTTTTAGTTGCTCTCCTAATTTTACCAGCCTTGCGCTGTTCTTTTCAAGTTCCTCACCTTCCTGAAGGAAAGCTTCAACAGCTTTTAGTTCTTCCAGCGCGTTCTCGTAAAATGCTTTTTCTTGTGTAAATCCGTACCCCCGCATTTCATACATGAGGCGATTGGAGGCACCTCTCAACTCGTTCGCGATTCTCACCTCGGGAACATACTCGGTCGCGAGCGCGTCCGATTCTTTCGAGATATTGTTCATGTTAATTACTGCCAGTGAGCCTAATGCCACGGCTATTACAAGAATAACTCCAAAGGCTGTTCCCAGTTTTTGTCCTAATTTCATCTCTTTCCATTTCATACCAGAAAATTTTAAATGTTTAATTTTCTGACAAAAGTAAAAAGCGAAAAAGGAGCGTGTAACAGTATATACACGGAATTGGTAAAAATGGGTGTTTTTACCGTTCAATCACTACAGGTTGGGAAATATTGATGATTTTTTCGAGAAAACTATCCGTGGAAAAAGGTTTTTTTATTACCTGGTCCACACCCAAATCGTCAGATATTTCTTTCAGAATCTCTTCGGACAGGTACCCTTTGCCTGTAAGCAATATGAAGCGGGCGTTCTTGTATTTCCTTTTAAGAACATACATGATATCGGCGTATATTTCGGCATGGTGATAAAAATCAATGATTACCGTGGAAGGGTCGATTGTGATATCATTGATCATGTCAATATCATCAGAATGTATATAGATCGATGGCAGATTCGCGGTTTCGAGAATGTCTTTGATGGTTTCTGCTAAATTAAAGTCATCTTCTACAAGCAGGACTGGGTTTTTCTTCATGGCGGTGGTTTTTAGGTTTCAGGTTTGGGTTAAACATGGTTTTAGGTTTGGTACATTTAAAAGGTTTCAGGTTTGGTTTTGTAAATAATTACTAATACAAAAGTAGGGGGTATATTTACATGATATTACCGTATTTTTACTGAAATTTTCGGGTAGGTATTTTTACGGATGATATTTTTGCGATTGTTGTCTTGACATTATACTTTCGCCAGGTACTAGTTGGCAGCTTGTATTTCTTTCAACAAGTATTCTGATAGGTTCATCCCCTAAAAACGTTAATTTTCCGGAATTTATCACGGGGATGGCTCTCCATGAATTAAACATTTTATAAACCAGTCATAGAAACACTATTCACGAATTATTCTCAGTAAGCTGTGAGTAGCTTTAACCGTAACTGTCAAGCCCGTGATTGAGTGGGCCCGGAGTTTGATTAAAACAAAATATATTGAAAAACCGATTTTAAATCTTTACCAAACCGAACTTCACCGCGAAAATTACCAGTCCTGCCGTGTTGGATGCATTGGTTTTAGCCAGCAGGTTGGCCCGGTGGCTGTCGACAGTGCGTTGGCTGATAAAGAGTTTTTCTGCAATTTCCTGATTGGTAAAACCATCGCAGATTAGTTGCAATACCTCCAACTCGCGGTTGGTAAATTTGATATTTTTCTCTTCCAGTTTCTCAAGGCTGCCCTTGCTTAAAAGTCCAAGTATTTTCTGACGTTCATTCCTGGAAAGATAGGTTTTGTTCTCCATGATGAAGGTAATGGCATCATCAATGTTCAGCATGTTGGTATCATTCAGCAGGAATTGTTGAATCTCGTTGTTTTTTACCGCCGATAACTCGAGGAGATTTCCCATCACGGCAGGCATACCATTTAATTGCGTGATACCTCCTGAAATTTCCGTGGTAACTTGTTCTTTTCCAACAGGATTAATTTTTGCAAGCATGCTGAAGCTATTTTGTATTCCCTTGATGCAACGTCTTACTTTAGACTCGTATTCTTTGAAATCTTCCTCGTGCATGAATTCAGCTATATGTTTACCGATGATATCATTGGGGTTGGTCGCGAAAATTTTGGAAAGCCGGTTATTCACGAAGGAAAATTTAAAATCCTGAAGGATATACACCCCGGCTACCGTGTTATTTAATAACGCGCTAAAATTTTCAAGATTTACTCTTACCAGACGGTTACGCTTCTCGAGTCGCGTGTTAATTGATGTTAGCAATTCATCATAATCAAATGGCTTGGTGATATAATCATCTGCTCCTAATTGCATTCCCGCGCGTATGTCTTCTTTCTCCGACTTAGCCGTTAGAAATATAAAGGGGATTAAGAATGTACTTTTATTTTCCTGAATAGCCTTGTAGACATCATATCCATCAAGATCGGGCATTGAGATATCGCAAAGAATGAGATCGGGTGTGCCGGTGAGAGCCATTTTTATCCCTTCCATGCCATTGTTTGCCTCTATTACATCGTATCCTACCTCGGAGAGAAAATCGGTGGTTGATTCCCGCAAATCCGGATCGTCCTCGATAATCAGTATTCGTTTTTGTTTGTTTTCTGTAAGATTCATGTTCATGGTATCAGGAATTTACATATGGTATTTTAATGGATACTGTTGTTCCAACGTTCTCTTTACTAAAAAGGTTTATTTTACCCTGGTGAAGTTCCACGCATTGTTTCACGATGGACATCCCGAGCCCGGTGCCCTTGATGTCTCCAATGTTGGAAGCACGGTGAAATGGTTCATAAATGTTTGGCAGGTCTTTATCAGGAATGCCAATACCAAAATCCTGCACCCGGAACTCGATATAACTGTTGCTGTTTTGCATTACGGAGAAATTAACTTTCGTGTTAGCCGGGGAATATTTCACCGCATTGGAAAGGACATTATTCAGAATATGATTCATGAGCTTGGTATCCATGTAAACGTTCCCGATATTTAGATCGGTCTTTAATACTATTCTTTTGTTGAGATTATACGAGAGGTGCGATTCCTCTACCAGCTTCTTCACGTATTGTTTTAAGTTCCCTGGTTCAGGATCGAATCTTAACCGGCCGCTTTGTTCTTTACCCAGTAACGAAAGATCGTCAAGCATGGTTGTCATATTTTGAACAGAATCATAAATTCTCTTAAAGCTCCGGTCCTTTTTTTCTTTTTCCCATTTTTCATGGAATTTATCAATAAGCTGGGTATTCGAGTAAATGGTGGCAAGAGGAGTCCTGAATTCATGAGAGACGGTACTCACGAACTGGGTTTTTAAATCATTCAGTGATTTTTGTTTTTCAAGCGCCTTGTAAATACTGGCTTCAGCATTTTTTCGTTCCGTGATATCCGCCGCGCTCATGAATATTCCCGTGATCTCTTTTTCTTCATACACGGGAGAAAAATTAAACTCATACCAATAAACATTTTTATTATTGCCGTGAATCTCTACCTGGTAACTATATGGGTCACCATTTTTCAGCTCGTTTATTTTCAGATCGATAGGAGTATCACTGCTTCTGATTTTGAGTTGGTTAGCATTAATATCCTGCATGAGTTCCCGGCCGAATATGGCACTTGATTTTTCTTGAGCTACCTTATTGAAAGATACCACGTTACCATCAAGATCGAAAATGATAAATGATTGTACCGTGTTGTCAAAAATGGCTCTCAATTTTGCTTCTGATTGTCGAATCGCGTTTTCGAAATTTTTATTGTCCGTGATATCCCGGCTAAAACTTGCCAGGTAGTTCTTTTGGTTTAACTCGGTTATAAATAGTAATGACTGAACATAACGATGGATTCCACCCGGGGTTGTAATTTGAGTCTCGATAGGTTCGTGCAATTTAAAAAATGAACTTGATCCTGTTGAAAGCATTGTTTTTAGCTCCTTGATAAAGGTTATCTCATCAACCGGAACATAATTCTTGCTTTTTTTGTACAAAAGTTTTTGACTTACGAGCCAGAAATTCATGTCAAATGCCTTTAAAGCAGGTATACCTGTTATATTTTCCATACCTTTGTTCCACTCGAGAATATCTCCATTTTCATTAATTAAAAGGATGCCATCGGGTGAGTTTTCAATTATGGATCTTAATTTTTTCTCATTATATTGGAGAGCTTCTTCAATCAAATTCCTTTCTTCGATCTCGAAAATGAGACGCTCGTTGGCCACGATTAATTCTTCTGTACGTTCTTTTACTTTTGTTTCCAGTTCTTCTTTAGAGCGCTGAATGGCTTTTTCAGCCAGTTTCTGGCGGGTTACATCTTCTATAAATCCTTCAATCAGCATTAAATTATTATGGTTCCTGATGGCCCGGAGATACATTTTACATGTAATAACTTTTTTATCACGTGTATAAAACTCGTTAACGTACTCGATAATTTTATTTGATTGCAGGACAGAGTTGAATATCTCATCTCTTTTTTCCGGGTACACGTAAAATTTATCGGCGCGAGCATTCAAATTGTTTCTTAAATCATCGGGATTCTTGTAGCCAAACATTTGGCAAAAAGCAGTGTTAGCTTCAATGAATTCTCCCGATTCCTTGCATTGAAATATTCCGATGCCCGAGTTCTCGAAGATACTCCGATACCTTTCCTCGCTCAAGAGAAGTGCCTGTTCAGCTTCTTTCCTGGCTGTAATATCCCTGCCCGATGCAATAATTTCTTTGATATTGCCTTTTTCATCAACAATAGCCTTGTCTTTCCAGGCTATCCATCTGATTCCTTTAACCGTGTTTGCTCTTTGTTCTACATAGCAGGTATAAGGTGGTTTTTTGAGATCTTCCATTGCCTGTCGCGTAGCATCGCGATCATCTTCATGGATGAGGGGTACGAATGAGTTGCCCAGTAACTCTTCCCGTGATTTTCCAAATAGTTCACAATAGCTGGGGCTAACGAATAAAAACTTCCCGTTTCCATCTGTTCTGACAATTAAATCGGTCTGGTTTTGAATGATGAAACGATAATTCTCTTCACTATTTCTAAGATTCTCTTCATTTCTTTTTCTTCTGGTAATATCCTTGGCAATTCCCCGAAAACCATAAAAGTCTCCATCTTTATCAAAAACACCTATTCCGTTTATCTCAAAATGTTTTTCTTCACCATTGAGGTGCTGCACTGTAACTTCAAGGTTATTGACCGGTTCGCGGGAATGCTTTATTCTCAGGAACAGTTTATTAAGTCTGTTTCTCATGTTTGCTGGCAGGCAGGTAGTTACTGACCTACCTGTTAAATCCGAGGCTTCATAACCAATCAGTTTTTTGACGTTTTCAGATACAAAAATAAAATGTCCGGTAGTATCTACTTCCCAGATACAATCACCGGTATGTTCGAGTAAAGTGCGATATTTTTGCTCACTTAAAAAGAGTGCCTGCTCTGCCAGCCTTTGTCTGGTAATTACCTCAGAATACAAGATGAGGCCACCAATTTCATTGCCCGCGGTGTACCAGGGTCTGCATTCCCACCGGTTGTAATCGGTAGTGCCATCCATCCTCTCGAAGGAATCCTCCTGGGAGCGTTCCACATTTCCGGAAAGCGCGCTCTCGTGAATTTTTTTCCATCGATCCGGAATCTCAGGGAAAACCTCGTAATGGGATTTCCCGATAACATTTTCGTTAATCCTGTAATCTCTGATGAAACGGTCACTAACGTGAAGATAACGCATGTTTTTATCAAAAATGGCAAGCGCGTTAGGGTTATGCCTGACAAGGAAATCCATATCAGGACCGGGATAATGTCTTTCTTTTTCAGTGCGGTTTCTATTTTTACTTTGAAATAATAACAATAACACGCCTGATAGCATTATTATAATTACATAGCCCATGTAATCAATAATTTCTCTGGTAAGTAAACCTGGTAACATTGTAGCAATTACCAGGAAAATGGAAATAAGTAACAATATATAAGGCCAATATAATCTATATTTTCCTGATTCAACGGGCATAAGCAATCATCTCCTACTTCTTTGCATGAAATCTTAAATAAAGTCAATAATTTGCATAAACGATTAAAACAAATCAGGGTTTAAAAAAAGTTCTGATTTTTTATTGTATTTCTCGTGTAATTTATTTCCCAACCATGATGAAAGCCCCCCAATAAAAAGGTTCGGGGTGCCTGGCCTTCACGTGTAATTGTGCTTCCCTGAATGCCGCGTGTTTGTTTTTGGTAGTTAACCATCTTTTGTAGAATGTTGTCATGAGTTCCTGTGTAACATTATCGCTTACTTCCCACAGGCTTATAATAATGGATGAAGCCCCGGCAATTTGAAAAGCTCTTTGCAGCCCATAGACGCCCTCTCCATTTTTGGTTTCTCCCAGTCCTGTCTCGCAGGCACTTAGTACTACCATTTCCGTGTTATCAAGATTTAAAAGCATGGCCTCGTAAGCATTCAATATTCCATCATCCTTTTTTTTTGTGTCGATAGTTCCAATTTGTTGAATTGTATTGTCAGCACCGGCCAGCATCAGTCCTGATCGGAGCAGTGGGTTTTCTGCTGCCTTCAGGGGTTCTATTCCAAATATTTTATCATTTCCCGAGGGTAAATCTTGCATGAAGAATCCATGAGTAGCAACATGAAATACAGCCGGGTTCTTCACTGTCTTTATATTTTCCTCGGTGGCAGATTCATACTTGTAAACAGTGGTTTTATAGTTCCTGGATTTCATTTCGGTTTCGATCTTGTTGATTTCTGTTTCCGTACCGGGTAATTCCTGCAATGGCATGCTGGTTACTTTATCCCAGTTTATATCCTTGGCAAAATGAGGATTACCTATTAATACAGCATTATTAGCGGTAACAGTTGTTGGGTCAACTACTTTTTTCAATAATTCTTTCGAGCTGGTAATGTAGTATATATTCTTTTTATTGATTAGGTATTGGCCGGAAGGACTTTTTAAGGTGTTAAGGTTTACCTGGTTAAAAATACCATCGGGAGAGATGTAAAGGTTTCTGGTTTCTGTTGTCAATTCCTCAAGCTGGCCCCAGTACACGTGATAGAATTCAGAATTTTCATTCGCGTTCTGCATTTCGGTTTTATACAGGCGGGCATAGGTTGTTTCCATCTCATTTCCCTTCTCATAAATCTCTAATGCCGGTGTATGTTGGTTATTCTTTAATACGAGGGCTGCATATTTTATAACCGAATCGGGCATGAGTCCCTGGTAATTATTAAAGCGGATGAACTCTATACAGGCTTCCCCGCTTTTAAGGTTATTGCTTATTTCCTTGTAATCCGGGGTTTTGGCTTCCCTCGAGCTGGCAAAATCTGAAGATAGCTTTGAT
This sequence comes from uncultured Bacteroidales bacterium, assembly GCA_964426725.1. Classification (GTDB taxonomy): domain Bacteria; phylum Bacteroidota; class Bacteroidia; order Bacteroidales; family CAYRRV01; genus CAYRRV01. The sequence continues at coordinate 34,667 of CAYRRV010000027.1, read as the reverse complement.
AGCTCTTTTTCACGGGTATTAGCTACCATTTCAAGAGAATCGATATTGATATTGTCCTCCTGTAATTCTTTCTGACCGAGCGTATAGCATCTGGCGAGGTATTTTTTCAAATCGATCCATTCATTATATTTATCAATTAGCCCGGGATTTCCTGAACTCAATATCCTGTTTTTAACCTTGTTGGCATCATTAAGTAATAGTGCTTTTGTAGCCACGTGATAATTGAAAAGAAGGCCTGCTACTTCTGGATTTTCATTATAAATGCCAGTGGCATAACTGTAAAACCGTATAAACTTCGGATGTATTTTTTCCCAGAACTTGGATTTGTCGTAATCACTCATGGCCGGGAAAAAAGTATGGATTTGATTTAAATATTCATCAAGAACTTCCTTGTAGGCTTCCAGAGCAGGTTCATTTTCGTTCATTTGCCATTTAAGAATTGCCTGTGCTTCCCTGGTATCTACATAGACTGGATGATGCGTGCCCAGTGCTTCTTTTTGGATCTTTTCTGCCATCTCAAGGTTCGTGTTCGCTTCGTTAAGATTTCCGGTGAAAAGATAGAACCTGCCCAAATCGTGTAAAGTTAGCGCGTAAGCGGGATTTTCCTCACCAAATTTATCGCGAAATATATCTCTTGCTTCAATAAGGTTTTGTTCCACTTTATCATATTGTTCGGTTAACATGTAAAGTGATGCCAGATTACGCAAGAGGACAGCATAATCAGGATGATTTGTTCCTAACCTTCTTTTTTTCAGCGAAATGGCATCAAGATAAATCTCCTCGGCATCGCTGTATTTTTCCTGAAGCTGATATAATAAGGCCAGATTTACTTTCATTCTAATGAAATTAGGAGATTTTTCTCTCAAATCGTCAGATGCTTTCCTGATGGCTTCCTTGAGTATTTCTTCCGCGTCTTTATATTTTCCCATTTGCTGGTTCAGTATAGCCTTGTTATTGAGAACAATGGCATGTGGTGTGCTGTTTTCCCCATCATTTTCCCGTATCAATTGCAATGATTTCTCAATATATTCATCGGCTTCAGTATAATTGCCCATGTCTTTATTTAAAACCCCAAGGTTATTATATGAAGCAGTCAGGCCTTCATTATCATTCCCGATTCTTTCTCTGATTTCAAGTGCTTTGACAGAATAATCCAGGGCAAGATTGTATCGTCCCGTGGTATGGTATAATAAACCGATATTGCTTAACACGAGAGAATTATCTTTTGTATTTTCCTTTCCCTGGTTGATGTAAATCACGTTGGCAGTCATAAAGGATATCAGTGCAGAATTGTACTTTCCAGCGTTGTACATCATTTCACCCACGTCATTATAATCCCGCGCCTTTTCCTCGGGAGTCCTGTCTGCTAACGCCTCGGGACTTAAAGCGTAAAGCATTGTTTTTTCGAGCCGGCCGAATTTTTCTTTTGATTCGTAAATACCAGAGTTATCACTGAATGAAACCGCGTAATTTAAATCGGCTGTGTAGTTTTTTTCTTTCATTTTTTTTAGCTGCTCCACGGTTTCTTCTTTCACGAATTCAAGGGCTTCCCGGGTAGATTGTATGTTTTTTATTTTATTCACCTTGTCAAGCCACTGCGAATAAACATCGGTAAATGAAAGCAAAATCAAAAGGTGAAGAAAACAGTAAATTTTTTTCATGGTGCAATGCATTTAGAATTCTAAGGATAAAAATATAAATAAAGAGATAAAAATACGTCATAGAGCAAGTAAAAAGATTGATCGGGGAATTCGATCCACACTTACATGACACTCTCGTTATAACTCAAGTTGCTATTAATCATTGGTTTGTCATTAATTTCAAGACTGGCTGGATGAATGGCATGTTTTTTCATGAAACTACATGCATGTTTAACCTTTAAAACCATTAAAATTATGTTACTAAGAAATTTAGCTGTATTGTTTCTGATTGCCGGATTTATATTTTCCGGATGTGATCAACAACAACAAAAAGAAAAAGAAAAAGAAGATGATGCTATCAGTGAAGAATTCAAAGAAATCGAAAAGGAGTCAAGAGATCTTATAGATGATATTGAAAATGCCTCATACGAGGAAAAGGGGAAACTGGAAGTTCGTATGGAAAATTTCGTGGATAAAGTTGAAACCAAGTTGGGAAAGAGAGAAAGAGAAGGGCTTGATGCAGAAACCAATAAGATCATGAACAATTTGGAAGAACAAAAAAACAAGATTGAAAATGATCTTGAAGATTTTAAAAACGCGACCGAAGACAATTGGGAAAATGTGAAAAGTGATATTAAATCAGATTTTCAAAAGTTCCAGGTCAAGGTAAAAGAACTCTTTGAATAAAACTTTCTCCAAAAATTACCGGTCTATTTTCCCTATCTTCGCGATTAAATGAAAGGGAAATTACCACTTATTCAATTTACTGATCGCGGGATATATTGTCCCGTTGGTGACTTTTATATTGATCCTGTTCGAAAAGTCAGAAGGGCGGTAATAACGCATGCCCATGCCGATCACGCGAAAAGCGGGCATGGTGCCTATCTTTGTCATTCTGTTTCTGAACCAGTATTAAAACTCAGGTTAGGAAAGAAAATTCATGTCCAATCCCTTGATTATGGCAGGGAAATATCCATGAACGGGGTAAAGGTATCCTTGTATCCAGCCGGTCATATTCCCGGTTCGGCACAGGTTAGAATCGAACACGGGGGTGAAGTCTGGGTAGTGGCCGGGGATTATAAAACAGGAGATGATGGACTGTCAACACCTTACGAATACCTTCGATGTCACGTGTTTGTCACGGAATCGACCTTCGGGTTACCTATTTTTAAATGGCAGCCCCAGGAAGATGTTTTTGAAGGCATGTTAAGGTGGAGTCTACAATGTTACCAGCAGGATAAAATTCCCGTGTTACTTGCCTATTCACTTGGCAAAGCCCAGCGGTTATTGTATTACCTCCACGGCAAAATTGATAACATTTACGTTCATCCCGCCATTGAAGCGGTTAATCAGGCTTTAAGGCAGGCAGGTATCCCGATTCCCAAATGTCGTCATATTCCAGGGAAGTTAAAGCAAAGCGATTTCAAATCGTCATTGATCATTATTCCCCCCGGCGCTTCTTCAGAATTAACATTAAATTATCCAAACCACTTTGCACGCGGGGTAGCCTCGGGGTGGGCGGCAGCACGAAAGTCGTTCAGGAGATATAACGGGGCTTCAAGAGGCTTTGTTATTTCCGATCATGCTGACTGGGATGGGCTGAACCTGGCTGTAAATAACACGGGAGCCGGCAAAATAATCGTTTCTCATGGTTTCACACGGGTTTTCGCGCGTTGGTTGCGTGAAAGGGGCATGAACGCTGAAGCATTGAATGGTTCTCTCGAATTTATGAATGGTTAGAACACATGGAGAATTTTGCAAAATTATATTTCGAACTTGAAACAGCAACTACCGAGAGTGAGGCGATTTTATCATTTTCCATGTACCTGGCGAATGCTCCGGAAAAGGACAAGTTACAGGCGATTTCACTTTTATCAGGCAATCGGCCCATGAGAATTTTAAGCACATCAAACCTGAAAGAATATTTGATTTCTTTTACAGGCATTCCGGCGTGGTTATTCGTTGAATCTTTTAATTTTACAAGAGATGTGAACGAGACAATGGCGCTTTTACTACCATTGAATAAAGTAAAGGATGAGTTTTCTCTTTCAGATGTTTTGCAAATTATTGAAAGCTCACGTGAAAGTTCCATGAAAGATTCGTGTAATATCATTCAAAAAACATGGCAACAGTTAGACTACCCTGGACGGATTTTATTTAACAAGCTGGTAACAGGTACTTTTCGACTGATGCTGGATGATCTTATCATGGTGAAATCTATTGCTAATGTAACGGGTAAAGATGAAGAAACGATCGCTTTGTGCCTGAAAAGTGACTGGCAGCCCGCGGGAACAAGTTTTAAAGAACTGTTCACTTTCTCACCCAATAAAAAATTGCATAAACCTTACCCGTTTTTACCTATTAACAAAATACATGACCCGCATAAGTTGCCGGGAATTCCAGTTGACTGGATTGGATTTCAAAAACATAGCGGGATCAATGTGCAAATTATCATCAGGGATAATAAAATATTTATCTGGACCCGCGAAGGTAAACTGGTAAACGAAAAATTTCCCGAGTTCGAAATATTAAGTCACCTTCTGCCAGACGGTACTATTCTGGAAGGAGAAATTTTACCCGCTGATGAAAACAGGTACAGCGAAAATGATTTCCTTGAAAAGAGACTAAAGAGAAAATTTGCCAACAGGAAATTACTGGAAGATTTTCCGGTTAGATTAATCGTGGAAGATATCATTCATCTCGGGAACACTGACTTTAGCCAGGTATCATGGGAAGAGAAGGTGCCTGTTTTGAAGGATATTATCCATAAATCTGGTTCAATATTACTGAATATGCCAAGGATATTACGATTTACTTCCATGGAAGATATTGGCCAGGAAAGAAAGAATACCCGGGAAAATCAGGCTAATGGTTTAATGCTTATAAAGCTTAATGAGCCCGGATATCGCGAGAGTAAATCAGAGGCCTGTTACTTTATGCCCCCGGAACCTTTTAAAATTCTGACACTGTTATTATATGGGGAGAGGGAAGGAAATATAAGTTCCCGTTCGTTCAGCAGTTTTACCCTTGGTATATATAAAGAAAATGAACTCGTGCCTGTCGCTAAAGTTGAAAATTTGTTAGAAGAGAAGAAAAAAGAAAAAGTTGAAAAGTATATTCTGAACAATACCATCGAAAAGTTCGGGCCAACCCGCATGGTAGAACCAGGCCTGATTATTGAACTTTCTTTTGAAGGAATAAGGCAATCGAACCGGCGTAAAGCAGGTATTATACTGTTAAATCCCGGCATCCTGAAATTATGGGAGGGTGCAAATTTGGCGGTGGTAAATCGTCTGGAAGATTTAACAAGAATCATGTCAATGAAAAAATGACGGTTAATCTGTATAACGTGCCGTAAATAATGGACATCTTTTCTGCAACTCGCAAACCAAAAGCCGGAATGCAGGTAAATGATTGAAATTTGCTATTCTATTTGAATTGAGGTGCTTGGATAGGTGCTTCTTTTTTTGTTTCATTTATCGAAAATTCCAATCTTTTTTCTATTTTTACCTGATAGTTAATTGTAAGTTCCAAATTAAAAACTAAAAATTTATGAAAAGAATTAATGGTATTCTGGTGCTTTTGTTATCAAGTATCTTTGTATTTGTTTCATGCAGTAAAGATGATGAACCTGAATTACCTGCATATGTTGAACCTTCCATTGCAGGTGAGCAGGTTATCGTTGAAACACCAGCACATCTTGTTACAAAGGCAAACGAGGGTGATTTCAATGCCTCCATTGCTGTTATGTACATTGAATGGGCCAATTCGCTCAGTCAGTTCGGATCATCATTTTATTTACCTGATGATACGGAGGTGAAAAATGCCGGCAATGGTAAAGCTGTTTATTCATGGACTTACCCGGGTGGATACGGTTACTGGATGACCTTTAGTGATGAAGGAGGTAAATATACCTGGACTTACGAGTGGGAAATTCCTGAACAAGATAGATTTACCTATATTTATGCAGAAGAAAATAAGGATGGCAAAAGCGGTAGCTGGACCATATATGATCCTTCCTCACCGGTACAGGAAGTATGGGTATATAACTGGATAATTGACTCGAATGATAACTTTTCTGCCACACTGACATGGGATGAATCAGTTGATAGTTATGGAGTATTTGAAGTGGAATCTAATGCAGATGGTAGTGGAAGTTTTACCTATACCGTTGATGGAACCGACCAGGTTGAAATTATCTGGAATGCTGACGGATCCGGGAACTACCAATTAAACTATGATGAAGATGTAATAAATTACAGCTGGACTGCAGGATAAAAATTTTCTCTGATGACTTGTAAGAGGTACAATTGGAGTTGTGCCTCTTTTTTTTCAAATCAATGATTGTCGAAAGTGTTCATTAATTTTAGTATAATACATTTTCATGTTTATTTTTTCGTATCTTTGAAAAACAAAAATGAACGAAAGGAATTCTGTTATAATGCTTGCTAATCAAAGAAGAGAGAAAATTTTGGATGTGATCCGTGAGGATGGAACGGCCACCGTGAAGATGTTGAGCAAAATGTTCAGGGTCACAGAGGTTACCATACGGCAGGACCTGGAAAAACTTGAGAAAGAAGGTATTGTTGCCAGGGAACACGGCGGCGCCTACCTGAAAAACGTGACAACCCACGTGCGAAATTTCACGGTAATGAACCAGGACAATCTCGATAAAAAAAGCAAAATAGGTATTAAAGCTGCCTCCTTAATACAGGATGGCGACACCATAATTCTCGATTCCGGTTCCACCACAACAGAAATAGCGAAAAATATTGGTGATTTTTCCAATCTTACCGTGATTACCAATGCTCTCAATATAGCAGCCATACTTGGCGGTGTTCCGGGGATAAACGTTATTGTAACCGGTGGCGAGTTTAAAGCTCCCACGCTTTCCCTGACCGGTCAGAAAGCAGCCGATTTTTTCGATGGCATATATGTTGATAAGTTATTTTTGGCAACGGCCGGTATTTCGCTTAAATCGGGACTGACCTATCCCAGCATCAGTGATATAGTTGTAAAAAAGGCCATGATTGAATCTGCCGAGGAGGTCTACCTCGTGGCCGATTCAACAAAAATAGGGAAAAGTGCCTTTGCCAGTCTTGGCGCCCTCTCGCTTATCGATCACGTGATTACAGACAGTGAAATCAAAGAAAAGGACAAGCAGATTTTCCGCGAAAACGAAATTGAATTTATTATCGCGGAATAATGTTCTATAGTAGGTTCGATGCACGCATCGAACCTACCACTATGAATGATTTGAATTTATATATTAAGCTATCAATGTTGCCAAAATCTTTAAAGTCAGAAATTTTAGATTATATGGATTATTTATTGGCAAAGAGAGCTAAAGTGGGAAAACGTCTGGACGTACATCCAAAAGCAGGATTTCTCAAAGGGACCTTTGAAATGAGTCCCGACTTCGAGCAACCTCTTGATGATTTTTCCGAATACATGGAATGATGAGATTATTATTAGATACCCATGCATTTATTTGGTTTTCAGAGGATGCCAAACAAATTGATGAGAGAGTAAAAAAAGTAATTGAGAAACCAGGTAATGATATTTATTTAAGCATTGCCTCTGTTTGGGAAATGGCCATTAAAATTCAACTTGGGAAGTTAAAAATAGATAAATCTATCAGAGAAGTAATCGATTCTGCAATATTAAATGGATTTGAGTTATTACCTATACTTCCAGAACATATTATTAAATTAACCACTTTGGGATTTTATCACAGGGATCCATTTGACAGGATAATAATTGCTCAGGGTCTTTGTGAGAATCTATACCTTGTTAGTAAGGACATTGTATTGATGAATATGGAGTACAAAGAATCTGGGAGTAAAACATTTGGATAGTTGGCCGTTGACCATATTGAATAAATTTGCTGATTTGGATAATGATGGAGATTTTGATGTGGTAGTAACCGGGATAGATATAAATGAAGAGTTTCATGCAGAAATTTATGAATGCGATTCGTCTGGAAAATACATCTTTCAAAACAGGCTTAGTCTTGGGCTTTACATGTCTATCGTTAGTTTTGGGGATTTTAACAATGATAATTTAGTAGATTTATGCATTTCCGGAAGTAAAATATTTGATATATCTACTAATGAATACAGATGCAATAATTTTTTTACTGGTATTTATGAAAACAGGGGCAATTTGGAATTCTCCAGACTTCCTTTCCAGATAATAGGCTTATATTCAAGCAACAGTAAATGGTTTGACTTTGATAATGATGGAGATGCTGATTTATTAATCTCTGGTAAAGATTGTGAATTTAATTTTCGGATTCTTTTATATGAGAATCTTGGATCGAATGATTTTAAACTAAAGGAAACTAATCTGATAGGTAATGATGGTTATATTGAAGCATATGATTATGATAAAGATGGAGATGTTGATGTTCTGATTTATGGTCGGATAATAGGATACATCCCTTTAACAGAGTTGTATAATAATGTAGATGGAACGTTCATAAAATCAGGTTATTACCTGGGGGAGATGGATGGAGAAGTTAAATTACGAGATTTTAATAACGATGGGAAAGTTGATATTTTGTTAACCGGGGGAGATTTGTATATTGGTTATCTGATGACCATATTTATATTGAGAAAATCGATAATTCTGAGGTCAGGATAATAATTATTAACTCTGTAGGACAATTATTGTTTGAAGGCAAATCAACTGAAAAACTAATAAAGGTTGATACTTATAATTTTTATCCCGGAATTTATACTGTAGAATTACTCAGTTCTACTGACCGAAATAATATTAGGAGGTGTTACTCTTTTGTTATTGAATAGATAATAATATAATAAAGAAGGGTTAAAATAAATTATTTTAGCCCTTTTTTATTTTTCCTAGATATGTTTACAATCCTTCTATTGATACTGAAAAATTGGTTCTCTCAGGAAGTTACACGCGTTAATAAGGAATGTAGATATTTTGATTTATATCATTCATTAATTACCACAAATAACAATCGAATGACAATTAATGACCATTGAATAACTACTATGTAACCACAGCATGACCACCGTATGACTTATGAAGCTCCATCGCCTCCCATTCCGCTAACGCTGTCAGGTTTCAGGCCGGTCTTCTGCCAACTTGCTTTTGTCTCTGGCAAATAACCTTCCATACAAAAAATGAATCTACAGTAACTATCGAATTACTCCCGACCGAGGTAACGAGATCGAAGGTTTATTTCAATGAATAACTCACAATAATATCCTCCTTCTTTATTTTTTTCTTTTTAAAAATTATTTATATTTTTGTAAAAGCAATAAAACGAAAGAAAACGAAAGTATTATGTATACATAAAAAAAGATGAGCATTCAAAATGAGATAAGAGAACTGGAGATCACTGCACTGAAAGTGCGTCGCCGGGTGTTGGAGATTATTTATCAGGCAAAAGGAGGCCATACCGGAGGCTCTTTGTCCTCTGTTGATATCCTGGTGACTCTTTACCTGAAAATTATGAATATCAATACGGGTAATTTTGCCCATCAACACCGGGATCATTTTATCATGAGTAAAGGACACAGCGTGGAAAGTCTTTATTGCACGCTTTCTGCTGCAGGTTTTTTCCCTGATAATATTTTGGATACGTACGGGAAATTTGATTCACCCCTGGCCGGGCATCCCACTTTGAAAGTCCCTGGTGTGGAATTAAATTCCGGTGCGCTTGGACACGGTCTTTCCGTGGGTACGGGAATGGCACTGGCCGCCAAAAGAGATAACTTGAAAAACCGCGTATTTGTCCTGATGGGTGATGGTGAACAGGGCGAGGGTTCTATCTGCGAAGCCGCCATGGCAGCAGTGCATTATCAACTCGATAACCTGATTGCCATTATCGACCGGAATAAACTGCAGATAAGCGGGGCCACGGAAGATGTGCTTGGACTGGAGCCTTTGGCGGATCGCTGGAAAGTGCTGGGGTGGGAGGTAACTGAAACGGATGGAAATCACATTCCCTCCCTGCTTGAAACTTTTACTGTTTTACCCTCGGTCCCGAATAAACCACACCTGGTTATTGCCAATACAGTAAAAGGGAAAGGAATAAGCATTATTGAAAATAAGGCCGGATGGCATCATAAAGTGCCGAATGAAAAGGAGTTTGCACTGGCCATGGAAGAATTGGATTTAAAAATGATTAAATTTACTCAAAATGAATAGCAAACCCTGCAGGAAGGTATTTACAGAAACAATCTTGGAATTAGCAAAAGCAAATAAGGATATCTTAGTTGTTACTTCAGATGCAAGGGGATCTGTAACACTCAATGAATTTGCTGATGAACTGCCATTACAATTCGTGGAGACAGGTATTGCTGAACAAAATGCAGTAGGCATAGGGGCAGGTTTAGCCATCATGGGCAAAAAAGTATTTGTTTGCGGACCTGCTTGTTTTTATACTGCGAGGGCACTCGAGCAGATTAAGGTAGACGTGGCTTACACCGGTACAAACGTGAAAATAATAGGTGTAAGCGGTGGTGTGAGTTATGGAGCGTTGGGCAGCACGCATCATAGTATACACGATATCGCGGTAATGAGAGCCCTGCCAGGTATTTCTGTTGTATTGCCATGCGACAACCGGCAAACAGCATGGTTAACAAGGGAACTGGCAAACACGGAGGGACCCTTTTATATCAGGATGGGAAGAGGTGCCGTCCCCGACGTGTATAGTAAAAATGACGTTTCTTTTACATTGGGTAAAGCAAATACTTTGATGGAGGGAGATGATATTACGCTTATCGGAACTGGTGAAACAGTGTATCATGTTCTGAAGGCCGGTGAACTACTCAGACAGCATAAAATAAACGCCCGGGTTCTTGACATGCACACGCTTAAACCATTGGATAAAGATGCCATTATTGCTGCTGCGCGGGAAACCGGTTATATCATCACTGTTGAGGAACATAGCATTCATGGGGGCTTGGGTGAGGCCGTTGCCGGGACCGTGGTGGAAAGTTATCCAGTGCCGGTGAAAATTATCGGTTTTCCTGACATCCACGTGGTACATGGATCTTCAAAAGAACTCTTCCATCATTATGGTTTGACTGCCGAAAACATAGTGAAACAAGTACTTACATTAAAAAAAGTAAGAATATGAGAAAAAATGTAGCTTTCCTTATTTTAGTTTTGATGATTTCCCTTTCCTGTGTAAGAGAGCAGGGCGGACCTAAAATTGAAAAATGGGATTTTTTTGAATTATCACTCCCCGGTCCGTCAGAAGGAAACCCTTACAAGGAAACCACATTTAATGTCGAGTTTTCTAAAGGGGATGTTACCAAAATCATACCCGGATTTTACGATGGGGCCGGTATTTACATGGTGCGTTTCATGCCTGAAGAAACAGGCACCTGGAACTACACGACCCAGTCGAATATTGAAGAACTAGATGGGGTTACAGGAAGTTTTGTTTGTGTTGAAAATTCGGAAAGTAATCGGGGTCCGGTAGAAGTCTTTAATACATACTACCTCCGGTATGCCGATAAAACACCCTATTACCAGGTGGGAACCACTTGTTACGCCTGGATACACCAGGGAGACTCGTTGGAGAATATTACCCTGGAGACGCTGGCTCAATCTCCTTTTAACAAGTTAAGAATGTGCGTTTTTCCCAAGGACTACGTGTATAACGAAAATGAACCGGTATATTATCCTTTTGAGCGGGATAGCTTGGGAGATCATGATTTTGAAAGGTTTAATCCCGCATTTTGGCATCATCTTGAAAAAAGAGTTTTGCAGCTTCGGGAATTGGGAATTGAGGCTGATATCATTCTGTTTCATTCATACGATAGGTGGGGTTACGCTAACATGCCCGATTCCCTGGACGATTATTACCTTAAATACGTGCTGGCACGATTATCTGCATTTCGACACGTGTGGTGGTCCATGGCCAATGAGTATGATTTCATGGAATCCAAAACTATGGCCGACTGGCACCGGCTGTTCCAAATTGTCTATGAAAATGATCCATACGGGCATTTACGATCAATTCATAATGGCAGAGAGTGGTATGATCATGCCAATCCGTGGGTAACCCATGCCAGTATCCAGTCCACCCATTTCGATAGTGCCGCGGTGTGGCGGGAAAGATTCAAAAAGCCATTGATTTACGATGAATGCCGGTATGAGGGCAATATAATCCAGGGATGGGGCAATATCACTCCTGAGCAAATGACCGCCATGTTTTGGCGAAGCCTCATAACAGGCACCTACGCGGGACATGGTGAAACCTATAAACATCCCAGGGATATCCTGTGGTGGGCGAAGGGAGGAGTTCTACATGGCAAAAGCCCGAAACGGATACAATTTTTTAAGAAATATCTTGAAGAGATGCCCGAAACCGGGTTTCAGGTTTTCGATACATACTCTGCCGGCATACACGGGGAGTATTATATTTTTTATTTTGATGAGGAAACACCTGAAAAATGGACATTCAATCTGCCTGGTGAAAGAATATACAAGGTAGAAATTATCGATACATGGAACATGACAAGTGTAGTGAAAAAGGAAAATTACACCTCCCCCTTCACCATTGAGTTACCAGGAAAAGAATACATGGCAGTTAAAATTATCGTTGATGATGTCATTTTTCCTGTTGGTAAAGTCGATCTTGAAGCTATGGGATTAAATTTCAATGAGGAAAACAGCAAAGTTTTGTTCACTGGCACTGCAGAGTTAAAATTTATACATCATGCTTCAGAGGAAATCAGGTATAACATGAGTGATGAAACGGTTACCCGGCAATCTCCACTATACCAGGAGCCCTTTACAATAACCACTGAAACTAAAATAAGAGTAGCTGCATACGAGGGAGAAAGGAAAGGAAAAGAAATAACCTATCACCTGGTACCCGTCGATCTTAAACCTTCACTTGAACCGGAAAATCCACAACCTGGATTAAAATATACTTATTACGAGGGAGAATGGACACGAGTTCCGGATTTCAAGAAGATGGAACCTATCAGGGAAGGCACGATAGAATATCCCCATCTGAAAGTGGAACATCGCGAGGATTATTTCGGGTTGTTTTTCAATGGTCTCATAAAAGTTCCGTATGATGGTTTATACACGTTCTATGTAGTTTCGGATGATGGTGCTTTTATCATAATTGATGGTGAAAAAATTGTTGATAATGATGGCCAGCATGGCATGCGGGAGGCTAGCGGGCAAGTTGCATTGCAGGCGGGTTATCACACCATTGAAATTCCTTATTTTGATAACCAGTATGATCATGGCCTTGAAGTGTATTATTTTCACCAGGAAACAGGTAAAAAATCATTGTCAAAAGATATGTTGTTTCATTTAAAGTGAACACCATGAAAAAATTCATTCTTTCAGTTGATCAAAGTACTTCTGCAACCAAGGCAATTTTGTTTAATAACGATGCTAAACTGGTAGCAAGAGCAGATAAAGAACATAAACAATATTATCCTCAATCAGGCTGGGTAGAGCACGATCCGGAAGAAATTTACCGTAACACCTGTCATGTAATCAAGGAAGTTGTTGAGAAAGCAGGTATCCCTTTTGAAGAAATCGCCTGCCTGTCTGTTACAAATCAACGGGAAACAGTCGTGGTTTGGGACAGGCAAACAGGAAAACCGGTATATAATGCTATTGTCTGGCAATGCCAGCGGGGGGCCGAAATTTGCAGGCAGTTGGAGAAGGAAGGGTATAGAGAAATGATTAAAAAGAAGACAGGTCTGATTATCGACCCCTATTTTTCCGCTTCTGGTATAAAATGGATATTGGGTAACGTGGAGGGAGTGAAGGAAAAAGCCGGTAGAGGCGAAATAGCATGTGGGACCATAGATTCCTGGCTTATATATAACTTAACTAACGGACGGGTTCATGCTACAGATCATTCCAATGCCTGTCGCACCATGCTTTACAATATTCACAACCTGGATTGGGACAAAGAAATTCTTGATTTATTAGATATTCCCATGTCAATGATGCCCGAAGTGAAACCATCCAACGCGTTTTTTGGCGAAGTAGAGTGCAGAGAAGCCTTTCCGGTTAATTTACCCGTGACAGGTGTTATGGGCGACTCGCACGCGGCCCTTTTTGGGCAGCTTTGCCTGGAACCGGGCCTCGGTAAAGCCACATACGGAACAGGATCATCCGTGATGATGAACATTGGAAAAAAGCCTCAAGACGCGCCAGATGGACTGGTTACATCTATCGGTTTCAGTTTTAATGATGAGGTAGATTACGTGTTTGAAGGGAATATACACTGCACGGGTGATACTGTTAAATGGCTGGTGGATAATCTGAAGTTGCTCGAAAGATCAAAAGAAAGTGAAGCGCTGGCTACCTCGGTTCCCGATAACGGGGGCGTGTATTTTGTTCCAGGATTCGCGGGGTTGGGGGCACCTTACTGGAATAACAAGGCCAGGGCGCTGATTACCGGTATGGACAGGGGTGCCCGAAAGGAACACGTGGTGCGCGCTGCACTTGAAGCCATTGCATTTCAGATTAAAGATGTTATTGACAGGATGACACGTAAATCAGGTATTGCATTGCAGGAACTGAGAGTTGATGGCGGACCTACCGGAAATAGTTTTCTCATGCAGTTCCAGGCCGATATGCTCGATTCAACCATCCATATTAGTAATATCGAAGAAGCTTCGGCTCTTGGTGTTGCCCTTATGGGAGGAATTACTTCGAGTATCTGGGAAAACTTTGATGATTTAAACAATACACGTGCGGTGGGCAAGAAAGTCTCTCCTCAAATGAAAGAAGAACAAAGAAAAAAACTTTACATGGAGTGGCAGCAGGCAGTTAAAAAAACATTGTTGAATATTTAAAATTATAAGTAGAATGAAGAATTCTTTTTTACCTCTGTCATTATTGGCAGGATCAATGACAATACCTGTTTCCGCAGGCGAAAATCCTAATATTGTATACATTCTGGCAGATGATATGGGTTACGGTGATGTAAATTTAAATATCCCAGGGTTGAATGCATTCAATAATCCATACATTAAGACACCTAATCTGGCAAAACTAGCCGGAGAAAGTATAGTGTTTACACATCATTACGCTTCATCCCCTGTATGTTCGCCTTCGAGAGCCGGGCTTCTAACGGGCAGAACACCTACCCGTTGCAACATTACATTATGGATAGGAGATAGGGTAAATGAAGATAATGAAAAACCCCGGCAATTATTAATGGACGAAGAGGTTACTATCGCGGAGATATGTAAAGATGCCGGATACCAGACAGCCATCTTCGGCAAATGGCACCTGAATGGCGCCGATTGGGAGAAGAAAGAAAACTGGGAAGCAGAACAAGGTTCATTTCCCAACCAACAGGGTTTTGATTATGGCATGGTTTCGAAGGAAAACCCTCACCTTACAAGACATCTTGAGTCCAATTCTCAAAAAAACCCGGGTGATTATTTTATGCTTGATGGCACTCCTGTAGGCACAATTAAAGGCTACTCGAGTGAAATATTAACCGATTCAGCTCTATCATGGCTTGCAGGTAAAAGAGACGCTTCAAAACCATTCTTTTTATACCTGCCCTATGATGCTGTACATGAAAGAATATACAATCCCGATATTTTTGACGGAATGTACAACACCGGGGATCCAAACAAGGACGTCTATTACGCGAATGTAACCTATCTTGATTATCAAATTGG
Source organism: uncultured Bacteroidales bacterium (assembly GCA_964426725.1). GTDB lineage: Bacteria > Bacteroidota > Bacteroidia > Bacteroidales > CAYRRV01 > CAYRRV01. Next base: position 19,363 of record CAYRRV010000027.1, on the reverse strand, counting down.
CAGATTTTTAACAGCCCTTCAACAAATGGGTCTTTCTGATAATACCATTGTGTTTTTCTCTAGCGATAACGGGCCGGAGGTGTTGAGGGAGTATTGGGGATGTTATCGTTCCTATGGAACATCCTACCCGCTTTATGGACACAAACGCCAGGTTTATGAAGGAGGAATAAGGGTTCCCGGAATGGTGAGGTGGCCGGGAAAAATCATGCCCCGGATATCAGGTGAACCGAATAGTACGATGGATATTTTTCCTACTTTGTGCGAACTACTAAATCAGGATTTACCTCCTAACAGAAAGATTGATGGAGAAAGCATCCTTTACCTGCTGCTTGAAAACAAACCAATTGAAAGAAAGAATGCCATGTACTGGCAGTTCGAGTTTACTGGCAACTGGGAATTGCATGGAGAGGGCTATGATCGGCGTTTTCACGGGGAAGACCGGTTGGCTGAAATGAAAAATTTTAACGTGGCCATCAGAAGGGGTGATTACGTGATGAGAGGAATCCAGAAAGAAAGATTCCTGCAGCCAGCAGAATTCGTTCTCTATGATGTGGTTAATGATATTGAAGAAAATAACGAATTGTCGGAAAAAGTACCCGAAGTATTTGAAAATATGAAGAAAGAACTCTTACAAATGTATTTAGAAGTAAATGAGGAGAGGATAAAAACAGCTGAGAAAGTTGCCATGATGGATGACAGGAAAAAATAAAACCAGATTATTTAATAAAATTAATTCATTCTTGTAAAAACAACGAAACTATGGGAACAAAAAAACAAACATTCGGGGTTATCATCGCCACGCGAAACATTTTCAATTTTGAGCTGGCCGTGGCCGCCAGAAAACAGGTGTTGTCTAAACTCGATAAAATGGGATTCGATTACGTCATCTTGCCATCTGAACAAACACCGACAGGGAACATAGAAGGTTACGAGGATGCCAAAAAGTGCGCGGAATTATTCAAAAAAGAAAGTAACCGTATCGAGGGAATCATTGTTGTTCTTCCCAATTTCGGGGACGAACTTGGCGTGGTTAATACCATCAAAATGGCTGGTCTTGATGTGCCGGTACTTGTTCAGGCCTGTGATGACGACAATGACAAAGTGGATGTAAAAAGCCGTCGCGATGCATTTTGCGGGAAGGTATCTGTTTGCAACAACCTTTACCAGTATGGCATTCCTTTTACCGACACCATTTCACACACCTATGACATAGAAAGCGAGGAGTTTGAAAAGGATTTATTGAAATTCGCGGGCATCTGCCGGGTGGTAAAAGGCTTAAAGGGACTGCGAGTGGGAGCCATTGGTACAAGGCCCATCGGTTTTCAAACGATGCGCGTGAGTGAGAAACTATTACAGGAGACCGGTATTACAGTTGTGCCGGTTGACATGTCCGAAATCATTGGAGCTGCTGAAAAATTTGACCTGAATGGCAAGGAAATTAAAGAAAAGGTTGAAGCTATTAAAAACTATGGTACCTGCAAGGTAATACATGAAAATCAATTAAAGAAACAGGCGAGCTTTACATTAGCCGTTGAAAACTGGATAGCCGAAAACGATATTCAAATTTCTGCCATTCAGTGCTGGGAGTCACTTGAGAAAAATTTTGGATGTGCTGCATGTGTTACAATGAGCATGATGGGAGAGAAGCTGATGCCATCTGCTTGTGAGGTAGATGTGGCAGGCTCAATTAGCATGTACGCCCTGGCTCTTGCTGCCCAGACTCCTGCTGCTTTGTTGGATTGGAATAACAATTTCGCGAAAGACCGGAATAAGGTAGTTTGTACCCATTGCAGCAACTATCCAAAATCTTTCTTCCAGAATGATATTGAAATTGGCAGCCTGGATATCCTGGGTACCGTGCTTGGACAGGAAGACACATTTGGTGCTGTAAAAGGGAAAGTAGCCCCGGGAGATATGACTTACTTCCGGATTTCAACCGATGATCCGATGGGTATGATTAAAACTTATCTCGGGGAGGGAAGAATAACCGATGATCCCTATAACATGGACGGCGGTATAGCTGTTTGCGAAATTCCGAATCTTCAGCAACTTATGAAATTTATATGCAGGAACGGTTTTGAACATCACGTGGGAATGGTACGAGGACATGTTGCTGAAATTCTTGAAGAAGCCGTTGGAAATTATCTTGGCTGGGAATTGTACAAGCATGAATAATTTTATTTTTTAAAATGATTAAATAACCATTAAATATCTTTCAAAATGATACTTGTACATGATTATACGCTAGCGGTATTCTTTTTTGTAATATCGATGATTTGCTGGGGCTCATGGGCCAATACACAGAAACTGGCCCAAAAAAACTGGAGATTCGAATTATATTACTGGGATTTAACACTGGGTTTGCTGCTGACCGCGTTAATAGCGGCGGTAACGCTGGGAAACATGGGCACAGAAGGTCGTCCGTTTTTTGAAGATCTCGCCCAGGCAAATGGTATTAGTATTCTTAATGCCATGCTGGGTGGGATAGTCTGGAATCTTGGTAACATCCTTCTTGTTGCAGCCATTGCAGTTGCAGGTATGTCTGTCGGGTTTCCCATTGGAGGAGGCATTGCCTGGATTCTTGGTATTATCGTGAATTTCATCCTGGTGATACTGGACAAAGGAAAACCGGAAGGGAATGTGGTTCTGCTGTTTAGCGGGGTTATCGTGATAATAGCGGCTATTTATCTAAGCATGCTATCTTACAAAAAGCTGGCCCGGGAGCAAAAAAAGCCTTCGGCGAAAGGTATTCTTTTATCTGTTGCCGCCGGACTTTTGATAGCTTTTTTCTATGGTCTTGTTGTTAAATCCCTTGATAATAGCTTCGTTTCCGGAGGAACAGGTTCATTGACACCATACACCGGTGTCTTCTTTTTCGCGGTTGGAATTACCGTTAGTACACCAATTTTTAACCCTATTTTCATGAGATTTCCTGTTGAAGGTGAACCAGTGAAAATGAAAGAATATTTTAAAGGAGACTTCAAAACACACATGACAGGTGTATTGGGTGGTTTTATATGGATGACAGGGATGGTGGTCAGTTTTATGTCTGCCGGTGCTTCAAATCCGGCCATATCCTACGCCTTGAGTAATGCGGCGCCGGTGGTCGCGATACTTTGGGGTGTATTTATATGGAAAGAGTTCAAAGAAGCCCCGAAAGGGACGAATAAATTACTGGCTTTTATGTTTCTCTTTTTCCTGGTAGGACTTGTACTTATCACATTCTCGAATACTTAACTCATCGTGAAGTGAGGCTTCTGTATTCACAGGGCTTAAAGGACTTGAACCCGTGTAAGTTGAGATTCAATTTTGCACGGGTTCAACTCATGTGCCAGCCATCCCCGTAATTCATAATATGACCAATTTTGTCTGAAACTTCTGACCCTGCATTGACCATACCGGGACTCATCAATCCCGCGAAATCAGCTTCGATTAGAAAATCAATATCTTCAGGGTGCGGATTATTCATCCAATAACCTGATTCAGGTGGCATGATGCCATTCAAAATATTATAGCGGGCTGCCTGGTTTGCATGCCATAGATTATAATCGGCGTATGCAAATGCCCTGGCATGAGATTCAGCGGGAGCATCCAGGCCTTCTTCTTCGAAAACCTGTACAAAAGTAAGATCCATGTAAATATCATCATACAGTCCTGGTGCATTCTCGTACCACCATATCATTAAATCTTCATTCCATTTTATGGGCGTGTAATCGTTGATCATGGTCCCTTTATACTTGAATTCAGTGGGTCCGCCATAAGTGCACCCAATTACTTGTCCTGCCCAGCCTCCCTTTATTTTATCAACCAGGTCTGTTTGGATAGTTCATAATTTCCGTATTTGAAATTGTTCTTTGAACTTTCGGGTGATTTACAATGTTAAAGTAATAGAAAAGAAGCACAAATAATTGTAAAACATGTTGTTTTTCATATTTGATTTTGTTTAATAAATAGTTTAACACTTCTAAAGTTATATAAAAAAATATACATTTGTAGTTCATACGCGGTTTGACGGGTGCAATAAACTTGGAATGGCCATAAAAAATAATGCTAATAAACAGTGGTTGGTAATTCTCAACCCACACGCAGGAGGCAAGAAAGGAGAAAAAGACAAGGGTAAAATCATGAAACTGCTTAAAAAAAGTGGTCTCGATTTTTCCATTGTCACTTCTGATTATCCCGGGCATGCGGTTGCAATTACCAGGGAATCAATTACTAACGGGTTCCGGAATTTTATAGGTGCCGGTGGTGATGGAACCCTGAACGAGATTGTCAATGGTATTTTTCAGCAGCAAGAAGTTTCTTCTGATGAATTTACCCTGGGAATGATCCCCGTGGGTACCGGAAATGACTGGATACGAACATTTGGCATCCCTACCGGTTACGAAGAGGCAATCAGGGTAATCAGCAACGGTAATTACGTGTGTCAGGATATTGGAAAAATTTGCAAGACCGAAGGGGACGTTGAAACTACCCGTTATTTTGCCAACATGACGGGTTACGGCTTTGATGCCATGGTTGCTGACAGGGTAAATATACTAAAAAATGAAGGAGCCACCGGACTCAGACTGTACATACAAAGTTTACTCGTCAGCTTGTTCAGGTATAAAACAGGAAGGGTAAAAATAACCATTGATAACAAGGAGATCAACGAGTGGATCTTTTCTGTCAGTATTGGTATAGGTAAATTTAACGGTGGCGGAATGATGCAGGTACCCGGTGCAGATCCGTTATCCGGTAATTTTCACGTGACCTTAATCCGAAAAATTGGATTTTTCTCTATTTTGATTAACATCCCGGGATTATTTAACGGGAGTTTCGTGAAAGACAAGCATGTTTCGACCTACATTGCCAGGGAAATATCAATACATTCAGGGTCAATTCTGCCCGGGGAAGCCGATGGTGAAACTCTCGGGAAAGGGAATTTCCGGATTTCGCTTCTTCCTTCTGCAATCAAGGTTATCTGTGGAATTGAATTTTACCGGAAAGCTAGAGAAAAACAAAAACAACCCGAAAACAAATTGGTTTCAGTCAGTTAGACAGCAGAAAGGGTGAATGGCCAAATCATACACCCTTTGCTATTGCTACCATATCTTGAGAATCTTCTTAAAACTGCACGTATTCTGCTTCCTGCAAAAATTCAATACTCTTCTTTACTTCCTCGAAAGAATTTTCAGGTTCTACCTCTACTTCAACAATAATCTCTTTTACACCCGATTGGTCTTCATTTTCAAAAATTCTCTTGAAATCAATTTTCCCACTTGCTCCAACTGCTGCTTCATCTTTCACGTGCCATAACGTGAATCTTCCCGGGTATTTCTCGAAGTATTTCACGGGATCGGCTCCTGCATCGGTAATCCAGTATAGATCCATTTGAAAAAAGACAAACTCTGGATTTGTATTTTCCACGAGAAAATTATAAATTACTGTATCATTAAGTGTCTTGAACTCTCTTTTATGATTATGCAAACCAAAAAGAAGACCCTTAGTTTTGCATTTTTCACCAACAGTATTTAAAAAATCACAATAACGTTGCATGGTGTTTATATCTTTAAATTCCTTCGGGGTCGAAGGTATAACAATGTAATCTGCTCCTGCTGCCAAATGAGCATCAATAGCCTTGTCCCACCATTGCATGGTTGATTCCCATTCTGCAGAATCAGGAAAATGTGAACCCGTGTGTGAACTGAGCATTACCAGCCCGTTTTCTTCTAAAAGCGCCTTAAATTCAGCGGGTTCCATACCATAAAATTTACCATCGTCGTAACCAGCGGCCTCTATAAAAGTATAACCCATTTCACTGATAACTTTTAAAGTACTGTCGGGGTTCGGGTTCATGGCATGGCGAACCGACCATAGTTGTACACCAATATCCTTGGCGGGTTTTGGCGAAGTACAATACTGAAGGGAGATAGCAACCATCAGCATTGATAATAAAAATGTTCTTTTCAGACCTCTTTTCATTTTCTTGATGTTTTTTAGTTTTAATTATTGGCTACAAAGATATGGAAAATATTAAGACAAATACTCAGGTTAGCATGTATTTGAGCTTTTTTGTAAATTGCAGGAATTTTTAATTAAAACAATATGAACTGCTCGATTAATCTATCAAACTTCATTAGATTCTTAACACGTGCTGCAGTTGTATACATGCCCCTGTCAATTTTTGCCCAGAATCCAATTGTTCCCCCGGGGGTATATATTACCGATCCCTCTGCAAGGATTTGGAATGACGGGAATATATATATTTACGGCTCGGTTGACGAAAGTACGAAATATTATTGCTCTCACAGGTATCATGTATTGTCGTCTGACGATATGATGAACTGGAAACTTCATGAAAATACCTTTTCATCAAAAGGAGAAGATGACCAGGTGCCCTACAGCGATAATTTGCTGTATGCCCCCGATTGCATGGAGAGGGATGGGAAATATTACCTGTATTATTGTCTTGCTTCAAACCAAAATACTGAAGGCGTAGCTGTTTCAGATGGGGAAGAATTACTTGACTTAGACTGGTTCCAATTTGAATAGAGACAACAATATCCGACACATTCGTGAAAAGTTGCTCGAGTGGTTTGAAATGCACGGGCGTTCATTCCCATGGAGAGAGGAAGGTTTTTCCAATTACAAAACCATAATTACGGAGATATTGCTGCAACGAACACGCGCTGAAACTGTTGCAGCATACTTGCCCGTTTTTTTTAATAAATATCCCGATTGGGATGCCCTTGCTGAAACAACCAGGGAAGATCTGGAGATAATTTTAAAGCCCCTCGGCTTATACAGGCACCGTGCAGCAAGAATGATGAAAATAATTGAAGAATACCGTGAAAGAAAAGGACATTTGCCAAGGAACAAGAATGAATTACAAGAATCAAACCTTTCCTCTCTTTATATCGCGAATGCCTATGAATTATTCGTACTGAACAAGAGGGCTCCGCTACTTGATGTTAACATGGCCAGGGTTCTCGCGCGGTATTTTGGGTTTCCCCTCGCGAAAGATGTCCGGCATGATAAAGTGTTGCAGAAACTATCAAGAAAGGTTATTAACGTGAAAAAATGCACTATACTCAATTGGGCTTTCCTCGATTTTGCTGCACTGGTTTGTAAATCGGCCAGACCAATGTGTGAAAACTGCCCGCTAAGAAAAAAATGTACTTATTTTCAGGAAGTTAAAAGTGAGCTGCCTTGACATGTGTTTTATCGTTCACCAAAGTTTTACCCGCCCTCATTTCGGAATAAGCAACCATTTATAAGTTCGATTAATGCTGGAAACCGACGCCTTTGTGTGTTTTATACACAAAAATATTTGGCTATTAATTTTAAATCACATATCTTTGTGTCAAAATAACACAATTGTAAGTTAATGGAAAAGAAAAAAGAATATTGTTACGAGTATCCAAGACCATCGGTAACCACGGATTGTGTGATATTTGGTTTTGATGGCAATAACCTGAACGTGTTATTGATTGAAAGGGGTGTTGAACCCTTTAAGGGTCGATGGGCCCTACCGGGAGGTTTTATAAAGATGGATGAAAGTGCGGATGATTGTGCCAGGCGTGAACTTGAGGAAGAGACAGGTGTTAAAGATGTTTATATCGAGCAATTATATTCTTTCAGCGACGTGGAGAGAGATCCCAGGGGGCGGGTTATATCCATTGCCTATTACGCGCTGGTTAAATCAACCGATTACGAGGTGATCGGGGGTGATGATGCCAGCAGTGCCCAATGGTTCCCGGTGCATGAAATTCCATCTCTGGCTTTTGATCACGACATGATTCTCAGGGTAGCACACAAAAGATTAAAAGGAAAAATTCGATATCAGCCTATAGGTTTTGAATTGTTAAATGAGCAGTTTACCATACCTGAACTGCAGACGCTCTACGAGGTCATTCTGGATGTGCAGTTTGACCGGAGAAATTTTCACAGGAAAATATTGAACACCGGTTTGTTGATTCCACTCGACGAGAAAGTGCAGGGCGTGGCTCACAGGGCAGCCAGGTACTATCACTTCGATAAAACGAAATACGAGGAATTAAGCTGTCGGGGATTCATCTTTGAAATTTGATCCAGGGGATAAACTTTATCCCTTTGAAACGTAATTGTAAATTCGGTTTTCACCGGTTCCTAATCCATGGAGGGAAGACCGGTAAGAATAATTACGTGCTTTATCGACTTCCATCCGGAAGCTCGAACAGGATTTTTTTATCATTTTTTAACCATTAAAATTCAAGATCATGTTTGGAATTAAATATGTTAAATTAGATGCAATGACCTTCGTGGTTCATTTTAAAAAAGGAATTATTAAAAAGGAAGGTCGGGGATTGTCATTTTTCTACTTTACACCCAATTCTTCTTTAGCTGCCATTCCTCTTGGCAGTCGGGATATCCAGTTTATTTTCAAGGAAATAACTAATGATTTTCAAACACTAACCATACAGGGGCAGATTACTTATAAAATAAATAATCCCAAGCAACTGGCAGAACTATTGGATTTTACAATAGACAATAAAATGCAGTACAAGGAAGATAATTTCGAAACCATCAATCAGCGACTGAATAATGAAGCGCAGACCGCTACATCCAAATTTATTCAGAATTTGAATCTAAAGGAAGCCATCAGGAGTGCCCGTGAAATAGGGGATAAGATTGCCGAGGGACTCGGCGCTTCAAAAGCTGTCAGCCAGTTGGGAGTTGAAGTGGTTAGCGTGGATGTCCTGGCCGTGTCACCAACTCCTGAAATGTCGAAGGCACTGGAGACCGGTACCCGTGAAGCGCTCCAGAAAGAAGCGGATCAGGCTATTTATGAAAGAAGAAATTTTGCCGTGGAACAGGAACGCAGAATTAAAGAAAGTGAATTGAATACCGAAATAGCCGTGGAGGAGAAGAAAAAGCAGATTCAGGAAAAACAGGCCGAAATTAAAATCAGCGAGGAAGAAAATAGCAGGATCTTACGCGAAATGAAAATTGGTGCTGATATCTCGGTTGAAGAATCCCGCGAGGTACTAATCACGTTGAAAGCCGAAAATACACGTAAAGAGGCCGACGCGAAAGGTTACATGTTAGAGAAAAGCCTGGCTCCCTATAAAGATTTTGACTGGAAGAAATTAATGGCCATTCATTCAAAAGGAATGGATGCAAAGGATAACATTGCTTTCGCATTCAGGGAGCTGGCCGAGAACGCGGGTAAGATAGAAAATCTGAATATCAGCCCGGATCTTTTGCAATCTTTACTTTAATTATTTTTGTCATGAGTTTTGAAAATGCAATTGTAGTAACCAATAAAACCCGGCTTGAGCAACTGGTTTTCCGTTTCAATACCAGGGCCCAGGCCCGGTTTTATATCGAGCATTCGGGGGGAGATTTTTTAGCTTACCAGCGGGAACACGAGCAATTTGAGAGTTCCCTGGGGAAAGTTCAGGAAATCCTTGGTAAGTACCTCAACGTGAAACTGGTTGACCGGCAATACCTTCCTTCATTTGTTTTTTCCGCAAAGGACCTTATCGTGGTTATCGGGCAGGATGGCCTGGTCGCCAACACGGCTAAATACGCGAAAGGGCTTCCTATCATTGCTATTAATCCCGATCCTGAAAGATATGATGGTATTTTATTACCATTTACACCTGAGAACTTTAAGGATGGATTGTTTGCAGCGCTGGAACAAAAACAACATGCTAAAATGGTAACCATGGCAGAAGTGCAGTTAAATGATGGTCAGAGATTACTGGCCTTCAACGACTTTTTTATCGGGCCCTCTTCTCATGTTTCTGCCAGGTACAGGCTGAGCTACATGAAATACTCTGAAGATCAGTCCTCCAGTGGCATTATTATTTCAACAGGTGCAGGTTCAACCGGGTGGTTAAGCTCTGTCTTGAATATGACCAATGGGATAGTGAAAACATTTGACACGCAGTTGCATCAGCCCCTGGATTTCAGGCTTGGTTGGGAAGACAGGCAGCTTGTTTTTGTGGTGAGGGAACCATTTCGCAGCCTTCATTCAAAAGCAAATGTAATTGCAGGACTCATCAGGGGAGAAGATAATCTGACCATTGAATCCTACATGCCTGTAAACGGGAAAATTTTTAGTGATGGTATCGAAAACGATTATCTTGACTTCAATTCCGGAGCGATTGCAAAAGTGGGCATCGCAAAAGAAGCGGCAAACATTGTAATGAAATAAGCCAGAATTGCTATTTTTAACTATTTCTTTATGTATTGTTATACAACATGAGAAATTACTTTACTAACAAAAACTATGCTGCTCAAGACAGGGGAGAAGATAGTCGTTACCGGAAATACCTGGAAGGCATGGATTCCGTGGTGGTTGAAAAAGTCGCCACGGCCAGCGCCTATTTTCATCATCATCCCGGGAATGTTATTGTTGATGTAGGCATGGCCTCGGGTACCAGCACCCACATTCTTGCGGTATTATTTCCGGAATGCCGGATAATTGGAGTAGATATTAATCCCAGGATGGTTGAAATTGCCAGAAGCAGCTATCATTTGCCTAACCTTGAATTCAGGGTAGATGACGGCGAAAAGCTGGATTCCTTTCAGGTAAGTACCGTAGATGGTTTTTTCAATTGTTCTTCGGTACATCATATCACATCATTTAATAACTATGATCCCCACAGGGCATTTCAAACCTTTAAAAGACAGGTTGAATTGCTAAAGCCCGGCGGGGTAATCGTGGTACGGGATTTCGTGAAACCACCCGAAAGGGAAGTGATCCTGGAATTTCCATCACCTAAAGAAAAAAACAAGCCATCTGATGTTGATTTGCTTATCGATTTTTCTAAAACAGCGCGTTCCCTGGCAAAACAGGATGAAAGAGGATTTCCACTTAAGGAGATCACTGCCCGGGGCGCCATGAGAAGATTCCTTCTTTCATTGCCTGATGCAGTTGAGTTCATCAGAAGGAAAGATTACCGTGATGACTGGGAGGTAGAATTGCAGGAGGAATACGGGTATTTCACACAAAAGGAATTTGAAGAAGTATTCTCTGAACTGGGTACCCGGTTAATTGTTTCCTTTCCTCTTTTTAATCCCTGGATCATCAAAAACCGGTACGAGGGTAAATTCAGACTTCTGGACAAGCAGGAAAATGAACTTGGGTTTCCCCCTACCAATTTTGTTATTGCCGTGGAAAAGTTGCCAGGTAAGGGCACTCGGCTTGTTAAAGTCCGGGACTTGCCCGTTCATGAAAATTGTTTTCTGAAAACAGAATCGTACCGGAACAACAAAACCAACCATGTATTCGATTTGGCCCGGCGACCTTTCCCGGTTATTGATATTCTACCCTGGTTCAGGGGTGAAGACCTTAACCTGAAAATTATCGCCAAACATGGTTACCCGCGCCCAATTATTAATGCCACGGGCGATAATAATATTATTGACGATAAGCACTATAGTGGATATATTACCGAGGGAATTACGGCGATGCGGTCTGAAACTGGTGCTGAAGAAAATATTCTGCTGGCATTACAGGAGCGGGCTGGAATTTCTACTGAAAACATTATAGGGAATGTACGGTCTCTTACTTATTATACTTCACCAGGCGGGATCGATGAAATTGTAGAGGCCTGGTTTACAGAAATCGATAAAGATTGTGAATTGAAATCATTGATCCCCGCTAATTATTCCGGCTTGACCGATTCGGGTGAAATACGTGTTTTTGATGCAAAAAGCCTGCTAAAAACGGCCCAGGTAGGAGGATTACCCGAAGCACGACTTGAAATGAATATTTATAATCTTATGCATGCTAAAAAAATCAGTCCCGGGAAATGGCTGGGTGTAATTCCTGAGATAAAGGAATGCAGAAATCTTGAGATAACATGTTTTAGGAATACAAGTGCACAGGAACAAAATAGTATTTTTGAACCATTTTCCGGTAATGCAGGGTTTATTCATCACGAGCGCTCCATGTTCAGGGAAGATAGGGTAAGTGAAGTGACCAATATCCTGGAATATATTATCCCGGAAGAATATAGTTTAAACACGGTGGTTACACTGCCCGTATTCAAATATAAAGGAAAGGTATATCTTGGCATTGAACCCAGGCACTTGCCCGTGCCACACATCAGGGAGGGGAAAAGCCTTTTATTATGTGCTCCTGCCTATCGTTTGCCCGGGAACGTGAAAAATTATTCTGATTTAGCAAGTTACCTGCAATCAAAGAGAATTTATGGCAGTAAGATTAACTCTTATTACAAACTGGGTGAGAAGTACCTGCCATGCGCTGGAATTACTCCTGAACAGGTTTATCCTTATATTGTTAACCTGGAGAAGCCAACAACGGATCTTTACTGGATAGAAGTAAAGGATTTGCTCGGCAACAGGCATAAATTGCGCGACGGGCATTTATTGATATGTTTATTCAGGCTGATGCACATTCTGACAAACGATGATTATAAATGAACATAATAATAAGATTCTCATGTACCTGCACAGATCTTCTTTAATATTAATTTGTTGTCTTACTCTGATTTGCAGGTGCGCGAATGAGTACGGTAAGCGAACCGTCTCTTGTCTATTCAGATTTTTTTGATCCTGTAAGTGAGCTGAAAAACGTGCAACGGGTTTATGCATTGAATGATGAAGCCGGACTGGTAACCTGCACCTGGCCTCATGGTGACAGGGATCCAATACCATTTCCCTATGCTGATGAAACCTGGACGGGTATTGAATATCAGGTAGCGGCATCCATGATATATGCAGGAATGGTTGATGAAGGTTTGATGATTATTGAAGCAGTTCGCGACCGTTACAAGGGATTTAACAGGAACCCCTTCGCGGAGATTAAATCAGGTTATTATTATGCAAGGGCCATGGCTGGTTGGGCAATTTTGCCTGCTTTATCCGGATTTCAGTGGGATGGTGAAAAAAAATGATGTCTTACGAGCCTAAATTACCCGGTACATTGTTTCAATCCTTTTGGTCCACCGGAAATGGATGGGGATTAATTGTTTTTCAGAAAAAAATAATGAAGCTGGAGGTAACTCACGGGAACCTGGAATTAACCCAATTTTCATTCCCGGGAATAGAAAATACAAGTAATGTAATGTTGAACAATCGTCCGGTGCAATTTAGCATTGCTAAATCAGGCTACCTGGTTTTCGAAAACCCGGTTAAATTATCTGAAGCTAATAAATTGATTATAAAATATTAATTTACCAGGTGATCTATATCACCGTAAAAATTTAGTATTTCAGTAAAAAATTCCCTATCTTGGTTAAACCTTTTTACGCGGAAAAAGTTAGCTTAGTTCCGGTATTTGAATTATTGAGGCTTGATTTCGCGAACCGGGTTACAGTTCCGTGATATGTTATGAGATTCCGGAGAATTACGAATTAAATTAATGGTAGTTTTATATATTGTATTAAAACTGTATGATCATGAAAACACTCAGGAATTTATTAGGGCTGATTGCAATGGCTGCAATATTAGCAACATCGGGATGTAGTAAAAAAGAAGAGTATAAAATCGGTTTTAGCCTGGGACCTGTCCATGACCGGTGGCAAAGGGATTTAGAGTATTTTACTTCCAAGGTAGAAGCGATGGGAGGTGAGGTAATTGTCAGAGAAGCAGAAGGTGATAACATGACACAGTACGAACAGGCAGAAGAATTAATTAATAGTGGTATTCAGGTATTGGTTATCGTTCCGGAAGGCAGCAAGCAGGCAGCTAAAGTAGTGGAAAAAGCGCATCAAAAAGGAGTGAAGGTAATTGCCTATGATCGAATCATCAAAAATTGCGACTTGGATTATTATATTTCTTTTGATAACGTGAAGGTAGGGGAAATGCAGGCTGAATTTCTCTCGAGATCATGTCCTAAAGGGAAGTATGCTATTTTAGGTGGCTCTCCTGACGATAATAATTCCTTTCTTTTGAACCTGGGGCAACGTAATGTATTGCAACCCCTTATAGATAAGGGAGATGTCAAAGTTGTCCTGGAAGAATATGTTGACAAGTGGGACGAGGACGAGGCTTTTAAAATTATGGATAAATTCCTGCATGACGGAAATCATGTTGATGCAGTAATTGCTTCGAATGATCCATTGGCTAACGGGGTATTCAGGGCCCTGGAAAAGCATAACCTTGCCGGTAAAGTCTACTTGTCGGGCCAGGATGCTGAAGTTACAGCCTGTAAACGAATAGCTCGCGGTCAACAAACCATGACTGTGTATAAGATCATTGAATCACTGGCTACCACGGCGGCAATTTCCGCTATGAAGATGGCAAAAGGTAGTGAATTGTTAAACACGCAATTAACAATTAATAATGGTAAAAAAATGGTCCCTGCAATCTTATTGCCTTCAATGTACGTTGTACATCGCGAAAATATCAGGATGACTGTTGTAGCTGATGGTTATATCGATGAGCGTGAAATATTCAGTGCAGCCGGCACCCCCTTGAAATGAGTTTTACACATCCGATGACTTTTCCAATGAGAGGGTCATCGGATGTACAATGTTGGGTATTATACCAATTCTGCATCCAGATGTATATTAACACCTGCCAGCGCTTTTGATACCGGACAATTTTCCTTGCTGCCGCTGGCCAGTTCCTGGAATTTATCCTCGGGGATATCACCAGCCTTTACACGTGTTTTTAAATGGATATCAGAAATTTTGTGCCCCCCGTCAGCCTGGGCAAGGGTAACTTCTGCCTCTGTGTTAATAGTTTCAGGCTCGTATCCGGCCTTTTCCATTTCAAGCGAAAGTGCCTGGGAAAAACATCCTGAAAGGGCGGCTCCAATTAATTCTTCCGGGTTTGATTCTTTGCCGCTTTCGAATCTGGAGGCATAAGTGTAGTTTATTTCCGCACCAGCTAACGGAAGTTTAAAAGTGCCATTACCCTTTTTCAGGGTACCGTTCCATACTGCATTTGCTTTGGTCTTTCTCATCTTATTAAGGTTTTAGGTTTTTTTATTAATTTACATATTAAAGACAAAATCAGGCATTGTTTGTTCAGGGGGGTACTGGTTAAATTATTATTAACCTATCCTTTTTTGTTTTTATTTCTTTATTTTGCGTTATCAAAATTTATAATTACCATGATAAAAGCTAACCAGGAAATATCTGATAAAAAGATAGTAGAGGATATTTTGCAAAACAGTAAAATTATTCGGCTCGCCATCTATGATGACAATGTGCCTTACATTGTTCCTTTTAATTACGGGTATAAGGAAAACTGCATTTATATCCATTCGGCTCCGGTGGGTAAAAAAATTGATCTGTTGAAGAAGAATAACAGGGTTGGTTTCGAAATTGAACATACAGCGAGAATAATCGAGAAGGAATTGGCATGTAAATGGTCTACCCTCTACCGGTCCATTATAGGTCAGGGTTGGGTGGAGATTCTTGTAGAACACGGGCAAAAAGTAGCCGGGTTGGATATAATCATGAAGCATAATGGCTTTTTAGGTAAAACCGTATATGGACAAAAACCGCTTGAAAGCATGGTAATTCTTAAGTTAACCATTGAAAATCTGACCGCGAAACAATCAGGGAACTGGGAAAGCCACTAATCGAATCTTTCGTTTTATTGGAATGTATAAACATGTTCCCTTGAACTTACCGGAACAAGCTGGGGTGAATTGTTATATTTCCAATTGCCTCAAACCATTACTTATCAATTAATTTGATCATTTCTGAGCCGGCAAGTAAAAAAGCACCACTACCATATACTTCCCATTGATCAGCTTTAGTTTCATAAGGATCGGCGGCTACCTGTTGCACGTACCCGAGTTTACCTGTTGCCTGAATATTTCCAACCAGTGCTTTCCATGCTTTTTCAACTTTTGGTTGATATATCTTTTTATCCAGATAGCCATTGTTGATACCCCAGGTAAGCGCGTATGTAAAGAACGAGCTCCCACTGGTTTCTCCGGTTGGAAATTCTTCCCGGTCGAGTAAACTTACACCCCACAACCCATCCTCGCCCTGCAGGGAAGCTACTTTGGTTGCCATTTCCTTGTATTGGGCTTCAAATTTAGGCCTTGAGGGATAATCTACCGGCATTTCCTCCAGCATATGCACCAGGCCGCCCAGTACCCATCCATTGCCCCTTGACCAAAATACTTTTTTCCCGTTTTTGGTCAGTTTATCGAAGTACCGGTCATCCCGAAAATACAAGCTATCCACGTGACTATAGAGGTAGTCGGAGGTTATCCACCAATGTTTGTCAGCATAATCCAAATATTTTATTTCCCCGGTAGCATTGGTCATTTTTGCAAAAGAGGGTGGTGCCATGTAGAGAGCATCGCACCATGTCCACCATTCTCCCCTGTATGGATTATCTTTAAACCGCACGTCTGCCTTTGGTTTTCTAGCCAGGTGTGCATCCATGACAAACTGAAAATACTTGATTATCTCAGGATCTTTTTGGTTTATGTAGATGTCAATAATAGGCTGGGCGATGATTAACCGGTCGGCATGGAAGAAATCCATCACGGGCTTATATGCATGACTGGAGGCCATGTTAATCATCTCATCCAGGTATTTTTGTTCTCCTGTTGTTTCGTACAGGGCCATTAATCCCGTGTAGAAAGCGCCATAATGCCAGTCCATTTCATGATGGTCTCTTGGCGTGCTTAACTGCCAGTCGGCTACTTTTTGCATGGTTTGCACGATGGCCTCTGTTGAAAGGTTGTCCGAAGCTTCTTTTTGAGGAATTTTTCCCCGTATTGAGGTATGGTAATCGGTATAAAAACGATACCGGTGGTTGTTCATCCAGAGTACCTGCAGCGGGTTGTCTTTACTGGCATTTCTTACAGCGAAAGGCCGGACATTATCGTAATCAGAACCTTGTGTAATGGGATACACTTTCCATGATTTTCCATTGTTTCTGGTTTGCCATTTTTCAATTTCAAAGACGCCATCAATGTTTCTTGAAAGATAAGCAGTGGAAGGGTCCTCATGATCCAGAATTATTCCTCCCGAGTAATTGGGTTCAGGTTCTGTTTTTCCTTCCGGTGTTTCCGGGAACCATTTGCCGGAATTAACCAACTCGTAATTATTCCATTTTTGGCCATCCCATTTGGAGTAATAATATAAATGATTGGAATCGTTCGGGAATACCGCGTAAACCACTACCGGATTACCATCTGTATCTTCAGCAACATCCCAAATCCAGGCTTTATTGCCCGTTTTATTAGCATCGTACACGAGGTGTGCCTCCGCTGGTGCTACAGGCACATCTTCAAGGGAAGCAATTTTTTCACCAGTCGCTTTCAGCAAGTTGCCATTTTGGTAGCCCATGTAGTATATACTATTTTGTGGCTCATTCCTGGGATGGCCGTCCGTAAAGGCGAAATGAATTTTATCATTCCCGTTGCCACTTACCTTCAGGTACGGCCTCACGTTTCCTTCTTCTTCCTTATGATTAACCAGCGTTCTTGCAGCAGACCAGGTTACTCCCTGGTCGGATGAAACGGAAAAATTTGGGCGAAAATTCCCCCCTCTCCAAAAAAGATATATTTTATTGTCCTCTTCCGGGAGAAGAACCGGGTTAGAATAACAGTATGCAGCCCAACCCTCGGTATTCTGATTGGTTTTCATCTCTTCCGACCACCCGGAGATATCATAAGGTTCTTCGGAAATCCGGTAAAACATCTCGTATGGTCCTTTCGAACCACAGCAATTGCTATGTTTCGTGTAAAAAACCATCAATTTACCATCCGGCAATAACAGGAGAGAGGGATTGGCATGATCATCTTTATGGAGAAAGCGATGCAAAACGCTGGTTTTTAGTTCTCCCAATGCATATTCGAATGAGGCTATTTCTATATTTCCAAAACTATTGACGTATCCAAGAAAGGTTTTTCCGTTTTTATATATTGCCCTGGGATCCGAGAACCAGCACCAGGCACCATCAAAGGCAAGAGCTTTATATTCTTTTCCACTTAATGCACTTGTTTTTTTTATCGAAAACTTGGCTTGTTCCTGCGCGGTCGTATTTAAACTTATAACTACCAATGAAATAATTACCAATGCCGGGAATTTCAACGCGATTCTTTTCATCTGTTTCATTTATTTTGAGTAAATAACGTAATTTTCTCTTTTGGTTGCATTTTCCAGAGTATAAAAATAGCATATTTATTTGATCAGCGCAAACGTTTGCGCGAGTTAGCGGGAATATGACCAAAGATGATGCTTCATCCCATGATTCACAGCCAAATATTTCCTTGAAATTTTCTTTTACCTTCCATGCATGGCTTATTTCTTAATTGGCAGCAGCAATAAATTCAAATTAAACTTGTTGTTTTTCGGTTTGGTTTTCAGGGTTTTTAAGGAAGATGTATTTTGTGTTTTTAAGTTCCTCATTTTGTCTAACTTCTCTTCTCCTTACCTTATCAATTGCATCGTTCAGGTATTTCACCAAATGAAACCTGTCGTGTACAATTTCAGCATTTGGCAAGAGGTCTTTTGTTGTATTCATGAAATGATTTCCACATATCCATGCTTACAGTTTTTACTTTATCCCTGTGCCCTGGTTTAATAGCACTGTCAAGAACTTGACTGCAAGCAGAATAATCCCTGTTTTCTGACAGATCGGCCACAACACCAGAAAGCGGGTCACTTAATACCGTTACATACTTGTGCCCTTTTTTGAAAGATTTCTCATCTATGCTCAAATATTCGAAATAATGATTATTCGGACGTCCATTTAAGCCCCTTTTCACTGAATTAGGGATAATCCTGTTTATGACATTGAACCCACAACGCATCAGTTCAACTGTCTTTGTCTGGTTTTTGGTACTGAGCAAAATATCAATGGCAAGCCTTTCAAACAAATAAGTGTGCCGTTCGTATCCATCAGCCCACGGGACCTTTATTGTCTTTACTTTGCCCGACGGGGTCTTAATCCTTGGCACACCACATTTTATGTAGGTCTTATACTGCATGGTGTCTAAATGCCGCCAGCGACGACTTGGGGCATGGTCATAAATCGGACACAAATCAAAAGTGTCAGGGTCTTCGGCTTCTTTACCTATGTATTATAAAAATACATCTACTTCTTCAGTTTTAAAAGTTAGCATAAACACGTTCAACTTTCCATACATCGCCAAAGTTCAATATTAAGTCAAATAATTGTTCTGAAAACATCGCTCTTTTTTGGTGCTAATTTAAAGCTTTCCATTAAATTTGTGGTGGAACCATTTTTTAAAAACCCTTAAAAATGAACAAAAACAAGTTACATCTATTAATTCTGTTCGCAACCCTTGGATTTAGCAGCACAGCCCAAAAAACCCAGATCGTTTACCTGTCGGGAACCGATGCCGCCAACACGGAAGAATGGTCGTTTTATTGCACCGACGGCCGCAACAGCGGAGAATGGTCAACCATTCCGGTACCAT
>CAYRRV010000026.1:0-49935 GCA_964426725.1 uncultured Bacteroidales bacterium | reverse complement strand
AGAATTAATTTGTGTTGCTACTTGTGTACTCATAAGCTATTAATTTTGAGATTATTAATTGAGAATATTATTATTTGTTTAACATTATCTAAAATTACGTATAAGTGCCGGGGTATTTCAATGGTTTAACAATGACATTGATTATTGAAACAGGATGACTTTTATTTCCGGGAAGCGATGATGATTATCACTCCTGAAATGCAAAAGTCCTGCAGGCATAGGCTTGCAGGACTTCACAAAAAATATACGGATAATCATTATCGACTAAAAATTCTCGTATCCATCATCACCATCCATTTTTAATTTGATCCCATTGCTTTTAGGCCCGGAAACCTTTATACCCTGTTTGTTATTATTTTCCAAGGGCCTCGAAGGCTTTGCAGGTTGCTTTAGCTGTACTTTTTTAATTTTATCACGGTCGAATTGATTGTCATTGCCTGTTTTAAAGAAGGAGATTATATCGTTCAACTGATCAGCCTGACTGGAAAGTTCTTCAGCGCTCGTGGCCATTTCCTCGGATGCCGCCGCGTTTTGTTGGGTTACATCATTGAGTTGTTGAATGGCATTATTTATCTGATCTGCCCCCGAGTTTTGCTCCAGGCTGGCGGCAGAAATCTCCTGAACAAGTTTTGCTGTTTTCTCGATTTCTGGAACAAGTGTTTCCAATTGGTCACCGGCTTTTTCGGCTATATCAACCCCTTCTTTGGAGAGGGCAATGATTTCCTCGGCAGCCACTTTGCTTCTTTCTGCCAGTTTTCTGACCTCCGCTGCAACTACCGCGAAACCTTTACCGTGTTCACCTGCACGGGCCGCTTCAACAGCAGCATTCAGTGCCAGGATATTGGTTTGAAAAGCAATATCGCTGATAATGGTAATCTTGTCAGAAATTTCCCTCATGGATGTAACCGCTCTCACGGTCGATTCATTTCCACTCTTCACGCCACCAGCAGCAGAAAGGGCAATTTTTTCGGTCTGTTGAGCATTATCCGTGTTCTGTTGAATATTTGAGACCATCTCTTCCATGGAAGAACTTACCTCCTCAACCGAAGATGCTTGCTGCGTTGCATTTTGTGATAGCTGCTGCGAGTTGGAACTCATTTCATTACCGGCACTCGCGATGTTGGCAGTAGCTGTTTTTACCGCACCGATAATTTCCTTGAGTTTCACCGACATTTTTTGTTGACCATCCAGGAGTTCACCTATTTCATCATCACTGTCAACTTCAATCTCCTGCCGCAAATCACCCTCGGTTATAGCCCTCAGGCTTAATCTTGCTTTATTTACCCGGTTTATTACCTGGGATTTAACAATAGAATAAATCAAAATCCAGCTTAAACCCAATGAAACAAGAAGAATAAAAATCAAGTTCGTTCTCAACCTGTTCAATTCGCCCATTAACTCGTAAACATAAAAGGATGCCCCCAGGTATTTCCCCGTGGCAGGATGGTAAACATGGTACTGAAACTTCTCTCTTTCCTGACCATCCGTGTCTTCCCAAAGATATTCAGTCTTAACAACTCCTGTTGTTTTGCCCGATTCCATCATCGCCTCAACTGGTCGTGTATTGGAAAGATCTCCTCCTTTTTCTACATGCGGGTGAATAAAAACCTTCCCGTCTTCATCAAACAGATAGGGGTATCCCGATCCATAATACTTAATTCCACCCAATGATTTCTTCATGTCATCGTAATAATACTCTACCTTATCACTCATTTCTCCTGTAGCAACAACCGTTGTTTTTAGAGAATCCGGGATTCTTGACTCCAACTCAGAAATCGTTCCCTCCACTTTTTCAAACTGGGTTATGTACCCATCAACAATTCTCACTAAATCTTCGAGATGCGCGATCATTCTTTCATCTGTATCGTTGATTATCTTTTTTCTTAAATCAAGATAAACATACAGGCCAATACCGGTAAATACAACTACCAGTAAAAGCGTGAGTGAAAAATTAATTTTAAAATTAATGCTTCTGTCTTTAAACCGTTTCATACATTTTCCGTTTTTAAGTTACATGGCAAGTTTACGATGGGACAGATATCTTTTCTTGATTATTATGGTGATATAAATCATTTCTGAATATAAATTTATATCATCTGAAATTAAGTATTTGAAAATTTTTTTTTACAGGTCTACATTCTAATATTACACCTTAATATAAATAAGGTATAAATTTTTTAGAATACCTTTTGTAGATTTCATATCCGTTAACATCCCTCGAAAGGGCGTTTTCCTCGAAATGCACTTTTACAAGCAGATCAATCACAAGCAAAACCTGAACTACCACGCGAGAAATATTTATGTATTCAATTGTAAGAGGGATGGTAACTAATAATATAGCTGTGTACATGGGATGTCTAATCCATTTGTAGGGACCTTCCCGCGAAAGAGTTGTATCTTTCAAGGGTAATGGAAAAACGGTTAAATTGTTTATCCCAATGGAGAAAATAGCCCAAATCCCTAAAAATAATCCTGCACCGAAAAAGATAACCGATACTATTCCCGAAGGCAAAACAGGACCACTCAAGGCAAAGACTACCAATAATAGAAACTGAAGACCAGTGAGCAGGTAGGAAATAATTTTTCTCATCACAATATTTACGAGGTATAACAGATTTTCTAGAACAAAGTTTAAATCCCAATTGAACGATTAATCTCAAAAATGGAAAAATTAATTCGTTTAATTTTCATGCTGATGAATTGAACGCGAATTGTTCGTCTGAATATCCACACGTGGCAACTTAAAATAAAACACCGTTCCCTTTTTTTCTTCGGATTCAAACCAAATTTTCCCTCCCATCTGTTCAACTAATCCCTTACAAATGGCCAAACCCAATCCACATCCATTATTGATATTCGATATATTTTTACCCTGACTGAATCGTTCAAATAAAACCTCGCGCGTCTCCGGGCACATTCCAATTCCGGTGTCGCGTACATAAAATGTAACATGGGTATTCCCCCCGGATAAATACCCAAACTCTATATAGCCTTCTTTTGTGAATTTGAGTGCATTATCCAAAAGATTGGATAATATTTGTTCAAACCGATAAGGATCCGTTACCAGCATTAATGGTGTTTCACCAGTAACTGTAATTTTAATGATATTTATACCGGAACGATTTCTCAAACACTTATTTACCTGATATGTATCATGCAACCTGCTTATGATATTATCAATATTACAAAGAGATTTTTGTACATGTAATTTCCCCTTTTCAATTTTAGATATATCCAGCACGTCATTCACGATATTCAGTAACATTTTTCCATTATCACATATGATATCCGCGTATTTTTTCCTCATTTCAGGCGGTAAATTTTCATTGGCAAGC
The DNA here is from genome assembly GCA_964426725.1 of uncultured Bacteroidales bacterium. GTDB lineage: Bacteria > Bacteroidota > Bacteroidia > Bacteroidales > CAYRRV01 > CAYRRV01. The sequence goes on along the minus strand of CAYRRV010000026.1, from coordinate 46,600 downwards.
AACTGTGCAAAGCCGAGTATCCCGTTCATTGGAGCCCTGAACTCGTGACTCATGTTGGTTAAAAACAATGTTTTCAACTGATCGGCCCTTTCTGCTTTGGATTTTTCAGAAAGTATGCTTTTCTCACGGGAAATACGTTGTATCACTTCTTGATAAAGCCTGTAATTTACAAGATCATGAATCATCAACTTTTGATCTTCCACCGTATCAGACTCTCTTTGATATGCCATACTTAGTCTGTTGATAATAAAAGAATTGTAAAATTGCAGCGTGTATATCCTGAAAACAAGAACATGAAATAAAAGAAAAAGAATTCCCCAAAAACAACAAAAAAATAATATTACAAATCCACCCGTCATCATCCTAACCTTTATTCATTTATTATGAAGCAAAAATAGATTTCATTTGATTAAAATCTCTGTTTTTTTATTGAGATTAATTAACCCGGAAAGGTGATTTTAATCATTTATGTTATTAAAACATTGCACCATATAACCCATAAATAAAATAGTCATTGGTTTGTTAGTAGTATTTTGCATATCTAACATATTTTTAATTAGAATGATTAAAATCACCATTTAGAAATAAGCAATGTCACCTAATTGACATTTGGAAAGGATATGTTAATATATACCTTTGGTATCGCGGGTTTTGTACGTAACCAGTGTTTACAGATGTTTTAAGCCATCTAACTTTTCAAAACTTAACCCGTATATATGACAAACGGCCGATTTTATAAGACAGAAACATGCAATACTTACACGAAATACTAAATTTAATCCACAAAGGATTGATAAAAACCAAGGATTATAAACTCATATATTTTGTCATTATTCTACAGGTATCACTTGCCCCGGGAATAATTCACGGTCAAAGTGCCGATGCTGGTGCAGATCAAATCATTTGTACAGACCATACAATTCTGGACGGAAATAATCCGGGGGGAGGTACAGGAACATGGACTGTTAAGGTAGGGGCAGGAACGGGCACTTTTGTAAATCCAAACCAATACGATTCTGAAGTTCAGGAAGCAAGCTTCGGGCCAAACGTTTATATTTGGGAATTGGTAAAAAATGGCAATACAACAACCGATGAAGTTACAATAACAAGTTGGGCATCTTATGCCGGAGAAAACAAAATTACCTGTGTAGACAGCATTCGTTTGAGAGGGGCAAATCCCGCGGAAATCCCCGGGGGTGCAAGCGGCATGTGGACTACAACCGGCTCGGCCACTATTGTGGATCCCACGAATTACAATACCTGGGTGAAAGACCTTGAAACCGGCGATAACTGGTTCAAATGGACAATTACCTATACAGACCCTTCAATTTTTGACGATCCTGCTTCCTGTTCTTCAACCCATGACGAAGTAAATATATATTATACCGGTACAGGTCTTGCTAATTATAACCTGTCTGCCCCATTGCAATATTGCCCGGGCAGTTCAGGGGTGACCATAACACTGAATGGATCAGAAGCCGATATCAATTATCAGTTATACAAAAACAATGCTGCACTGGGAGCAGCGTTGGCAGGAACCGGCAACCCGCTTACCTGGGATAACATGACTGCCGGAGAATACACGGTTGAAGCCTATTCCACGACAAGCACCTGCTACCAGCCAATGCCAGATACAATAACCATAAGTACATATCCTGAATTAACATCATACGATGTAGAAGGCACGGCTACTTTTTGTGCAGGGGGATCGGGGGGTACGGTTACCTTATCGGGATCAACAGCAGGTATAGATTACCAGTTGGTAAAAGATGCTGCTGCCTATGGTACAGCAAAAACCGGGACAGGAAGCCCATTGGACTGGACTGGCTTACCGCAGGGAACTTACACGGTAACAGCTAGTGACGCCAATTGCTCGAAAGACATGAATGGATCATTAAATATAACCGAAACTCCCCTGCCAACTGTATTTAATGTTTCCGGAACGGGATCCTATTGTTCGGGTTCTTCAGGACTTGCGGTTTCACTTGATGGGAGCGAGATTGATTTCAAATACTACCTACTGAAGGATGGTTCTAAAACAGATTCAATTTTTGGTACAGGAGGACCATTAAACTGGCCGGGTCAATTCGACGGCACCTATGCTGTTCAGGCTAAGAATCCGGTAACCGGATGTACAAATTTCATGAACGGTACGGCTGTAATAACGGCAAATCCTTTGCCCACTGACTATAATTTATCAGGACCAACAGGATACTGTGCAGGAGCAACTGGTATAACATTAACCCTTTCCGGATCACAATCGGGCGGGAATTACCAGTACCAACTTATTAAGAACGATGTAAATCATCTTGCCCCGAAAACAGGAACAGGTTCATCTCTATCATGGTCAGGATTAAAACATGGTTCTTACTGGGTTCTCGCGACAAATACCACGACAGGATGTTCTGCCATTATGCCCGATACTGTCAATGTATCGGAATATTCGCTACCGGCAGCTAACGCGGGTGATGACGAAGATATATGTTATGGATCTTCAACAATGTTAACCGCCACGGGTGGCACATCATACCTGTGGTACCCGGGAGGATACTCGGGTGCATCATACATGGTATCACCGTCCGATACCACGGAATACAGGGTAAAAGTAACAGATGCTAATGGATGTATTAACTGGGACACGGTAATTGTGAATGTATCCCCCCTGCCGTTAATAAGCGCGGGTAACGACAAATCTATCTGTGCAGGGGAAAATGCGCAATTGAATGCTTCAGGTGGTGAAACATATTCCTGGTCTCCAGCGACCGGTTTGAATTCAACCAACATAGCAAACCCCCTTGCTTCACCATCCAATACAACAACATACACGGTCGAAGCCTGGGACGACAATGGTTGTTCGAACACGGATCAGGTCACTGTAACTGTTAAATCAAACCCGGTCGCTAACGCGGGAAATGATGTTGAAATCTGCGATGGCGATACAACATTACTCACTGCCAGTGGAGGAGGCACGTACTTGTGGTCGACAGGAGAAACAACTGCCAGCATTGAAGTCGCTCCATCCAGTACCACAACCTACCTGGTAACAGTGGAAAATGCCAATGGTTGTACTGATACTGATGATGTAATTGTAACAGTAAATGCAAAACCAACCGCTAACGCGGGAAGTGATAAAGCCATTTGCGAGGGAACCACTACAACACTAACCGCAACAGGTGGAGCTACCTATTTATGGAGTAACGGGGCTACAACGCAATCCATTAACGTAACCCCCATTGTAACTACAACTTACACGGTGACGGCCATAAGCGCTGCAGGATGTCAAGATAAGGATGATATAAAGGTTACCGTGAATCCAAATCCCACGGTAGACGCGGGTATGGACCAGGAAATATGCAAGGGAGAAAATGCAAACCTAACAGCAACTCCCAGTGTTCCCGGGGTTGATTTCCTGTGGAACCCGGGCGGGGATGTTACCCAGTCAATAACAGTGAACCCGGAAACAACAACAGATTATACAGTAAAAATTACAGATGGAAACGGGTGTGAGAATCAGGATATGGTAAGAGTAATTGTAAACCCCCTTCCTGTAGTATCTATCAACAACCTGGATGCTGATTATTGCGCGGACGAACCTGATTTCACCATCACGGGAATTCCAACCGGGACAACAGGTATTTTTTCTCCAACCCCGGGTTTAACAGATAATGGTAATGGAACGGCTGTTTTCAGCCCTACCTCGGTACCTAACGGGACAAATTACAATATTAGCTACGAGTACACCGATGGAAACGGTTGTGTAAACAGTATCACGGAAACTGTTCTTGTAAGAAATGAGACCAGCCCCTCCCCTGTTTTCACGAATCTTGAACCGGTATATTGCGATGATGATAACACCAATTATCTCATTGTTGCAGACCCTGCTGATGGAAACGGCACTTTCTCTGGTCCGGCCGCGGCCTTAACGGATAATGGAGACGGAACCGCGGATTTTAATCCTTCATTGACTGATATTGGCACCTACTCAATTGACTACAGCTACACCGATCCAATTACCGGTTGCGAGGGCACAGTATCTCAATCTGTAGAAGTTGGAGTGCCCCTGGAAATTACCAACCTCGATTCATTCTACTGTGAAGACGTGGGCCCGTTTTTACTCACGGCCGACAAGCCAGGCGGCACATTCACTGTTGATGGAGCTTACAGTGCCCCGGAAGGTACCGCGACCTTTGATCCTTCAACAATTGGTACAGGCTTGCATACAGTAACATATGAACTTACCAATGGTATTTCATGCTCTAACTCGAACACGAGGGAAGTAAGAGTTTATGCATTACCCGATGCATCATTCACGCTTGATGGCCTGGATCATGAATCAACCGAATTGAAATATTGTTCCAATCATGGCTTGATCACACTCGAGGGAGATCCTAATCCCGGAGGTATTTTCACAAGCCCTGATGGTGGTGTTTCAGGCAATAAATACGACCCGTTTGTCGCGGGATCAGGTACACACAAAATATACTACACGTATACAACATCCAAGGGTTGTGCTTCAACCGATTCGGCCATTGTACACGTGGAAGAGGCACCAACAGTAACCATAAACGGGCTTGATCCGGCATATTGTAACTCTACCGGAATTGTCGAAATAGCCGGAAATCCATTGAATAGCGGGGGTACTACACCCGTGCCAGGCACGTGGACTTCCCCGTGGGCTGATCCACTCATTTTCAACGACAAGAACAATGGGAAAGCTGACTTTAATCCTTCATTGGTGCCATCGGAAGGTACTTATACCATATCCTACACGGTAGAAGGCTCAAACGGGTGTATTGCCACGGCCAGTCAAATGATTGATGTTAATTTTCTACCTACTGTAACTTTCACGGGCTTACCCACTGAGATCTGCAAAAATAGCACACCTGTCTCTTTAACCGGTAACCCAAAATCATCTGATGGTTCTTTTAGCGGACCCGGTATTACAGATAATGGAGACGGAACAGCAGTTTTTGATCCATCCGGCTTACCAACCATAGCACATAATATCACCTACAATTACACGGATCCTGTAACCACTTGCACGAACCAAGACACGAAAAGTGTTACTGTAAAACCTATACCCGCGCTCTACACGGTAACGGGCGGGGGAAATTATTGTGAAGGCGGAGCGGGTGTCGATGTGGGATTGAGCCAGTCGGAAATTGGCGTTACCTATTCCCTGGTACTCGATAATGTCAATACCATATCAAGCATTGTTGGGGATGGAAATCCTGTTGATTTTGGACTTCAAACCAGCGAGGGCACCTATACTGTAAAAGCAGCAAACCCGGCTCCCAATAGTTGTGAAAGAACCATGGAAGGTTCTGCAACAATTGTTATCAATCCACTACCCGGGGATGCACAACCCATATCCGGTCCAACTGAAATATGCCCGTTAACTGCCGCGAATTTCAGTGTTCCTTCCATACCCAATGCCACATCCTACTCCTGGACTCTACCAGCTGGCGCCAGCATAACCAATGGTTCCGGTACAAGAAATGTAACCATCTTCTTTGGTTCTGGATCAGTTTCGGGTACAATAAGCGTAAAAGGCAACAATAGTTGTGGATCGGGAAGCCAGTCGAACCTCAATATAACCATTAAATCATTACCCGGGGCAGCAGGCGTGATAACGGGTAGTAACATGGTATGCCAGGGTGAAAAAAACGTGAACTACACCATTGCTGAAGTAACCAACACTGATTACTACAATTGGGAGCTGCCCTCCGGGGCCAGCCTTCACAGCGGTGACGGCACGAAAAATGTTTTTATTAACTATAATGAAGCAGCGCTGCCCGGAAACATCACTGTTACACCAGTGAATGCCTGTGGTTCCGGCACTTCTTCTTCTATTGCTGTCGATGTAATTGAAACCCCGGATATTTCTATTACTCCACCGGCCGAGGAAATCAATTGTACCGGGAATCAAATCACTCTTTCAGGAACTTCATCTACTTCCGGGGTCTCATATTCATGGATAGCAGAAAATGGTGGCCATATCGTTTCGGGCAGTACCACGACAAATCCTGTTGTAGATGCGGTAGGTAGCTATATTCTTACTGTTACAGAGCCTGTAAATGGTTGCACGGTAAATGATACTGTTATTGTAACAGAAGATAAAGAAGCCCCAGAAAATGTGACAATTGTTTCCGGGAACTCGGGCGTTATCACATGCTCGGAAACCTCCTTACAACTTACCGCTTCAACCACGAGCACTTATCCTGTTTCATATTCATGGGTAGCTTTAGCTGGCGGAAATATAGTTTCCGGTTCAAACACCGCCACTCCCATCGTAGATAAAGCAGGAACATACGAGGTTACTGTAACAAATCTAGCGACAGGTTGTGCCACGCTCAACAATATCTCTGTCATCGAAGATAAAACATTACCCTCAGTTTCAGTAACAACCCCTGAACCGGAGAAAATTACCTGCTCGGCAGCCACGGTAACCCTTACAGGATCTAGTACAACCCCGGGGTCAACCCTGCTGTGGACAGGACCTGGTAATATCACCAATGATGCTTCCACGAATCCCGTGGTTGATGCTGCAGGATCCTATACCCTCACGGTAACCGGCCCTAATGGTTGTACAGCATCTAAAACAGTTGAAGTTTTACAGGATTTTTCCAAACCGGCCATATCAGTCAATACCAATCCCGCTGATTTAACCTGTACCAACAATACCGTTACCCTCGAGGGTAGTTCAACAACCCCGGGAGCTGCTCTTACATGGACAGGACCGGGAATTTTATCCGGGGCAACTACAGAAAATCCAATCGTTGATGTTACTGGTGATTACACGCTGACTGTTCTTCATCCATTAACCGGATGTGCTGATTCCAAAATAGTTACTGTATCTGAAAACAAGATATTACCGGATATTACATTTCCTGTATTACCGGATACTATCACCTGTGCTTCACCAACGGTTCAGGTAAATGCAGAAACCAGTGTTGCCAATCCATCCTATCAATGGTCAACTTTGAACGGTACCATTACAGCGGGTAGCACCACGTCAACAGCAACGGTTTCCAAAGAAGGAACCTATTCAATTACCATCACGGATATGGATAACGGCTGTTCGTTTACAAAAAATATTGATGTTGAAGAAGAAACAACATCCCCAATCGTAACCATTGATCCACCCGGTAAACTTACCTGCAATTCAACACAAATAACCCTGACCAGTACTTCAGATGCAGGAAATGCCAATATCCAATGGTCAACCTCCACGGGTAATATTGTTTCGGGAAGTAGTTCCTATACCCCTGTTGTCGATCAGGCAGGAACATACACGTTAAAAGTAACAAATACCGCTAATGGTTGTTATACTGAATCATCTGTCGCGGTAACCGAAGATGTTGCTCCCCCTGTAATTTCAATGAACCAGAACCCTGATACACTAACTTGCAGTCAGACAACTGTACAATTGAACGGAACAGCAACAGATGCCACATTATTATGGACAGGCCCGGCCGGAGCCAATATCCAGGATGAAACTTCCTCTACTCCAAAAGTAGACAAGCCAGGAACATACACGTTAACCGCCACCGGCTTAAATGGCTGTGTTTCCTCAAAAACAGTAATTGTTCAGCAAAATATTGCTTTACCACAAAATATTTCAATCATTTCTTCAGGTGACCTCACCTGTTCTCAGCCAATAGCAGAATTAACTGCAAGTACAACTACCGGGGGAAGTTCTTTCCAATGGCACACGGGCACGGGAGGCAGCTTCACAACTGTAACGAATGGTGAAATGGTTATGGTTGATGCTCCTGCCAATTACAAGGTAGTAGTTATGCATCCAACCAGCCGCTGCGTGGATAGCGCGAAAATTACCGTTTCACAAAACACGACAATCCCGACTGTTACATTCGCTGCTGTACCGGATGACATTACCTGTGCGTCCCCAACATCAAATATAAGTGCTACAGTTGATCCCGCTCATGATATTCAATGGACAGGCCCGGGGAATATATCAGATCCCACGGCAGCAAATATCACGGTTGACAAGTCTGGCATTTATACCATAAAAATTAATGATCCCGTGAATGGGTGTAACCATTCGGAAACAATCACCGTGGGAGAAAACAAGGTACTTCCCGACGTATCAGTCAATGTGCCGGGTGATCTTACCTGCTCGCAAACAACAATAACATTAACCGGGTCTTCATCAGTGGTCAATAAATCATTTTCATGGTCTACTACCGATGGCGAATTTACAAACGCCGGTCCCTATAACAATTCAACAGTGAATGTTAAAGGAGCCGGAAATTACCAGCTAACAGTGACGAATAATGACAACGGATGTAGTAACAGCAAGCAGGTGAGCGTACTTCAGGATATTGCCAGCCCACATATTCTTGTCGATCCGGTCGCGAACAACAAGATAACTTGCATTACCTCTGTCGTGAATCTTTATGGAACATCCACAACCCCGGGGGTAACATTTAACTGGTCGGGACCAGGAAATATTACCGACGAAAATACTGAAACACCAGCAGTCGATCTCGCGGGTATTTATACATTGAAAGTAACAGCTCCAAACGGATGTTTCAGCGAGGACAACGTTTTGGTTGAAGAAGACAAAACAGTGCCTGCTGCTCCCGTGATCCTCACACCCGACACCTTAACATGTAATCAGGCAGAAGTGCTGCTGAAAGTATCTCCAACTTCTTCTGATGTTGACTACTCCTGGACTACAAGCGGTTCCGGAAATATCTCAAGTCCATCTGACCATGAAACACACGTGGATGATATTGGAACTTACACTGTTTTGGCAACCCATCGCTCGAGTAGTTGCACCAACCAGTCATCTGTTACAGTACACGAGAATTATGCCGAGCCGGATATTAACCTCGATCCCGGTCCCTGGATTCTTACTTGTGCTCAGCCCACTGCCACCCTTTCAGGTTCATCAACGAGCGGCATTAACCCGGTATGGACAGCAAGTAATGGTGGCCATATTGTATCTGGTAAAAATACTTTTACCCCGGTTGTTGATGCACCGGGAACTTATACCCTCACCGTGTATGACAGTAAGACCGGATGCGCGAAAAGTGAAACTGTTACAGTAACCCGAGATGCTTCTTTACCTGATATAGATATAGATCCTTACCCGGACCAGCTAACATGTGTGGTTACCGATGTTACGCTGAGTGGCCAGCCTGTCGAAGCCGATCACGTCCATTCGTGGACAGCCTCCCCGGGTAATATCGTCTCAGGAGCAGGGTCATATAATCCTGTTGTAAATGAACCGGGTACATATATTATCGAGGTTACGGATCCAAATTCAGGTTGCACAAGTACTGCTGCTATTCATGTAACGGAGAATATCCAGCAGCCCTCGTTGTCCGTACAAGCACCTGATAAATTAACCTGCCTCGTTAATCAGGTTCAGTTAAGCGCTTCTTCAACCAACAATGATGTTACTTATAGCTGGACAACCAGTGGTGACGGTATTATTAAAGCAGGAGATGAAACCGTTCAGGATCCGGTTGTATACTCACCAGCCTCTTACACGGTTGAAATCACTGATCCTGCCAATGGTTGCACGAATTCATCCGGTGTTAACGTGGAAATTGACACGGCAAAACCCACGATTGATGTTGATAAAACACCGGACCTTCTCACTTGTGATGTATCCTCGGTAATACTTAACGGGAGTTCAACAACACCGGACGTGAATTATTCCTGGACCACCACAGGTACCGGTAGCATCCTCAATCCTTCTTCTACACAACCCCGCGTTGATGATACCGGGTACTACAAGCTCACAGTAACCAGCAATTCAAACGGTTGTAGCATTTCAGACAGTGTACTGGTAGAAGAAAACAAATCGGCACCACATATTTGGGTCGAACCATTTCCCGACACAATTAACTGCGCGGTATCCGAAGTACAACTAAAAGGTTCATCCACCACGGCAGGAGTATCTTATGCATGGACCGGCCCGGGAAATATTTCAGTTCCTACCGCGATGGAACCTTTCGTGGATAAACCGGGAATATATACCCTGACGGTTAAAAATGTTTCAAACGGCTGTACATCAACCGCCGATGTAACCGTCCACGAGAACAAAACCATCCCTACTGCACCCCTGGTAACTTCAGCTTCTAATTGTTATGGAAATACCACGGGGACTTTATCCGCTGTTGGAAGTCAGGTACAATGGTACACGGACGCTTCACTTGCTCCTGCATATAAAGTGAAGAACGGGAACACCTATACACCTTCATCTTATACAAAATCAGGAACTTACAAGTTCTTTACCACTCAAACTGACCCATACAACCATTGTGAAAGCCCGGCTGCAGAAGGAACACTTACTATCCATGAATTACCTTCTCCACCAATCCCTGTTGATAAGTCGGTTTGCGATGGATTAGCCGTTCCGGATATTGAAGCCCATGGAACATCCATAAACTGGTACGACGGTCCATCAGGTAATATACTGGGTTCAGGCTCAATGTATTCCACGGGAGAAACTATCCCCGGAACATATACCTTTTACGCTACACAGACCAGCAGCATTACAGGCTGTGAAAGTAATACTGCTCCAGTTACATTAACCATTCATGATATACCCGATGCTCCATCAATTACCGAACCACTGAAAGAAAAATGCCAGGGAGAGACAAATCCATCCTTTTCTGCCAGTGGCACATCTGTAAAATGGTATTCCGATGCAACTTTAAGTGTACCGATATATAACGGAAGCACTTATCTTCCAACGGTATCGGGCACGGGTAACTATAATTTCTACGCGACCCAAACTTCTGCTGAAGGTTGCGAGAGTACAGGCGATACAGCTACTCTCACGATAAAATCTAATCCAACCGTGTTTAATGTTCAGCCGGGAGGAACATTTTGTGAAGGAGAAGACGGGATAAATGTAATTCTTGAAAACTCTGAAACCGGGGTCGACTACCAGTTGATCCTGGATGATGCAACCCCGGTTGGTAATGTTTTAGCCGGATCTGATGGAAACAGTCTTGATTTCGGCCCCCAAAACCAGGCAGGAATTTATACTGTTAAAGGATATAAAAATAATGGTTGTACTTCAATGATGCAAAATGGTGCAGCAATTATCGAGGATAAACTACCACTCGCCGCCGGAACAATCAGTGGTCCCGTGTCGGCATGTCAGGGACAAACAGAAGAATTCAGCATACCGGAAATACAATATGCCACATCATATAAATGGAACCTGCCTTCAGGAACCAGCATAGTGAGTGGTGGAAATTCAAACAAGATTACTGTCTATTTCTCAAGTAGCGCTGAAAACGGAAGTATCTCAGCAAGAGGCAGTAACAGTTGCGGAGACGGATTTCTCAGTCCGGCACATTCCATCACTGTCAACAAATTGCCTGCCCCGGTTACCGATCCAATAAGTGGTCCTTCAGAAGTTTGCCAGGGTGAAACGGGTGTAACCTATTCCATTCCCGTGGTTGAAAATTCCACCTCTTACATTTGGACCGTTCCGGCAGGCGTGACTATTACCGGGGGTAATGGAACCAACTCGATTACTGTAGATTTCGGATTAAATGAAACCGGTGGTACATTCAGGGTTAGGGGTAAAAATGACTGTGGCTTGGGCAATCCCTCTGCCGGTTTTAAGGTAACAGCAAAACCATTACCACATGTTGAAGCAGGTGTTAACTCCCAGGTTTGCGACGATAAACACTCGTTATCCGGTAGTGCAATACCTGCAGGAGGTAATGGTGAATGGACAGTAGCATACGGTCCAGCCACGGTTGCCAACACAACCGTTCCTTCTACAGAAGCATCCGGGTTAAGAATGGGGGAAAATAAATTCACCTGGACTATATCATTAAATGGTTGTTCCAATTCAGATTCTGTCACGATCGTTAACAACAAGGTTGATGTTGATGCAGGTGATGATCAGATCGTCTGCTCAAGGACAACAAATCTCGATGCCAGGGAACCACTAACCGGCGGAGAATGGACAGTAGCAAGCGGAGTAGGTGTGATTTTTAATAAAACCGCGTATAACAGCCAGATCTCGGGACTAGGACAGATGGAAAACAAGTTTGTCTGGTCGGTCAATAAAAACGGATGTATAAGCACCGACACGGTTTCTATTACCAACGACAGACCGTTAACGCCTAACGCGGGAGAAAATCAAACGCTCACGATTACATCAACCGAGCTCGATGCAGATATTCCCGAATCAGGCACAATAGGAACATGGTCTGTATACAGTGGTGGATCCAATATTGTAAATATTCATGATCCTAAAACAGAAGTGACTGATTTAAACATGGGGGTTAATGCTTTCCGGTGGACAGTTACCAGGAACCAATGCTCTCTTACTGACAGCGTTTTCATTGAAAATGCTACCACGGAAATGACAGATGCAGGCCCGAATCAGGAAATTTGCCGTGATTATACTCACCTTTCAGCCAATGAACCGATTGTAGGTATCGGGGAATGGACTGTCGTTCAAGGGTCAGCTAAATTTGACGATAAGAACATGTTCAACACGCGTACATATGATCTGGCTCACGGGGATAATATACTGAAATGGACCGTGAAAAACAGCAATTTTAGTTCAACCTATGATACGGTAATTATTACCAATAATTCACCCACTGTTGCCAATGGAGGATTAGACCAGTCCATCTGCAAGGATTCGTCTGCAATGGCCGGGAACCCGGTAACATATGGAAACGGTACATGGACACTGATAAGCGGATCTGCCAATATAGAAGATCCTTCCAGCCATGATTCAAAAGTAACAGGATTATCCCCCGGGGAAAATAAGTTCAGGTGGAAAATTGTCAATGCCAATTGTGAAACAACCGATGAGGTGACGATTTACAATGGCACACCGACGACAGCCAGTGCCGGCCCTGATCAGAATATTTGTGATAACTCAACTATTCTCACACCTAACACGCCTACTTATGGAGAAGGTACCTGGAGCGTGATAGCTGGATCAGGAAAATTCTCGGGTAATGTTGTCTCCGATTTGGCGCCTGATGAAAATATTCTCAGGTGGACCATCACTAACGGGAACTGTAAATCATTTGACGATGTAATTATCACCTCAAATAAACCCACTACACCCCATGCCGGTGTCAATCAATCGGTTTGCACAGACAGCCTCTTCCTGGCTGCCAATGAAATTACTGTTGGAGAAGGACTGTGGACACTTCAAAGTGGCTCGGCTGAAATAATGGATACTCTTGATCCTGCTACATTGGTCAGAAGTCTTTCCCAGGGTAAAAATATCTTCAGGTGGACAGTCACTTACAAGGGTTGTGTCGAGTTCGATGAAGTAGAAATCAGCTACGATCTCGTGAAAGCCAATGCCGGGAAGGATCAAACTTTATGCGCTGATAATACCATTTTGGAGGGCAATAATGCTGGACCAGGAACGGGTAGCTGGTCAGTTCTGGGTACCAGCTCAGCCCGATTTGATGATTATACCAAACCCAATACACAAGTCAGGAACCTGCAAAATGGACCAAATTATCTAAGATGGTCCATTAAAAACAACAAATGCACATCTTACGATGATATAGTAATACACAACGATAATCCTTCTGAGGCTTTTGCCGGTGCCAATCGCTCGGTTTGCTCCGATTCAACATGGCTGGAAGGGAGCCAACCCATTCACGGGGAGGGAAAATGGACCTTGCTGAGCGGATCAGCAGAAATTGCTGACACATCATCATTTACCACGCCGGTTAAAAATCTCGCGCTTGGACCCAATACCTTCAGATGGACTATTTCAAATAACGAATGTGCATCATCGTCTGAAGTGACCATCACAAATAATCAGCCAATCAATGTTGAAGCGGGCACTAACCAAACCGTATGTTCCGATTCTGCAGAATTGTTCGCGAACAAACCCTCGATTGGAACAGGACACTGGTCCGTGCTACATGGTTCAGCCACCTTTGCTGATCCTGGCGATTTCAACACGAGAGCATACAAGATGGACAATGGCCTCAACATTTTTGAATGGACCGTTACCAGCCACGATTGCAGTATTTCAGATACCATATACGTGACCAGCAACATGCCGACAAAGGCTGCCGCCGGGGCCGATCAAATACTATGTGAGAACGCGACAACCCTCTCGGCAAATAACCCGGTCTATGGAACCGGCAAATGGTCTGTAATAAGCGGTCAGGGAACGATTTCTCATCCCTCCGATCCATTATCCGGTGTAACCAATATTGGCCTGGGAACAAACAAGTTGAGATGGACAATCGATAATAATGGTTGCCAGTCATTCGATGAAATAGTGATTGTAAATAATTTACCCACCCAGGCTGATGCCGGCATAGATCAAGTACTGTGTGGTGATTCCACGAGATTGTTCGCTAATACTCCCGATATTGGGACCGGTTCGTGGATGCTGGTTGCCGGTGATGGTAAAATTGCATCTGCCAATTCCAATCAAACAAGTGTTACTGAATTAGATTTCGGGGAAAATACCTTCCGCTGGATTACCATGCATAAGAATTGTGTAAGTTACGATGACGTTGTGATAACTAACAATTATGCAGAGGTAAATGCCGGGGTCGATGAAAACGTGTACACTTCTGATTATAACCTGATTGGAAATAAACCATTAAGAGGAAACGGGGAATGGAAATTAATAGCTGGTTCGGGAACCATTGTTAACCCGGGAAGTTTTGAAACCACTGTTAAAAACCTGGGATCAGGCGCAAATACCTTCAAGTGGAACATAGAAAACAATGGATGCGTGGCCTCCGATGAAGTAGTAATTACTTATTATTTGATGCCAGTGGCCGACTTCAAACCCAGTTCGGCATCTGGTTGCCCCCCAATGGAAGTCACTTTCGTGAATAATTCAATAGGAGGCGCACCTTATTCCTGGGATTTCGGTGATGGCAGCACAGAAGAAAAAACCAATGTGGCCCACACCTTTCACGAGCCCGGAACTTACATTGTAACACTTACTGCTTCAGCGCCAGGTGGCAAAATAGTAACCAAAGATACACTGATTACCGTCCATGAACCACCAAAGGCTGAATTTGAAATTGCCCCGGATGAAGCCTACATCCCCGGCCAGCATGTGAGAGCTTATAATTACTCTTATCTTGCCGACTCCAGCATTTGGAACTTCGGGGATGGCAATTTAATCCAGGAAACCAATCCCTCATACGAGTACCAAGATACCGGTTGGTTCGATGTCAAATTAAAAGTAATAAACAGACATGGATGCACCGATTCAATGATACTTTACGATGGTGTACACGTGATGGAAAGAAGTAAACTAATATTCCCCAGCGCTTTCACACCCAATATTTATGGACCATCAGGTGGTCGATTTAATCCCAACGACAAATCAAATGATGTATTCTACCCGATCGTGGTTGTTGGCGGAGTTATGAACTACAAAATGAGGGTTTTCAACCGTTGGGGGGTTCTGCTGTTTGAAAGCGAAGATATTTCCACCGGGTGGGATGGATATTACAAGGATGAAATCCTGCCGGAAGATGTATATATCTACAAGGTTTCCGGCAGGTATAACAACGGTGAGCCATTTACAATCGTGGGAGATGTACTCCTGATGAGACGATAAAAAAATATGAACATCATGAGAATATATATTATCATACTATTAATCCTGTTCCCATTAAAAGCCTGGGTGCAGGATCCCCAGTTTTCCCAGTTTTATGCCAATCCATTGTACATGGCTCCTTCTTTTGCAGGTAGCACGGACGGATCAAGAGTTTCGCTCAATTACAGGGATCAATGGCCAAGTTTATCAGGGCATTTTGTCAGCTATTCCCTATCGGCCGATCACTTTTTCCCCGGTTTTAACAGTGGAATCGGGTTAATGATCCTGAAAGACCAGGCTGGCGGAGGGAAATTGAACACGACCAATGTTGGTTTACATTACTCGTATAAAATTCAAATTAACGAGAAAATTAATTTACAACCAGGTATCCAGGCCTACTATTTCATGCGGAGAATCAATTTTAACGGCCTTAATTTTGCTGATCAGTATGTTGGAGAACAATTCCTTGGTTCTTCAGTTGAATTACCACCCGAAGATGTAATAAACCATCCTGATTTCGCGACATCGCTACTTGCTTATAACGAGTTCGCCTGGATGGGTTTTACCGTTGACCACCTCATGAAACTGAACAATACCCTGGAAGCAGATTATCGTTACGCCCCGCTGAAATTTTCGGTTTACGGGGGTAGTAAAATTATTCTTAAACAACGATTACAAACGAAAATGAATGAAACCCTTACCCTCGCGTTTAATTATCGGAATCAGGCAAAACAGCATCAGTTGGATATCGGGACTTACTATCATAAATTTCCTTTTGTCGCTGGCATATGGTACCGGGGCCTACCCGTTTTCGCTAATATAAGATCGCATGACGCTATCACTATTTTACTGGGTTATAAACTTGAAGACTTTAGTTTTGGATACAGCTACGACATGACGGTAGGAAACCTAATTACCTCAACAGGTGGTGCTCATGAATTATCTCTCATATTTACATTCAACCAGGATCAGAAATACAAGAAAAAGGTAAAAAAACGGTACGGTGCTATACCTTGTCCGGATATTTAGTGACCCTCACATTTGATATTGCAGAAGAGATGTCTCGTTATTTAAATGTATATGGCACTGATCAACCGTCATTTTTCATTGATATAACATTGGTATTTCTTTGAAAACGTTATGACTCTCACATGTCTTCAAGTCTGGCAGGTAAACGAAGAAATTGGATTTTTCTTAGAGCCACTGTTTAATTTTATTACATTTGTATCCTGTAATTAGAATTTGCCAACAGAGTAAGTGTTTTAACATTTAAGTTCGAGGACATGCCTTGCGAAATTTTGAAAATCAGGGAGCTTGCTTTTGTAAATAACTGTTTTTCAAACGATCAATAACGCGATTACCGGACTTTAAGGACAAACACTAATTAGCAGGATATGAAGAAAAATATAGCAATTATTGCCGGCGGCGATTCATCAGAATTCGTGGTTTCTGTGAAAAGTGCCGCCATGGCGCTTGAAAAGATCGACCCCGTGAAATTCAACGGGTATATCATTACCATGAAGAATGGAACATGGAAAGCAAAGGATAAATATGATGTTGATAAAAATGACTTTTCATTCATTGAAAATGGTCAAAAGATCATTACCAATTGTGCATTTATCATGATTCACGGGACCCCTGGTGAAGATGGCAAATTACAAGGATATTTTGATATGATCGGTATACCTTATACCACTTGCGGTGTTCTTTCTTCTGCCCTCACTTTTAATAAACTATTTACCAAGGAATTTCTAAAGAACTATCATATCACGTCGGCCAAATATGTATTTATTAAAAAAGGTGATAAATACGATGAAAATTCAATTGCCCGTGAATTAGGATTGCCCTGTTTTGTAAAACCCAATAATGCCGGTTCCAGTTTTGGGATAACGAAAGTTAAGAATGTAAACGAACTCTCCAAAGCAATTGAACATGCATTCAGTGAAGATGATTCAGTATTAATCGAGGAATACCTGGAAGGTACCGAACTCACGTGCGGTTTGTTAAAAACTTCAAAGAAGAACTATATCTGGCCCATCACTGAAATTGTAAGCAAAAATGAATTTTTCGATTACGAGGCCAAGTATACAACGGGAATGGCCGATGAAATTACCCCGGCCCGGGTAACTGACAAGCTCACCCGGGAATGCCAGGAGCTGTCTTCACGTATTTATGATATCCTCGATTGCAGGGGAATCGTGAGAGTCGACTTTATTTACACCCGCGATCGGTTCTACCTGCTTGAAGTAAACACGGTTCCCGGCATGAGTCCTAATTCAATCGTGCCTCAACAAATCAGGGCCGGCGGATATACCGAAACAGAAATATTTACAGCATTGCTTGAAGATGCAATGATAAAAACTGCTTGATATTATGGTACTTGCCCTGGTTGATTGGTTAATCATTGTCATACTGTTTGTTATTTTACTTGGAACCGGTTTGCTTTTGCGCGAAAGAGCAGGTAAAAACACCGGTGAATTTTTTCTTTCCGGGAGAAAATTACCATGGTACATTGCCGGTACCAGCATGGTGGCCACCACTTTCGCGGCAGATACCCCATTGGCAGTTACTGAACTTGTGGCAGAAAATGGTATTGCCGGCAACTGGTTGTGGTGGAATATGCTGATTGGCGGTATGCTCACGGTTTTTTTCTTTGCCAGGCTATGGCGAAGAGCGGGTATCCTCACCGATTGTGAATTTGTCACAATCCGGTATTCCGGCAGGGCCGCTAACTTTTTACGAGGGTTCAGGGCCATCTATATTGGCATTTTCATGAATGTTATCGTTATCGCCTGGGTAAACCTGGCCATGGTGAAAATTATTAGTGTACTTTTTCCAGATATTACATTTTTAGGATATCAGGTAATTGCCTTTCCTGGTTTTACTTTAAGTGCTGAACTACTTTGGGTTGGTGTCATCATGTTGATGATAGCAGTTTATTCTGCATTATCCGGGTTATGGGGTATTTCATTTACCGATACATTCCAGTTCATTCTTGCCATGACAGGCTGCATTATCCTTGCTGTTTATGCTGTTAATTCTGTTGAAGTTGGCGGTATTGAAGGGTTAAAAGCCCAACTCCCGGATTTTGTATTGAAATTCACCCCCAGGGTAGGCCAAACCGAAGCAGCCAATGTAACAGGTCTGCTAAAACTGGGAACTCTCACGTTCATAACGTATATTGGAGTTCAATGGTGGGCAAGCTGGTATCCTGGTGCTGAACCGGGGGGTGGTGGCTATGTAGCACAGCGGATGATGTCGGCCAAAGATGAAAAAAATTCCCTGCTAGCTACCTTATGGTTTCAGGTAGCCCATTATGCACTGAGACCCTGGCCCTGGGTAATTGCTGCTCTTTGCACGCTTATTCTTTATCCTGAACTCCCACCGGAACAAAAGGGAGAAGGTTTCGTGATGATGATACGCGATTTATTACCCGCCGGGTTAAAAGGACTACTTATCGCTTCATTCCTGGCGGCTTACATGTCAACAATCGCTTCCCAGACAGTATGGGGTACATCTTATATTGTCAATGATTTTTACAGGCCCTTTATCTCTCCCCGGTCCGACGAGAAATCCTATGTTAAGGTATCCAGGTTTACCACCATTATTTTGCTTTTTTTCTCCTTACTCGTTACATCAAAATTAGAGAAAATAAGCGATGCATGGCGTTTTATCCTCGAGTGCTCCGGGGGTATTGGAATGGTACTTATTCTAAGATGGTTCTGGTGGAGAATCAATGCCTGGAGTGAAATTGCCGCGCTCATTGCCCCATTTTTAATATATCCTTTTCTAAAACTAATTGGAATTGAGTTTCCCAACACTCTATTGATTATTATCGCGTGGTCATCCGTGATTTGGGTTACGGTAACTTTCCTCACCAGACCCACGAACAATGAAGTACTGAGAAAATTTTACCGGAAAGTACATCCCGGGGGGCCAGGCTGGAAACGAATTGCCTCAAAAGAACCTGACGTGCAGGGAGATTCAGGTTATTTACTGCTTTTTATAAACTGGATAGCCGGAAGCCTGATGGTTATTACTGCCCTTTTCTCTATTGGCAAACTTATTCTGCACGATTATTCATATTCACTACTTTTCGCTATCATAGCATTACTTTGCGGGTATGTTATTTATCGCAACATGAAAAAAATCGGATGGGAACAAGTCACGAAGTAGCATTCAAAATAATACTCACCTTTTCATTTTCTGTTAATCCCGATTCCCATAATTTCCCGAGGTTGATCTTACCGAGCAGGTAATTATACCCCGGCGATTCATACTTAACAGCTATTTCTTCAAAAAGTCCATTATCGATTTGATGGCCGGAAGGAAATCGCACGTAAACATCCAACACTATATCTTTCGTGTATTCATTATTGAAACCCTGCAATTTTTTCTTGTACTCGTACCTGTAATTATAAGTTAAGGCAGAAATATCGGAAAGAACCGCCGACCCGGTAGGATTTCCTCCCGCTCCTTTTCCTGTAAAAAACTGATGCTCTGAAAAGGCTCCTTCAACGATAATACCATTGTACTCGTTTTCAACCTGGGCAATTGGGGCATCACCCGGAACAAACCCGGGCATAACATATGCATACACTTTACCATCCGTTTTGCGACATTTCGCCAACAATTTTATTTTTAAATTTTTTTCTCGTGCATATTGGATATCAAAAGTATTGATATTTCGAATCCCGTAATTAAAAATATCTTCAGGTTTCAGGAAAAGCCCGAATGCATGGGCCAGAATAATGCAAAGTTTATACTTCGAATCATAGCCATCAACATCAAGAGAAGGATCGGTTTCTGCAAAACCTTTCAACTGGGCATCGCGCAATGCAGTTCCAAAATCCATGTTATTCTCGAACAAAGAAGTAAGAATATAATTAGTGGAACCGTTAAAAATTCCCTCCACGCTGTTAAGCAAATCATTATCGTAATATTCTTCCAGGTTGCGAATGATCGGGATACTGGCGCAACTGGATGCTTCATAGAGAAATGATGCTTGCATTTCCTGTTGCAACTCGTAAAGGTACATGAAGTTTTCTGCAATCATCTTCTTATTCGCGGAAACAACTGCTTTCCCTTTTCTTAGCGCTGAGGTCACTATTTCAAAAGCTGCCTCCACATCATCAATCAGTTCAACAATCACGTCAATTTCAGGATCATTTAACAAGACACCGGCATCAGTAGTGAAATATGAACTCTCAATAGGCCTTTTCTTGTAAGGATGCTTGATACATATCTTTTTTATTTCGGCATTGATACCCAGAGTTTGTTGCAAAACACCGTAGAGTCCCTGCCCTACACATCCAAATCCAAAAATTCCCAGTTTAATTTTTCGTCTCATAACCATCTAATTTGCTCAAGCACAAGTGGCCCACGATATCAGGAAAGAAATAAGTGATTGGAAAAAAGTGTTCCATCCTTATCTTTCCCAATTAACGGGTTTGGAATTAGCACCTTTCACAGGGATTGTGAAGGTTGCTAAGGTTTCAAAGGGCCAAATCCCTCCACCTTTCTTGATAAGTAATACAATAAGAACTTTCTGCCATCAAAGATAGATAAAAAATCATTGCATTCAACCATCTTGAATGAACGAAGCACCTTTTATTTTGAACCCCAAAATACATCCGGCGTGTTAATAATATTAAAAAAAAATGAAATATTCGAAAAAAAGATGCCCAAATGGCATATAATTTGATTTTTCAGGTATTAAAAATAAAATAAAGCAACCCATGTGTTCACATTTTCATCAACGGCCATGAGGAATAAAGAAAACCGGAATATGAATGCAAAAGACAAGGATCACGGAAGAAAGAATTATATATTTTTGTTGAATTTATTTGTTTTACTGTCATTTTTACCTTTTGGGGAAGTTTACGCACAGTATTTCGGAAAAAATAAACCTAACTACGAAACATTTGATTTCAGGGTATTTCGAACCCCTCATTTCGAAATTTATCATTACATGGAAAATGATTCTGCCATTAAAGAAATGGCGGAAATCGCTGAACAATGGTATTATATGCATCAGGAAGTATTTAAAGATACGTTCGATAAACCCAACCCGATAATCCTTTATTCCAATCATGCTGATTTTCAACAAACAAATGCCATAATGGGCCAGGTTGGCGTTGGTACCGGTGGTGTTACAGAGGCGATGAAAAACAGGGTTGTTTTACCATTTTTCGAATCAAGGGCCAAAACTATCCATGTAATTGGTCACGAATTGATTCATGCATTTCAATTCAAGAATATGTTCGATGTCTCCGAGAGAGACACTGCTTACCCTAAGTCCATTACTAATTTACCCTTGTGGATGGTTGAAGGAATGTCTGAATACATGTCAATTGGCAGTATTGATCCTCATACAGCCATGTGGATGCGTGATGCAGTTTTAATAGATGATTTTCCCGCACTTGAAGATTTATATAATTATCAGGAATATTTCCCGTACAGGTATGGACAGGCATTCTGGGTATTCGTTACAAAAATGTGGGGTGATGATGTAATCCTGCCGCTTTTCGAATATACAGCCCGTTACGGGTACCGGGCAGCCATAGACAGCGTACTGGGTATCAGCGCAAAACAACTTGGAAACATGTGGAAAAGCGCTACATACGTGCATTACAAAAAATACATGGAAGATACCACCAGGCAACCGGTTGGTAAAATGCTTTTATACGAGAAAACAGCCGGCAGATTGAACATTGCTCCCTCACTTAGTCCCGATGGCTCGGAAATCGCGTTTCTCTCCCAGAAAAATATTTTCAGCATCGAATTATTTTTGGCTGATTCCGAAACAGGTAAAATCAAAAAAAGACTTGCCAGTGCATTGTCAACGCAACGAATTGATGCCATCGATTATATCGAATCCGCCGCGACCTGGTCTCCAGATGGAAGCCAGATCGCTTATGTAGTATTCCAAAAGGGAAGCAATGCCCTGGTTCTTATTGATGTTGATAAAGGCAATATTAAAAAAACAATTAAATTCGATGAATTACCTTCATTTTCAGAACCGGTTTGGTCACCCGATGGTAAAATTATAGCGTTAACCGGGTTAAAAGACGGTATCAGCGATATTTACACGTATGACATTGAGTCCGGGGAACTGAATAACCTGACCAACGACTGGTATACCAACATCCAGGCGGATTGGAGCCCTGATGGTAAAAAAATGATTTTTGTTACCGACAAGGTCGCCTATGATGCAAATAACAGGGTAGTTAAAGCAAACTACAACCTCGCACTTTATGATTTGGAAACCGCCAAAACAGATTTAATCGAGGTATTCCCGGGAGTAGATAATCTTAATCCCGAGTTTTCTTCAGATGGTAAAAGCATCTATTTTCTCTCCAGTCCTGATGGTTTCAGAAACCTTTACCGGTATTCACTTGAGGATAACAAAGTATTTAAACTTACTGACTTGCTAACAGGCATATCTGGAATAACAGAAATTGCACCGGCACTTTCCGTGGCGAAAGAAAACAATAAAATGGCATATATTTATTACAATAATAAAAAATATACCATATACACGGCCAATAAAAATGATTTTGAAGAAGTGGAGGTAGAACCTGGTTCCATTGATCTCGCGGCAGCAACTTTACCACCCCTGCAAAGATTCGAGGAAAATATCGTGGATGAGAACCTGGCCATGAAAAAAGAGTTCGAGAAGATAAAGGAAGATACATTCCGTTACGTGCCTTTCCAGAGAAAATTCAAACTCGATTATATTGGCAACTCAGGCGTGGGTGTAGCCACCAGTCGTTTTGGAACCGGCCTGGCAGGTTCAGTGGATATGCTCTTTAGTGATATTCTCGGTGAGTACATGCTCTTTGCCAGTCTTGGACTGAACGGACAGGTTTATGATTTTGGTGGTCAGGCAGCTTTCATGAACCGCCGGCATCGATTATCATGGGGAGGAAGTGTTTCGCATATCCCTTACAGGTATGGTTTTTTAACACAGGAGATGGATACTTTAGATATCCAGGGAGAAGAAGCTCCCGTTATTAAACAGTCGTTAAATATCCAGCGCATGTTTGAAGACAAAATTGCTGTTTTTTCATACTATCCAATCTCTCATACCCGGAGAATTGAGGCAGGTTTTTCACATGCCTGGTATTATTTCCGGCTCGACAAGTTTAACTACTACTATGACGCCAGTCAAGGCTTTTTTATAGGTTCAGAACAAGAAAAAAATGTTGAAAGCGATTTCCTGCCGGATGGTTTTAATCTTCAGCAGGTAGACCTGGCCTACGTGACTGATAATTCCAGTTTTGGCATGACTTCACCACTGCGGGGACACAGATCCAGGATCCAGGCAATGAAATATTTCGGGGAAATAAAGAATTATACACTTCTCCTTGATTACAGAAAATACCTGTATCTAAAACCGGTTAGCCTTGCTTTCAGAAGCTACCACCTTGGAAGATATGGTGAAGACAGCCGGAATGAACTCATGTCCCCGCTGTTCCTCGGTTATCCCTGGTACATTAGAGGATATGATGCAGGAACCTTTAGTTCCAGAACCGGATCGGGAAGTAACGTGGTTACCAATCTTACCGGGACCAAGATGTCTATTACCAATTTCGAGATAAGATTACCTTTCTCGGGTATAGAACAACTGGCATTAATTGAATCGAAGTATTTCCTTACCCAACTGGTGCTCTTCTTCGATGCTGGTCTTGCTTCAACAGATGACTGGAACGTTGGTTTTAAATCGGATATCAGTTCGATAAACACCCCTGGTGAAAATCAACAACCGGCGTACACGGAAATACAACACTACCCCGTGTTCAGCGCCGGATTGTCACTGAGAGTCAACGTGTTTGGCGCCCTTATCCTCGAACCATTCTATGCCATACCTTTCCAACGCGATGACGTTAATTTTGGTGTCCTGGGACTTAATTTCTTGCCAGGTTGGTAAATATAATAATGAATATCCACCCCATGTTGTTATGCGCGATCAAAATTTCAGGCTGCTAGATTGGCAGGTACAACAATTTGAACTTTCCACTTGCGCTTCACTCTCAGGAAAATATCCAGTCAGTTACTGTCATCAGAAATCCCAGGTACATCGTGACCAAAAGATTAATCACGGTGAAAATGTAATTGTATTGGGTTCTTCCCTTTTTAAACTTCCTGCGAATCAACATACTCACGTTAGGGACAAAAAAACTGAAAAGAATTAATACCGATTCGAGATTTATTTTGGGTAAATTGTCCTCAAAATCTTCCTGAGGGATTTCCCTGTAAAACAAAAAAAGATAAGTAAAAACCAGGAATACCAGGAGGTAAAATAAATAACTAAATTTAAATGCGGCTGTACTTATTTTGCGCTTTTTATGAAAACGCGCGGGTTTTAATAATATAGCTGCTAAAACAAAGAAAAACGAAAACGAAGCGATAAAAATCAAGTGCATTATCATTTGAAAAAAATTATTCATTTACAAGCTATTTTCAATAGAACTGCTAATTTAATGTTTTTTATTTCATCAATAAAATGCAACCCTCGATATTCTAATATCACGAGTTTATATATTTCCCTATATTAACTTTAGCCTGAGTTAAACGGTAAGAACGAAGTGAAATAGAGCTTAACTTTGCATTAACCCCGACATAGAAAATGTGGCATTTCACCGAATGGATGAGATGAAATACTTACATTTTCTTCATCGATTGAGCGTAATCGCTTAATTTGGGTTTAAAGAGAATCCTGTCTATTTCAGGTAGGTATCCAGCCAGCCAAAAAACTCCCTTTGCCAGAGCACGCTATTCTGTGGTTTTGTAACAAAATGAGATTCTTCGGGAAAGAATAGAAGCTTAGACGGAATATCGCTTAACTGCGCTGCATTGAATGCCTGAAGACTCTCGGTATATGCAATCCTGAAATCATTAGCGCCCGTGATAATCAGAATTGGGGTATCCCATTTGTCAATATATAAATGAGGTGAAAAATCGTAACTTAAAGGCCTGTTTTTCACCCAGTAGGGTCCACCCAGGTCATGATTTGGGAACCAGTACTCTTCTGTTGTACCATAAAAACTTTCAAAATTGAACATGCCACAGTGCGAGATAAATGCCTTGAATCGCTTATCATGATGGCCGGCAAGATAAAAAACACTAAACCCGCCATAACTCGCACCTACAGCACCTAATCGTTCCTGATCAATAAAAGGTTCCTTTTTCAGTTCATCAATTGCCGTTAAATAATCCTGCATATTCTGCCCTCCATAATCAAGAGATATTTGCTCGTTCCATTCTTCTCCAAAAGTGGGTAAACCTCTCCTGTTGGGTGCCACGATGATATAATCATTGGCAGCCATCATCTGAAAATTCCATCTGAAAGAAAAAAACTGACTCACGGCGCTTTGTGGGCCCCCCTGGCAGTATAATAATGCAGGGTATTTTTTTGTATTGTCAAACCCGGGAGGATAGATTACCCATACCAGCATATTTTTGTCATCTGTAGTTTTTACCCATCTTTCTTCTACCTTACCCATTTCTATATTATCATATATTGGCTTATTGACAAAAGTTACCTGGCTTTCTTCTCCCGTGCCAGGATTTATTGAGAAAACTTCAGTTGCCATATCCATGGCCATTTTTTTACCTACCAGATTATCCCCGGCTAACGCGAGGGAAGTATAATTATGCCTTCCTTCAGTTAACTGCCTGATTTCCTTGTTATCAATCCTGATATGATATACCTGATAAGTAGCATGAATACCGCTAATGAAGAAAATTCCCTTACCATCAGAAGACCACACGGGATTGGATGCATCCTGATCGAAACCTTTAGTCAGGTATATTTTCTCATCAGAATGAAAATCGTACATGAACAATCTTTCCTGATCAGCCTCGTAACCGGGTGTTTTCATGCTTATCCAGGCAATTTTGCTTCCATCTGGTGAAAACACGGGATATTTATCGTACCCGGGCATGCCTTCCGTGAGGTTGGTTGTTTTTGCTTCTTCAACATCATATATATAAATATCGGAATTGGTGCTTACCGCGTAATCTTTTCCTACCAGTTTTCTTGACGTGTATGCTATCCTGTCTCCTGTTGGCGCCCAATTGATTTCAGCAAAATCAAAATAAGGAGCCAGCGGAGAATCCCACTTTTCTCCTTCCATGATATCTTTATCACCCGAAATATCACCATCCTGGTAGTCAGCCACGAAAACATGACTGTAACTATAGTCTGTCCAGCTATCCCAGTGCCGGTACATTAAGTCCTCTGCCATAATCACATTGGCTTTCGGCAGGTCCGGGTAAATTTCCCGTGGCGTAACATCCAGCTTTACATCTTTGGTGTAAAGAATTTTCGTTCCATTGGGAGCGTACGAGAAATTATTGATTCCTCCTTCCACGTCAGAGATCCTGGTTCGCTCACCACTCTCCAAATCATATTCCCAAATCTGCCCGCTACCTGTTTCTGTTGATAAATAGCCAATTTTACCGGTACCTGGAACCCATGCCGGGTTATATTGTTGCCCATCACCCCCCGCGACAAGTTTTGGTTCTCCACCCGTGGTTTCCGCGAGGTAAATATCCGTGTTACCCTTGTTTTTATCCAAATTATATGAAGTTAAAGTATACAGGAACCTTGAGCCATCCGGGGAAACAACCATGTCGCCAATTCTACCGAATTTCCACAAGATTTCGGCAGTTAGAATCCCATTTTTCTTTTCATTTTCAGATAGTTGAACAGAGAACTTAACAACCTCTTGTTTAGTGGTTTTTCTTGGGGTACAAGCAGCCAATAAAAAAATGACCATTAAGAAGGCCGGAAGATATTTTTTCATCTTTCATGGTTTTAATTAAACAAAAAAGGGAAGTATATCATATACTCCCCTAAATATAACATTAATTACGTGTTTCTGAAAAACTCATGCAAGCAGACTTACTTCCCGGATATTTTTTTCACGATTTTTTCTTCCAGTTCGCTTGCCAGTTCAGGATTATCTCTCAATAACTGTTTTACAGCATCCCGGCCTTGTCCAAGCTTGGTGTCCCCGTAACTGAACCACGACCCGCTTTTTTTAATTACCTCAAAATCTACTCCAAGATCAATTATTTCACCTGTTTTAGAGATGCCTTCACCATACATGATATCAAATTCGGCTTTTCGGAATGGTGGTGCAATCTTGTTTTTCACGATTTTTACCCTTGTACGGCTACCAGTAACTTCCTCACCTTCTTTAATCTGCGTGGTTCTTCGGATATCAACCCGCACGGAAGAATAAAACTTCAAAGCATTACCGCCGGTAGTTGTCTCGGGGTTCCCAAACATCACACCAATTTTCTCGCGAAGTTGGTTAATGAAAATACAACAGGTATTGGTTTTGTTAATGTTGGCGGCAAGTTTTCTCAATGCCTGGGACATCAACCTTGCCTGCAAACCCATCTTGGAATCGCCCATTTCTCCTTCAATTTCTGCTTTCGGGGTAAGTGCAGCAACCGAATCAATGACAATGATATCAATAGCCCCCGATCGAATGAGGTGATCCGCTATTTCCAGAGCCTGTTCACCCGTGTCCGGTTGGCTTATCAGCAGGTTTTCTATATCAACGCCCAGTTTTTCCGCGTAAAAACGGTCAAAAGCATGCTCGGCATCAATGAAAGCAGCAATTCCCCCGGCTTTCTGGGCCTCTGCCATGGCATGAATCGCCAATGTTGTTTTTCCACTCGACTCGGGACCAAAAATCTCTATGACACGGCCCCTGGGGTATCCTCCTATACCAAGAGCAATATCCAGCGCGATGGACCCGGAACTGATGGACGGAACGTCGGCAATAGCCTTATCGCCCATTTTCATAATGGTTCCCTTACCATAGTCCTTATCTATTTTATCAAGCGTGAGTTGCAGGGCTTTAAGTTTCTCCTTATTTACCTCGGGTGATTTTTTCTCTTTTACTTCTTTAGCTGTTTTCTCCATGAAATTATTAATTTGTTAATTGTTATTATTCCTCAAGGATTTGTGCGGCGTGATCTTTCTTGTTTACCTTATCAATAATTTTTTCGATATTTCCCTCCTCGTTTATGACGAAAGTAGAGCGTAGTACACCCTCGTATGACTTACCATACATCTTCTTTTCTCCCCATGCTCCATATGCTTTGATTACATCCCGGTCGGGATCAGAAATCAATGAAAAGGGAAGCGAATACTTTGAAATAAAATTTTGATGCGACTTTTCACTATCAGTACTAACACCCAACACCACGTACCCTTTTTCCAATAATGCATTGTAGTTATCCCGCAAATTACAAGCCTCCTCGGTGCAACCAGGCGTGTTGTCTTTCGGGTAAAAATACAATACAACTTTTTTGCCCCTAAAATCCGACAATTGAATTTCTTTCCCATCCTGATCTTTTGCTTTAAAATCAGGCGCCTTATCTCCTACATCTATTTTCCCCATATTGCTGTCATTTAAAGTGTAAATTTACTAAGTTTGAAATAATTATAATCAAACAGGTTATGAATAGTTATAAACACTTTCAATTTGTCTGATTATCAAAAAATAATATATTTGTACCCGGTATCATATGTCTATTGTAAGTGATCATGAATTCAATAAGGTTTATTATTATATATACCCTGATATTTTTTTTCTCGTACCTCGGTGAAGAAAAAATTTTTTCCCAACCCTCCTGGGGAGACCGTGAAAAACTAAAGGAACAAGCCTATGATAGCTTCCAGTCTGCAGATTATAAACACGCTGCCACAGGTTTTGTTCAGCTTATCTCTCTCTTCCCGAAAGACCCTTTTTATCACTATTTCGCGGGGGTAAGCATGGTAAAAGCAAACCTTGACATGAACAAGGCTGAAGAATATCTTCGATTTGCCATGATAAGCGATGTGCCTGATGACGTTTATTTTTACCTGGGACTCTCCCTTCACAAGCAATACCGTTATGATGAAGCTCTTGAATATCTCAACAGGTTTGATATGCTGGGAGATAAAAAAACAATTCGCGAACTGGAGCTTTCAAGATATTTTGAAATTGTACAGCATGCAAGTATTCTCTCGAATAATCCCGTTCGCCCGGTAGTTTTTAAAAAAGGTTTTTTACAAAGTGATGAAATTAATTCCTTCACTCAAAAGCGAGAATTCTACACAGAAAATGAAACCGGTGCAATCAGGAGACAGGAGGAGAAAGATAATCCGATTGTTTTTTTCGCGAAAGAAAATTCAAAATCCGGCGGACTCGATATCTACATGAAAAAAAGAAACAAGGATAATAATTATTCTCCTGCTGAAGTTTTAAGTTCTCCAATCAATACTCCATATGACGAGAATTATCCATTTTTCGATCCCTTGGAAAACAAATTATATTTCGCCAGTAAGGGACACAACTCGATGGGAGGATATGATATTTTTGTCAGTACTTACAATCCTGCATCAAACACTTTTTCTACACCGCAGAATTTGGGATTTCCAATTAATACCCCATACAATGATTTTTTTCTGATGACAGGTAAAACCAACCAAAATGGCTGGTTCTTTTCTGACCGCGAATCAGAAAAGGAAAAAGAATTAGCCTGGTATCATGTCAATCCATCAACTATTAATAATGCAAGCAGCACGAGACAAAAAGGAAGCTTATACGAGATTGCACAGTTAAATCCAAATGCACGGTTACCAGTTTCTAAAATAAATAAAAGCGATGAAAACATAGCAGGGAAAGATAAAAAAGAAGGAAAATCTTCATCACCTGCATCACCAGAGGAAAAAACAGCAGGAACAGAGAATAATTATATCAACCTGCTTAATGAAGCATTGCAATTTCAGTTGAAAGCCGATTCTTTGTCAAGGGTTTCTCAACATCTCAGGAATGAAATCCGGCAGGCAACCACCGAAGACACTAAAAGAAATATATACCGTGAAATACTAGACATTGAAAGCAGGGCTGAGAACTTCCAAAAAAAAGCAAACGTGAAGTACGCGACGGCACGTGAAATAGAACTAACACAACTAAGGGAAAAAAGCAGGTATAAACCAATTGAGCAGGCGCAAAAACAGAAGCAAGTGCATGTAAGAGAGACAGAACCGGGAAGTTCTTTAGAATTGGGAAATGAAAGTCAAAGCCCGGAAGAGAAAGACTCTGAAATGATAATCAATGAATTTAAGATAAGGGACGGTTCAATATATTCAAAACAAAATCCCTTTGCCGAAGGTGAAATAAGGACCAATGGAATCATGTACAGGATTCAGTTGGGAGTTTTCAGTAAACCTATACCCTATAATGCTTTCAGGGGACTCACACCTGTAACATTTGAAAAAATAGAGAGCAAAAGTCTCACAAAGTATTACGCGGGAGATTTTAACCGGATAAAAAATGCCGAGAGAGCCCTTGAGATGGTCAAACAATACGGATTTCGGGAAGCCTTTATCGTTTCTTGGTTCAACGGGAAAAAAATATCCCTGATCAGGGCAAGGGAAATAGAATCACTGCTTTAAAACAAATAGACAGTGCCATGGCCGTGTGAAAAAAAGCCGGTTTTCATGTTGTTGCTCAAAATCTAAACGCTAGCATTCCCCTGATATCATACACGTATTTTTTGATGGGTTCTGGCCGTTTACTGTCATATCCGGCGTCATAAAAAAAGCCAATTCTGAATTTCTTGTAAAGAGCAACCGATACCTGATTACTCCATGCCAACCTGTAATTGGTAAAATCTGCCACCCAGGGTTGGTAATAAAATGTACTTGTCAGTTCAAAACTACTCTCTTTAACAAAAAGGGAAATGTAATCACTCATCCTGAAAATATCTGATTTCAAACCACCGGAAAGCTCTTCATGTTCAAACATGCCGGTAATACCACCATAAAACTTGAGTTTATCAGCATGATATATTTTTAACCTGATCCCGGTACCGTATAAATCCCTACGCTTGATGTTTAGAAAATCATCGTATTTCGTTTGTAAAAAAGCTTCACCAATTAAAACAGGGGTGAAAGAATAATTATACCGCATATGAATAAATAAATTGTTGGCTATTTCTGCTTCATCAACCTTGCCGTATTCCGTGGAAAAATTAGCCAACGCACTGTGTTTATTGTATTCATAGGCCACGTGTACACCTCCGGATGCGGAGATGGTCATGATTTCATCAACTTTTTGCCGTATACTCCCCTGTAGCTGACCAACGAGACCATTGGTATCCTGAAGAAAACGCAAGGTTTCAACATTCACTATTTGTGCCTTACCTGTACAGGGAAATAACACAAAACAGCCAATACATAACATGATATGAAAAATTTTTCGTGTCATACTCTCAACTCATTATCAAAAAAAAATCAAGCTTTCCATGGTCTTAACCTGTCGAGACTTCTTTAAAAATCATGGAAGTAATATTCGCGTTATCTATTAACTGAAAATCGAACATGCCCACGTTGGTTGATCTGTGTTACTTGTCTCAAATAAAGGAACATTTCAGATTCAATATCAAATGTGACTCGTCACCCCGTGAATTGAAATAGAGCCTGAAAGCCCCGGGGACGTAAATATATTGAATAAAAATATTTTTACTGTCAAAATTCAAAAAGATTATCTAATTTAACCCTCCGAAAAATAAAAATTGATCAGCAAATTGAAACGAATTAATTGATAACTAATTATTAACCTGGAAAATTATGAAAACAACACCCATTAACAATTTTAAACTGGCATTAATTATTTTATTTATCGCTGGTTGCGCGTCTCAAAAAGAACCCGTTACATCAAAAATTTTAAAGAAAGAGAATTTCCAAAAAGAAATAAACGGGAAGACTACAGATTTATTCATGCTTGAAAACATTAATGGGATGAAGGTATGGATCACCAATTACGGAGCGCGTATCGTGGCTGTACTGGCAAAAGATAAAGAGGGTAATTTCGCGGATGTATGCCTTGGTTATGCCTCCATTGATGCCTACCAGGAAGATCACATGAGCCTGGGTTGTGTTGTAGGACCATACGCCAACCGCATTGCCAATGGCACGTTCATTCTTGATGACGATACTTTTCATCTCGAGATCAATAATAATGATAACACGCTTCACAGTGGATCAGTTGGTTTTCAGCACTCCGTTTGGAATGCATCGAAAGAAGACAATTCACTGAGGTTAACCTATCATTCACCGCACATGGAATTTGGATTTCCCGGTAATATGGATGTCGAAGTGGTTTACACTCTTACAGATGAAAATGAGATCATAATGGAGTATAATGTTACCACTGACCGGAAAACGGTACTTAATCTTACCAATCATGCCTATTTCAACTTAAAGGGTGAAGGAGAAGGTACGATCCTTGATCATGTGGTAACCATCAACGCGGATAGCATAACCGAGGTTGATGAAGAATTAATACCCACGGGTAAAATTCTCAGCATAAAAGGAACACCTCTTGATTTTACAGCACCCAAGCCAACCGGACAGGAAATCGATGAAGATTACCTGCCACTTCAATTGGGCAATGGCTATGATCACAATTTTATCCTGAACAAAAATGAACCCGGCAAGCTCGAACTGGCAGCAAAAGTAATGGAACCAGAATCGGGCAGGATAATGGATGTATACACCACAGAACCTGCAATCCAGTTCTACACGGGAAATTTCATGAATGGTACCGTAACCGGAAAATACGACATTCCCCTCAACCACCGGGAGGGATTTGCACTGGAACCACAACACTATCCTGATTCACCTAATCAGCCGGCTTTTCCATCGGTAGTTGTAACTCCCGATGAACATTACTATCAAAAGTCGGTCGTTAAATTCTCGACCGAGTAGTTATTTTATATCCTGGAATCGGTATTAAGGATAAATTGATAATTAAAAATTCAGAAAAATGAGGAAAAACCAGGCTTCACGACGCGAATTTCTGAAAGAAGCATCATTGGGTTTATTCGGAACTTGTGTTCCCAATAACTTTTCCACCAGGATCGAACCGAAGGCCTCGATAATTAAAGAATACCGGACACTGGGTAAAACCGGTTTTAAGGTATCTGATATCAGCGCCGGGGCCCCGGAAAATGAAACTGTTTTAAAAGCGTTATTGAATTCTGGTGTAAATTTCATCGATACATCAGAGGTGTATACCAATGGAAATAACGAGCGACTTATCGGAAAGGTCATGAAGGAATATGATCGAAAGAAGATTTTCGTGGCAACAAAAATATACACGAATGAAGGTTTTGGAAGCAAAGACGAAGTATTAAACAGAATAAGGGGCTGTCTCGAGAGATTACAGTTCGATTACGTGGATTGCGTTATGATCCATCACGCGCATAATTCTCAAATACTAAAAGATGAAAGCTATCACGCGGCAATAGCACAACTTAAAGAAGAAGGCCGGGTGGGTTATTCCGGGGTATCCTGCCATGGCAGCGCCTGGATTGAAGAACCGGAAGAAAAGATCGATACAGTACTCCTTAACGCGGCTAATGACGGAAGATTTGATGTATTCCTCATGACCTATAATTTCCTGAACGCGCCCCTGGTTGAAAAAGTTCTGGATGCCTGCCACGAAAAAGGCATAGGAACTGCCATCATGAAATCAAACCCGGTAAAAAACTACCTTCTTATTCAAAACATCATCGAACAAAGAACAGAAAAGGGTGAGGAAATAAGCGAGAAACTCAGTAATTATTATAATAACTACAAGGATGCCTATCAAAAAGCAAAAGAATACTTCTCAAAATATGGTGCAGACAATGATGAAGATCTAAAGAATGCCGCTACTCGTTTTGTCTTAAATAACCCCAGGATAAATACCATCTGTATTTCATTCGATAATATCGAATCCATCGGGAAGTATCTCAGTCTCAGCGGTCAAAAACTTGAACCAAAGGATGTGGCATTGTTAAGCAGGTACCATGAAACTTTCGGATTTCTGAATTGCCGTGTAGGATGCAATGAATGTGAAAAGCACTGTCCGCACAATCTTCCCGTGAACTACGTGATGCGTTACCAGTACTATTTCAATAATAAAAGAAAAGAAAAATACGCGATCCAGCTTTACAACGGCCTAAAGAGTGATAAAGCTGACCTGTGTGTCAATTGCCCAGGCTATTGCCAGAATGCCTGTCCTTTCGGTGTTGAAACCAAACACCTGATGTCCATGGCAAACGATCAGTTTTCTCTCAACGATATACAATACGGGTAATGCCGTTTTAAATAACGAGATGAAGGCCTTTTACCGGTTATACCTTACGCCTGAAAGAAAAGCGGGTGAGGTAAAAAGTATGCATGCTCATGCCTGAACTAAGATATGCTATTAGCGCGTGCGGCAAAGGTAAATGTTAATTTCTTGCAAAAACAAAAATATTTACCCAATTTTAGGTAATAAAATAAACCGGGGATGTCGACTGATTTCAATCTTTGTGAAGCCATTCTTGACTCCATGAATGAACTGGTGAGCGTGTATAATACCAGCTTGGATGTTGTCTGGGTAAATAAAGCCATCAAAAAATACCTGAATTTGCCGGAAGATAAGATAACAGGAATTAAATGTCATCACCTGTGGCATAATCAACCGAAACCATGTACAACCTGTCCGGTAATAAAAGTAAAAAAAACAAAAAAGCCGGAATCAGCCATAATCCAGTCTTATAACAAGTATTGGAGTTTGCGGGTTTATCCCATGTTAAAAGATGGAGAAATTATTGCATTCATTGAATATGCCGAGGATATCACCGAAAAATTTTTAATTGAAGAGAGCACAAAAAAAGCCTTAATTGAATCAAGGGAGAAAGAAATGGAAATACAGGCATTTCTCAGTGCTGCAAGAGCGATTCCAATCTCCAATAATTTTATAGATGCTGCCAGGGTTATTTTTCAAAACTGTTTAGAACTGACGGGTGCGACTGCCGGATACGTGGCCTTGTTAACTCCTGATGGGAATGAAAATGAAGTACTCTTTCTGGATCCTGGTGGATTACCCTGCTCCGTAGATCCGAATCTTCCAATGCCCATCAGGGGATTAAGAGAAATTGCTTTTAAAGAAGGCAGGGCCGTATATGAAAATAATTTTAGGAATAGCCCGCATGCGAAATACATGCCGCCGGGACATGCAGAGTTACATAACGTGCTTTTTTCTCCTCTCAAGTTCGGGAAAAAGTTAGTGGGACTAATCGGTATCGCGA
The DNA here is from genome assembly GCA_964426725.1 of uncultured Bacteroidales bacterium. Lineage (GTDB taxonomy): Bacteria > Bacteroidota > Bacteroidia > Bacteroidales > CAYRRV01 > CAYRRV01. The sequence goes on along the minus strand of CAYRRV010000026.1, from coordinate 10,896 downwards.
ATAAACCAGGAGGTTTTAACCAGAAAGATACTGAAAGAGCTGAAACTTTTGGAGAAATTGCTGCCGTGGCGCTTAAATACTCCCGAAACCTTGAAAACATTAAAGAAAGTGAAGAAAAATTCAGGACCATCGTCGACACGGTTCCTCAAATGATTTCTTATGTAGATCAGAATTTTGTTTATAGATTCGTGAACAAACGCTACGAGAAATATTTCAATATCAATAGGAATCAAATTATTGGAAAACACATCCAAGATATCATAGGCAAAAAAGCATTTGATCAGGCATCAGGGCATCTACGCAAGGTTTCCAATGGAGAACATGTCCGTTATTATGAAGTATTCGAATACCCGGGAGGGAAAAAACATATAGACGGGAACCTTATCCCTGATCTCACAGATACTGGAGAAATGAAAGGATATTGGGCAGTACTAACCGATATCACTCCCTACAAATTAGCTGAAGAAGCCAGACAGGAAAGTGAACAGAAATATCAAAAATTAGTAGATGATGCCCCGGTGGGAATCGGCATTTCCAAAAACGGGATCATCCGGTATGCCAATAAAAGATTGCTTGACTACTTAGGTTTGGAAAAGCACCATGAAATCAAAGACAGGCATATAACAGAATTCATGCCGGAAGATGACAAGCTTAGATTCACTAAACTAATTGAGAACAGGAAAAAAAACGACATGTCTTTCACTCTCAAAGGAGAACACCGGGTAATCAGGCCAACTGGAGAACAGAGGCTTTTGAACTACACGGCAACCCGGTTTACAGTAAACGGAGAAACACTTGTACAGGGAATTTTCACGGATATCACGGAAATCAGAAATTTAGAGAAATCAAAAAGAAAAATGTTAAACGATGCCATGTATATCAACATGAAAAATGATTTTTTCAATCAGATCGTTTCTCAAATCAAAAATTTAACGAGAAAAACCATTCTGTCTAAAAATGAACTGGAGGACGTTTCAAGAAATATCAAACTAAACCTGCATTCAGAAAAGGACTGGAAAAGATTAAAAAGTGTTTTCGAGGAAGTTCATAAAGATTTCTTTACCAATCTTACATCTAAATATCCTCATCTTACCCAAAACGATTTACGAATGTGTGCTTTTATTCGCATGGATTTTTCAACAAAAGAGATAGCCCGGTTTCTAAATATTAAAGATACCAGTGTTCAAATTTCCAGGGTCAGGATAAAGAAAAAACTGGGCCTGTCGCGTGAAACGGATCTTTACGCCTTTATCCACCAGGTTTAATCCCCTTGTAATAGATTTGTAATAGCCTGAAAAATGCAAATTAACTTTTGCTTCTTTAACTTTATTCATCTGGGAAGTTGTGAATTGTGAAGTGAAATCAGACACCATTAAAAACCTGCCTTGCTAATCTATCACCGGCAAATATTTTGTTTATCTACTGGCATCAGGTTACCAGGTAGGTTCTATTCATAAATCCAGGTTTATGGGAAAAAGTATCATTTCAGTTTATTTGAAAGATGACACAAAAAGGAATTGATCTTAGAAAAAAAGCAGAAAAAATTCTTCTTGAAAAAGGCCCGCGAGTAGAGAATTTTCTTGGCTATAATATTAAGGAGTTAATTGAAGAACTAAGCATTTACCAGATTGAGCTGGAACACCAAAATGATGAAATACAGCAAACTTCTGAAGAACTGGAGAGGCTGAAAAACAAGTATGCCGATTTATACAACAATGCCCCCACGGGTTACATTACCCTTCTTCCCGATTACACGATTTATGAATCCAACCTTAAAGCACAACAACTCCTGGGCTTGGAAAAATTAAATCCCGGGGAAAATAGAAACCTGAAAATAACCAGCTTTATCCACCCGGGTTATCAGGATACTTTTTACCTGAAATTCAGGGATATTCTTAAATTAAAAAAAACATACTCATTTGAAGTCAGGCTTAAAAATGAAATCAAAGGCCAGCCTGTTTTTCTTAGAATCGAATGCATGCCTGTAGAAATAGAGGAGAATGATGCAACAGACACACACGTTAGCTCAGTGAGATGTTCTTTATCAGATATTTCCAGGGAAAAGATACTGAAACTTAAAAATGAAGAAACGGAATATTTTTTCCGCGAAACGCTGTCAAATATAAGCGATGCTGTTTTCCTGACCGATGAAAAAGGTATTTTACGGTTTGTATGCCCTAACACAGAAAAAATTTTTGGATACAAGGAAAATGAAATCATCGCGATGGGGCATATTTCCATGATCCTGGGTGAAAGAATCATGAAACATTTACCGGAAAACGGGGAAGAAAGACAAAATATTGACTGGACAATAACTAACAAAAACGGGGTAAAGAAAAAAATACTTGTCAATATCAAGAAAGTTTCAATCAAAAGTGGACGCTTGCTCTTTACCTGCCGCGATATAACGGATAAACAGAAGATCGAAGGAAAGTTGTCAGAAATAAACAGACATTACAAAACATTGCTTTATACCCTGCCGGATCCGGTTATTCTTCTTCGGGGATCGAGAATATCATACATGAACCGGGAAGCGCGGAAACTTTTTAATTCCGCTGGCAAGAAGACGAAACTATTGAGAGAAAATATTTTTAATTTCATCCCCCCGGAACATCATGAATCAATCCAGGATAAACTCAGCAAAGTGGAAAGTGGCGGAAAGCAGTCCGGGTTCGAGATGATACTGGCTACCCTAAAAGGAAATGAAAAGATTTTACAGGTCAAACCAGCGAGGGTAATTTTTAGGGATAACCCTGCATTGCAACTCGTTCTGCAAAATATCACTGAAAAAAAGCACGCCGAACGCGAATTACATGGTTACCTGACCAGGTTTCGTCATCTTTCATCCTTTTCAACTTTCCTGAATAGTTGCGAGAACAGATATGATGTAATGCAGGCTTTATGCGATCATGTTCACGAGGTACTTGATAAGAAAGCATACATTTTCACTACCGGTTTTAATAGCTCTTTAAACGCGGTTTCTATTATAAATATCGCGGGTTTCAGGGGTATCACAGAAAAAATAAAAAAAATCCATGGTACCGATCCAAGAGAAATAAGACTCTTCCCAGATTACCCGCTACCGGGGAATGTAGTACAGGATAAATTAATCAAAATTGAAAAAGGCATCGAGGAATTATGCAGGAACAGGTTCAATGAAGATAAATGCAGGGAATTAAATGAACTGCTCAAACCCGGCGATGTCTATTCTATCTTTCTCTCTCACGAAAATATGATAAAAGGGAAACTATTTATCGTCATGAAAGAAGGAGTATCCCTGAAATACCATGAGACTATTGAAACGCTGGCAAAACAGGCAGGTATTGCTATCCGGAGAATCGATGCCGCTCGTAAATTAAGCCTGAGTGAAGAAAAGGTCAGGTCCCTGTTTAACAATACCACGGATGCTATATTTATACATGATTTAAAGGGTAATATAATAGAGGTAAATAATGTGGCGTGCAAGCGACTGGAATACTCCAGGGATGAACTTCTAAAACTTAGCCCCATGAGTTTTGATGACAAGGAATATGCAGAATTATTTCCCGCGCGCGTGGAACAAATTCTTCAAGCAAAGAAAGGATTCCTTGAAACTGTTCATGTAACCAGATCGGGAAAAAAAATCCCGGTTGAACTTAATGCCCAGGTTATTGAACACGAGGGACAAAAAATGATTTTATCCGTTGCAAGAGATATCACGAGAAGAAAAAAACAGGAAAAAGATTTACACCTGGCAAAAATCCGGGCAGAATTATCGGAGGCCGAAGCAAAAAAGCACCTTCAGGAACTGGAGAGAAAGAATTTTGAAATAACAGCCCTGCTGGAAGGCGCCAGGGCTGTTTTGGAGATGCAGGATTTTTCAGATACAGCCAATAAAATTTTTAATATATGTAAGGACCTGATCGGGGCACAAGCAGGTTATGTAGCCTTATTATCTGAATCAGGTGATAAAAACGAGCTTCTCTTCCTGGAAGACGGTGGACTTCCCTGCTCGATCGATCCTAACATGCCCATGCCGGTGAGAGGCTTCCGCCAACGCGCGTATACTACAGGAAAGGGTATGTATTGTAATGATTTTTCTAATTCTGAATGGATGGAATTTCTACCGGAGGGGCACGTGCAACTTGAAAATGTACTTTTCGTGCCTTTGAAAATTGATGATGACCCGGTGGGATTACTGGGATTATCCAACAAAAAGAGAGGATTTAACGATCATGATCTGTACATGGCTACCGCGTTTGCCGAGATTGCCTCGATAGCCTTGAACAATTCCCGTACCCGGGATGAACTCATTCGTTCGAAAGAACAAGCGGAAGAGTCAGACAGGCTTAAATCTGCCTTCCTTGCCAACATGTCTCACGAGATCAGAACACCCATGAATGCTATCATGGGTTTTTCCCAACTATTGTGTAATCGGGAAATCACGGAAGAAAAAAGAATAAAATTTACTAACATTATCCGAGGCCGGTGCGATGATTTATTACATATAGTAAATGACATACTCGATATTTCCAGGATAGAACTGGGCATTATGGATATTTCCACTAGCAAGATCCAACTCCATGAACTGATGGAGGAAATTTACACGGTATATTCAAATAAATTGAACGTACTCGGAAAAACGGACATTGAAATTGGTTTAAAATATGATGTGCCGATATGTATATTAACAGATCCTTTCAGGTTAAAGCAAATAATTGGAAATTTACTGGATAATGCTATCAAATTTACCCCCAGGGGAAACATCTCTTTTGGTTACAAAATGATAGATCAAAATAACGTGGAATTCTTCGTGAAAGATTCCGGAATAGGAATTCCTGAAGATAAAAAAGAGATCATCTTTCACCGTTTCCGGCAGGCCGATGAATCCCATTCCCGCGTTGCTGGCGGAACTGGTTTAGGCCTGGCTATCTGCAAGAGCCTTGTTGCAATGATGAATGGTGCAATTTCGTTTGAATCAGAATTAAATAAAGGAACTACCTTTTACGTTTCTATTCCCACGAATAATTGTGCAAATACATAATGCAGGTGATTCTTACCGGATGATAAATCGCACGGAAAGCCCCACCTCCTCCAGCCAGAGATCAACATCAGGAACGATATTAAGTGCTGGTTTCCAGTCAAGACTAATGTTAAAAGGTATTTCTTCAAAGGTATATTCCAACCCGATTATTCCATCAGCGCCAACAGCAATATAAGCATCAGCAGTTTCATCAAACCAGGGTGGATCATCCGGGTCGTCCCAGATTCCTAAATGGCCACCGATCCCGTAATAGAAATTAAAAGATGTGGTTTCGAAAGCTGTCTGATGGATTTCATACAACGGGGTAATGGTAATGCCTCCCCATCTTGTAGAGAAAATACCCTCAATGGCTGCTCTTTCTGAAAGAAAATGCTTAACTGTTAACCCGGCCGATGGTGCCGCTCTCACACCAATACCGGTATTGTAGTCTGCCTGGGCTTTTACAATACCCGGTACAATCACGAAAATCAAACAAACAATAACTAATTTCTTCATAAGATAATATATTTTGTTTCATTAATAATTATGAAAGTATCGTGCCAATGATTAAATTAGGCCAATTTTAATTTATACCTGCAAAACATGAAAAATATAATAATTTCGCTTCCCGCGATGTTAATTATTCTGATTACCGCCTGCACCCTTCAACAAGGTAATAATGAGACAGTTGACAACAATAAGTGGCTGACTAAAATTGATTCTCTTGAAAAAGAAGGCTTCAATATAACAGATTACCATGCTCATTTGAAAGGTGGCCTAACCATTGATGAATTGATCCTATACTCGGAAAAAACGGGAATAGATTATGGTGTGGCCATTAATTGTGGCAAGGGATTCCCGGTACACAACGATTCTGCTCTTTCCGCCTGGTATCATTCCATGAAGGAACATCCTGTTTACCTGGCAGTGCAGGCAGAAGGCAGGGAATGGTTAAATCTTGTTTCCCGGGACACGGTAGCTCTTTTCGACTATGTTTTTACCGATGCCATGACGTTTACCGACTGGGAAGGACGCCGTGTAAGGTTATGGATCAAAGATGAAGTATTTATTGACGACACGGGAAAATTCATGGAATACTATGTCGATCAAATTGAAAAAATAGTTAGCACGGAACCAATTGATATTTACGTGAATCCGACTTATCTTCCTGATACCCTTAAAAAAGATTATGATGCATTATGGACCCCGGAAAGGATGGACAGGGTAGTGAAAGTATTAAAAGATAACAAGGTAGCCCTTGAAATCAACTCGAAAACCAGGTTACCCTCCCCGGCATTTATTAAAAAAGCAAAGATGGCAGGTGTGAAATTCACCATGGGAACCAACAACAGGAATAGAGACCTTGGATACCTTGCATATGGCCTGCAAATGATTGATGAATGCGAATTACAGCCGGATGATTTCCTGGTTATCGAAAAATCAAGATGAATTGAGATCATTTTATCCTGTAACGCGGATTATCAAGAAATTCTCTTTTGAATGTTTCTGCCAGAATATTTAAAACCCTCCTTCTTGTTGATTTGTCAAGATGCGATGGTCCGGTAGGCGTGTTATTGGCATCTATGATATAAATTTTCCCATCATCACGGTTTCTCAGGATATCCAATTCACCGTACTCAAGACCAAATTGAATCACAAACTGCTTTATCATTTCAATTTCATCACTCTTGAATACATCATTAATTTTCACAATTTCAGTATCCTTATTAAAATCGTGAGAGGTTAAGAAACTCCCGTAGCGACCCGTCATGGGTTTATATTTTAGATAACCAAAGGGCAGGCTGCTGCCAATTACAGGAACCCGGATATCTTCAACCAGGTTTTCATCGTATTTATTATTAATTATGATTTGATAAATACAATCTTTTCTTGGATTTTTAATGGGGGCAGTAATTTCAATTCCGTCATGCAGGGCATTCAAATCATTCTTTTGCAAACACTTGCCTTTATAGGTTCGGGGATCAACCCGCGTGCGGTACCCAAAAACCTGGTTGAAAACTTCATCAACATGTTTTTTGCTGATATCCTTACAATTGTAGTTAACAACCCCTTTATCAGCCGCGATGTCATCCAGCAATGAATATTGATTCCGGAAAGTAGTATCTTCCCAGTTTACAACCAGGTTATAATCCTGGCCCGGGTTGTTCGTACGGTTATAATTCAAAATACCAAGTAATTTATAAAGTACGGCCCTTTTACTGGGATATTGCGGGTAAAAAAGAACTGTTTCATGTGTTTTGTTGTTCAGGTAGTATAACCTTCTTCTCCTGAATCTGTAACGAACGTCTTCAAGCAGACGCTTGGGCAGGGGTACTCCTTCCCGGTACCGGTTAATTATCGCCATATTTTACCCCAAATCACTTATTCTCTCGAGCTTTGCTAAATCAAGTATTTTAATTTTTCTACCATCGATAGCTATCACTCCCTCGCTGGCAAATGCCGATAATGTCCGTATCGCGTTGGATGTTGTCATATTTGAAAGATTTGCAACATCTTCCCTGCTAAGGTAAACCTTTATGGTCGCACCATCAGTTTCAAATCCATATGTTTCTTTAAGAAAGATTAAAGATTCGGCCAATCTTCCCCTGATATGCTTCTGGGTCAATGTTACCGTCCGATCAAGCGAAAAACCTAATTCGGTGGCGAAGGATTTGATAATACTTATTGAAAAATCACTGTTTGACCGTAACACTTTATAAACATGTTCTTTATCGATATTACAGGTGGTTGTATCTTCGATAGCAACAGCACTCGCGTGATGGTATTCTTCCGCGAATAACGCCCTGTATCCAATAAAACCAACTGGTTTGGCTAATCTCACTATCTGTTCTCTCCCACCAACGCCTTCCTTGAAAACTTTTACTTTCCCGTCGGCAAGGCAAATAAGACCGGAAGGCTTATCGCCTTCTTTAAATATTACTTCACCTTTCTTGTAAAAATTACAGGTTAAACTCTCTTTAAGAAATTCCTTTTCTTCGGTGGTAAGGACAGAAAAAACAGATTTTTGATTCTCTAAACAATTTTCACATCCTATGGATTTATCTTGCATGATTTATTATCCTAAAAATGTTTAATAACATACAAATGTAAATAAAATTAATTTCAAATTAAGGAAAATTAAAGGTTATTACGAAATGAAATATGAAAATATTTTCACAAATGTGATGCGTCACATTTGATATTTCTACAGGAATACCCCACTAATTTGCACGTGTAGCACAGGTCAACCGGAATTTTTTCATTGACACAGACAATAGTTAAAAAAATTCAATATTTCGCCACGATTGGTATCCTGCGGCCGGGCCCAAAAGCTTTTGATGTAACTCTCAAAATCGGGGGAGTCTGGTATCTCTTGTACTCTGTAGTATTTACCATTTTCAAAACTTTTTCTACCAATTCGCTATCTATCCCGCTCCTGATAATATCATCTACTAATTGCTGATTTTCAATGAACCTAAAGAGAATTTCATCAAGCATCTCATAATCGGGTAGAGAATCCGAGTCTTTTTGTTCTGGTCTTAATTCCGCGGAAGGTGGCTTTTCTATAATATTTACCGGGATTACTTCATGTTCCCTGTTAATATATTTTGCCAGTTCATACACCTTGGTTTTATAAACGTCTCCAAGTATCGATAAACCACCTGCCATATCGCCATAGAGAGTTCCATAACCCACGGCCGCCTCACTTTTATTGGAAGTATTCAGTAAAATTTCACCGAATTTATTGGATACAGCCATTAAATATATCATTCTTGTACGCGCCTGTATGTTTTCTTCGGCAATACCTGGAGTAGTATTGTTGAATAATGGCTGCAGACCGTTCTCGTATTTTTCAACCGTTTCCTGGATAGGAATTATACTATACTGAATGCCGATATTCTCACATAACCTTTCCGAATCGGTCACAGAATGGTCAGATGAGTATTTAGAGGGTAAAAGAAGCACGCGCACGTTCTCGTTTCCAAGTGCGCGGGTTGCCAACACCACGCTGACTGCAGAGTCAATACCACCGGATAAGCCCAGGATTGCTTTTTTAAATCCCTGTTTCCGGAAATAATCGCGAATACCCATTAACAAAGCTTCATGTATGCTTTCAATCTCACTTACCTGATGAATAGTATCCTTCTTTTGATTAATTTCATCTGTATCGATCACGGCAAAATCTTCCTGAAAGAATTGAAGCCGCTTTCTGATTTCTCCATTTTTATCTACAACCATCGAACCTCCCTCGAAAAGCAATTCAGTATTCGCTCCTACCTGATTTACAAATATCACGGGAGTCTTAAACTTTCGTGCTTTTTTAATGAAAATCTCTTTTTTTATCTCAGCGTTCAGGTAGGAAAAAGGAGAAGCTGCCATGTTAATAATAAGATCGGGATTACTCTTTTTGTATATTTCATCAAGAGGAGATATATTGTACAAGCGGTTTCTTCCTAATGAATTTACCGGGGGCTGATCGTCCCATAAATCTTCACATATGGTAAGGGCTATTTCAATGTTTCCAATCTTTATCGTCCCAAATTCACGATTCGATTCAAAATGCCGGTATTCATCAAAGATGTCATATGTTGGCAAAAGTGTCTTATACACGACCTGCTCAATTTTTTCATCTTTAAGTATCATCGCCGCGTTGAATAGATCCTTGCCTGTTTTTGAAGGATTTAAAACAGGAATCCCGATTAAAATAGTAATATCCCGAGAGTGCTGAGCTATTTTTTCAGCGTATTTCTTGCATTCACCAATAAATGAACGATATTCCAGGAGATCGAGTGGCGGGTATCCACATACCGACAATTCACTAAAAACAATTAATTCTGCTCCATGATGAACAGCTTTTGCAATGCCGGAAATTATTTTTTTATAATTACCTTCAAAATCACCTATTAAATAATTCAACTGAGCCAGTGCTATTCTCATGCTGTATTCTTTAAAAAATTACACCCACCCGGATGGCCAGGTGATTTAGAATCACTTTATCCTGGTTTCTCCTGGTGACATCAAGTATTCCATTGGCGTAATTCACGCCAAACTGTAAAGCCGTGTTACCTCCCAGGGAGTATTCAAGACCGCCCCCGAAAAAATAAGTCATGTTAAACATCTTGATTTCTTCTTCAATGTTTTCATTATCAATCAGGTTATCAGATGAGCTTCCACGGGCTTTTATTTTAACATCACCTGTAAGTCCCAGGTTGGCAAAAAAGGTCATGTAACCAATCTCATTGCTGGTAAATTTCAATCCAACCGGCACTTCAACATACTGTATCATATATTTCATTATTGAACCAGTCTGCAAGGTATCATAAGATTCATGTATTTGAAATGGAACATCAGAATCATAACTCAATTTTCCACCAGTAGTATGGATGGATATCCCGGAAAGAAAGGCATAGTTCTCGGAAAAGAACTTGTTAAAACTCAACCCGAGATTATAACCGGCTCTTACTCCCTCGTTTGTCACCTCTTTAACATCAGGTGACATCCAGGAAATAACAGGATCCGCGAATATCCCAAATTGAATTTTTTGTCCCTGAAGATTCAGGAAAAACAAGGCTGTTATAACAAGAAGAGTGATTCTTTGCATGAGATATTTTTTAAACGGTTTCATATTTGCAAAAAAAATAATATTATAATTACAAAAGTAAAAAAATATTTATCCTCCGATTAAAGTTAATGTCCACATTTCAAAGAGGCAATGTTTTTATTAACTTTGGAGTTATAGAAACAAAAAGAAATTATGAAACCCAAATATATACGAACAGAAAATTCACTAAAGAACTAATAATAAATATTTTAGTAACATATTTACACGGATGAAACTCTCATGCACTGTCTTGCACAACAAGGATATGAATAAAACATGAGGGTTCCACGGT
>CAYRRV010000025.1:12599-50032 GCA_964426725.1 uncultured Bacteroidales bacterium | reverse complement strand
CCGCCCTGGTTATCTTCCAGGATAAAAGTAGTTTCGCTTTTATATTCTTCTTTGCTGCCAAAAGCAATGATTAAGCCTAATGCAAAAAACACGGCCACGGTTTTATAAATCAACCGCCTTTCGGCCCAAATCTTAAGGGCAACCTCTATCAGGTCAATTTCATCATCGCGGGTGGTGTTATTTTTATTTTCGTTTTCCTGCATATTTTTGCTTCTATAACTGGTTAATTATCGTTACCACTACTAAAGCGATACTTGTAATTGTTGAACTAATGCCCAGTGCCTCCTGCGTGCTGAGTTTTTCACGCTCGGGTTTCTCGGGCACAACAATTTCCGCACCCGGTTCCACCCTGGGATAATCCTTAAACAAAAAATAATTTCGTGTTTTGTCAACCGACCCGTTCGCGTAGATAACGTAAGCTTTTGATCTCTTTGCATTCTCTGCAAATCCACCGGCTCCGGCCACGTACCTTCTTAACGACCCCATCTTTTTGTATTGCACGGTAACCGGGTATAAAACAGCTCCCGTTAAACGAACCGTTTGCAATTGCTTGGGAACTTCAATACGATCCCTGTCTTCAAGTATCAGGTCTCTCTCCCCTTTTGGATCCGACAAAATTTCTCTCAAATCTATGCCAATTGCCTGTTGCCTGTCGACATCCAAATCTATTGCAATGGTATCCTCCGATTGCGATTGCAATTGCTTCAGCGTTTTTAACCTTTCCTTTTCATCAATTACAAAGGTACGGGTTAACCTGGCCCCGGGAACATAGGCTTCCGGGGTCAAACCGCCCGCCCGTTGAATAATATCAGAAATCCTTTCATCTTTACCGGAAATAGTGTATTCACCGGGGAAGAGCACTTCTCCTTCAATGCTCACGATCTTCTGCTCCTCGTAACCGGGTGATTTACGCACGAAAACAATATCATAGGGTTGTAGCTGGAATCCCATGGCTGTATCAATGAGCCTTAAATCATCCGTGATACTGAACTGGTAAATCTCTGCAATATTATCTGCCGGCTCAAGGGCAGTTTTATCCTTGTGCCGCCTGGCAATTTCAATCTTCGATAGGGAAGCCGACTCGAGCAGGCCTCCTGCTTTTATCAGTATTTCTTCCAGTGAAATGTTCTCCGCGTAAGAATAATCTCCCGGGAACTGCACTTCTCCTTTTACCTTAATCGTGAAATTTTCCTCCAGATCGAAAATGGATGCTATTTTAATATAATCTTCCCTTTGCAGGGGTATATCATCAGCCGGTGAATTCATCAATACTTCCAGGTCCACGGGTAATACCTCTATCCTGAAGTTATCCTGCATCCGGTAAATGGAAATCCTTGATAAGAAAGCATCGCCCCTCAGGCCGCCCGCTTTAGAAATGAGTTTTTTCAGGGTTAACCCGGGAGTGAGCTCGTATTCTCCTTCCCGGTAAACAGCGCCGTTAATCTCTACCCGGTTCTCGAACCTTGCCAGTATGGGTTCAACGGAAAGGAAATCACCGTTGGTTAGTTGAAACCCGCCGAATTGATCATTATTCACATCAAGGATCCTGCGCTGAGAAGGGGTATTGCGATATACCCGTAAACGACCGGTATAGGCTTTACCTGTAAAGGAGCCCGAGAACGCGAGCAGGTCTTCAAGTGTTTCTCCTTCTTTCATCTCGAATATACCAGGTCGCTTCACCTCTCCTTCAATTTCAACCCGCGTGCCATAAGTGCCAACCATGATAATGTCCTGATCATTCAACCGGATATTATTTTTTTGTATCCCTTTTACAAGGAAGTCGTACACGTCGAGGACGCTGAAAACTTTATCATTGCGAATAATCTTAATTTCACGAAACGTGCCGTTTTCATTGGGCCCGCCACAGGCATACAAGGCATTAAAGGCCGTGGCAAAAGAGGGCAAAGTATAGGTTCCCGGCACGTTTACTTCACCAATAATGTTAACCTTGATGCTGCGTACCCCGCCCACGCTTACCTGGGCAAATGTATTGCTGCCAAGCCCGCTGTATATGGATTTCAGGCGTCCTTTAATTTTTGAAGTGGCCTTTTCGATGGTCAGCCCGTTCAGGTAGATGGGCCCAATGTTCTCTAACAGGATGAAGCCGTCCGGGGTAATTTCTTTTTGGTAGTTTTGGCGCGAGGCACCCCACACGTCAATTATGATTTCATCTCCTGCCCCTAACTGGTAATCTTCAGGGGTGGGTATATTCATGCTGGGTTCAAACGAGAGGAATTGGTTCGCGAAAAGCGTGTAACCAAAAATTTTCTTTTGTTTTTCCGTGAATTGCTCAACGGTATCTGCCTCTGCGTCTCTTACAAGGGTTTCAAATATCCCGGGGTCTTCAATCAGTTTTTCTCCCGAGTACTCGCGTGAACGTCTCCTGGAAATATCTCCGTTTGAATCTTCCCGTCCTAATTGCTGTATCCGTTGCCTGAGTTTCTGCAATTCGGCAGGCGACATTCCCCGGGCTAAGGCAGCCGACTCCATTTGCTGCATGGACATCCCGGATGCTTCTGCTCTTTCAACGAGTTTTTTCACTTGTTCATCAGTAAGCTGCTCTGCCTTTACCTTGCTGAGATCCGAGGGTACCTCCTGTGCCGTCAAATATCCCTGGCACATAATGAGCATGATCCCCAGGACAATAGTAATAAATTTATTCAATTTCATGAAACGAATATATGAAATTACCGGATTTATTTTTCTTAAATATTATAATAATCTTTATACCAATCAACGAATTTTTTTATTCCTTCGCGCACGGGTGTGTTGGGCCTGTAATCAAGGTCTCTCGCTAAATCATCCACGTTGGCCCATGTTTTTACCACGTCGCCGGGTTGAATATCCATCAAATTCATCTCTGCTTTTTTCCCCAGATTTTCCTCGATGGCTTTTATAAAATCGAGTAACTTCACCGAATTATTATTCCCGATGTTAAAAATTTTATAGGGTGCCGGACTGGTTGACGGGTCAGGATTCATCTTATCCCACTGTTTATTACCTTTTGGAGGAGATTCGAGTACCCTGGAAATTCCTTCAACAATATCATCAATGTAGGTAAAATCCCTTTCCATTTTACCATGATTATACACGTCAATGGGTTTTCCTTCCGAAATAGCCTTTGTGAAAAGGAACAGGGCCATGTCGGGCCTTCCCCAGGGTCCGTAAACAGTGAAAAACCTCAGCCCGGTAGAAGGAATCCCGTAAAGATGGCTGTAAGTATGCGCCATTAACTCGTTACTTTTTTTACTTGCAGCATAGAGGCTTACCGGATGATCCACGTTATCGGAAGTAGAAAAAGGCATACTGCCATTCAATCCATAAACGCTGCTACTGCTGGCATAAACCAGGTGCTGGATTTTATTGTGCCGGCATCCCTCGAGAATATTAATAAACCCGGAAATATTGCTGTCGATATAAGCTTGAGGATTGGTTAAGCTGTACCGCACTCCCGCCTGGGCAGCCAGGTTGCAAACCATATCAAATTTTTCTGCAGCAAATAACTTCTCAAGATTCTCCCTGTCTTCCAGGTTAAGCTGAATAAACCGGTAATTGGGAAGTGTTTGACTTCTTACCAACTGATTATAACTGAGGGTATCTCTTAAAATGCCGGTTTCTTCCAGACGGCCATATTTAAGATTCACGTCATAATAATCATTGATACTATCAAGACCCGTGATTTCCCAACCTTTCTTTATCATTTTTCGTGCCAGGTGAAACCCGATAAACCCGGCGGTACCCGTGACAAGTAACTTCATTATACCTTGTTTTTCAGATTGCAAAGATAACGATCACGGATACAAAAACACAACAATTTAAGTAAAAATAATTATCAGATCACATGTTCTTCTCTTAATCCTTTTTTACCACGAATGAAAAAGGCAGGTTTAACAATTCCTCGAAAATCTTTCCCTGCTCGTGAATAATCTCATCTTCCTGCCGGTAATACCAATAAACGTTAACATTTTTATTTTCCTCGTGTAATTTTTCTGCCACGATAAGCAGGTTGAGTAATGACCTGTTCGAAGTACTGTTCATGTATTCAAGATTGATATGTACCTCGGTGTTTTCCCGCGGCGCTTTGGTATAAGTGTAAAACATTTCGATGACCTTCTCGTAAAGATGCACAGAATTTGCCGGTATCGAGCGTCCTTCAATCCTCAATACACCATCTGCGAGGTGGATGAGGGGTTCTGTCTTGGTTGGCCTTACATGTAATTCCATTGCTTGGTTATTTTGCTTCCTGTTATATATTACGTGCATTAAAAAAATAGTTGCCGGTTTCAAGGTGATTAAGGTTACCCCGCGATGGATAAATATCTCACAAGGGTAATAATCTTTTAATTTATAAGCTATTTGATTTATACATATAAAATATTTTTCTATATTTGGTAATTCATTTACCTGATGTAAATTGATTTATATCATATTTTAAAGGTGATTTATATCATATAAGAGGTGTTGAAAACTTTCTTTTGTCTCTCTATTTTTACTTTATCATCATTGATATTAAAGAAAAAGCTAAATAAATTGATCTGTTAATAATTTAACATGGGTATAAGTAACCGCTTTTTTTACGTGTTTTTAGGTTATTCATGCATTTTAATTTGCCTGATGGTAAATCCTTATCAGGCTTTATCACAAAACATTACAAGCATTGAAGACCGGTTATCGAAAGCTGAACAGCGTCAATTGGAAAAAGGTCGGTTGCATCTTCAGGAAGGAGACAGGATCGCGACAAAAGCACAAAAAAAATGGAACGAATTACAATCCCTTAAATCATCTTCAGAATTAACGGAAAAAAAATCATTGCAAAAGAAAGCATCCAAACTTGAACAAAAATATGTTAAAGAATCTTTAAAAGCAGCCGAATATTATAAGAAGGCCTACCAGTTTATATATGAGGTTTACACCAAAAATGCATCCGATTTTCAAAAAGAATTTACCGGGAGCCAGACTGAATTACTAAAAGGGCAGATGCAGGAGGAAGAAGCCCGGGAACTTAAACGAAAAGCTGAATCACAAAGGAATAAAGCATCACAGTCATCCGGTATGGAAGCAGTTAATTTACACAGCGGGGCACTGGAACTTGAAAATAAAGCACTGGAAAAACAACGCGGGGCTTTAGAATACTACCTGAATGGCCCGGGTAGTCTCATGGTTGAATCCGGCCCGCCGGTTGAAGAATATATTCCCGAAAGTATTACTGATCAGAAAGATACTACAAAAATCTACGAGTTAATCGTGATAGATAAAGATCAGGTGAACCGGTTTAAAAAGTTTATCGAAGAAAATGAACCGGATATCAATTATGATATGACACTTTATGATTTCCTCAGGCGAACTGATTACTCTATAGATTCACTCAGGGATTCGTATTATACCTATGTATATGGGCCCCAGTATATCAGGCAATTAGATATTATGCCCGAAGAAGAGCTTTTAATGGTTGAGGAATTCGATAGCATTACAAGAGATAAGCCACTCGCTGATGCAGGTTTACCCGCGAAAAATAAGTCTGAAAAATCAGGATTCAAGGAACAGGCAGAATCTCCTGAAGCTGAAAATAAGCAAGTGCCCGAAAAGAAAAATGCCAGGGAAGATATACATGTAACTGAACAAAAGCCTGCTTCAGAACCAAAAACTCCTGAAGCAAAACCAAAAGCTCCGGAAAAGATTAAACCAGCAGGGAAAGAAACGATTATTAATAAACCTGCTGAAACCGGAGAAAATATTGTTTTCCGGGTACAAATTGCCGCGGGCAGAAAACCGCTTTCCCAGGGAATTCTCATGAGAATTTATAATGGTAACAAATCCATAGAATTAATCACCGAAGAGGGTTGGCATAAGTATTCAATAGGCAACTTCGCATCTTACGAGGAAGCCAATCAGTTTCGCCAGAAGAGCGATATCCCCGATGCCTTCATCGTTGCTTACAGGAATAATTCCGAATTAAATCTTTACGAGGCCTATAAAAAAACCACCCCGGAACCTGAAAAGACTTATATCTCTTCAAATATATCTAAAAAACCGGGAGCAACATCTAAAGATGAAGTGGTTTACCGGGTTCAAATCGCGGCAAACCGTCAACCCATCAGCAAGAAAAACCTGGGCAAACTGTATAATGGAAGTCGTGAAGTCACGGAACACTTCGAGGATAATTGGTACCGTTACAGTATTGCCAGCGTTGGTTCTTATCAGACCGCGAAAGAAATTAAAAATGAACCCGGGGTGCCTGGTGATGCATTTATTGCCACATACAGGAACGGGAAACGAATTGGATTTTCTGCAGTTAAACAAAATAATTCCGGGAAGAATGCAGCGATCATAAAATCAAGTGATGCAGGCATCATTACTCCCGAGGGCATGATTTATTTCATCCAGATTGCTGCCAGTAAGGTACCTGTAACCGGGTCATTGATTAAAAATATTTATACCGGGTCTCAGCCCGTGTATGAATTTCACGAGAATGGATGGTACAAGTACCGGCTCGTCGGGGGCAACTCATACAATGAGGCCACTCGGCTAAGTAAACAAACCGGGGTAAAAGGCGCCTTTGTTGTATCCTATTATAATGGAAAAAGAATAAATATTAAAGAAGCGATAAAAACCAAAAATTAATGTTGAACATAAAAGTGAAGCCATGAAAAGTTTTAACCTGAATTCGATACACAAACTGTTTGTAGTTGCCCTTGCCTCAAGCATGATATTCTCTTCTTGTGTTAATCAAAAGAATGTTCGGATATTGCAGGAAAAAGCGGTAAAGGATGTTTCTGCTGCTTTTAAACACAGTCAAAAGCCCACCTACAGGCTAAAAACGGGCGATCATTTATACATTCAGGTATTTAGTGTTGATCCCAAGACCGCCAAATTTTTCCAATCAGATTTCCCAACGTATTACGGTGGAGATTTCCTCTATTTGAATTCATACCCGGTGGATGAAGATGGCTATATTCATTATTCATTCATCGATAAGATGTTCGTGAGAGGACTTACTGTAGAGGAGATCAAAAAACAATTGCAAAATACGCTCAATGAATATTTTTCAGAGGTTACCGTGAAAGTTAAACTTGTTAATTTCGAGGTTGCCGTGCTTGGTGAGGTGAATAATCCTGGAAACTATACCATTGATAAAGAACATATTAACCTTTTTCAGGCACTTGGCTTAGCCGGGGGAATCAGTACCTTCGGGAATATCGAGAAAGTATATCTCATTCGTCAGACCGTGGATGGATCAAAGGTTAATTATATTGACCTGTCGGATAACAATATTTTAACAACTGATTATTTTTACGTGATGCCGAATGATATCATTTATGTTGAGCCAAGAGGCGCTAAATCGTTTGCTTATGAGAAATTGCCATACTCAACGGTTTTCTCCGTGATAGCCCTGGGCATTTCAGTTTACTCGATTTTCGGAAATTAAGCTGAAAAATTCTTTTCATGGCTTTTCTTATTACATTATAAACATGAGGGAGAATTGGCTCCCTCATGTTTTCTAACTAAATTCTTTAATTTCAACAAAAATAACAGGATATATGGAAAGGGATCCTTTTCTGCAGGAGGAAGAAAGCATAGACATAAAGGCGCTGGCATTTAAGTTCTTGAGGTACTGGTATCTTTTCCCTTTAGGCCTGGTAATATCAATATTTACAGCCTGGTGGATTAATGAATACACTACTCCCGAGTACACTGTTTCAGCAAGTATTTTAATTCGCGAAGAAAAATCGGCTGATCCCATGTCGCTAATCGGGGAAAATCCCTTTCTTAAACAGGATAAAATAGAAGATGAAATAGGTTTAATGAAATCTTTTCAGGTGGCATACAGGACGGTTAACGAGTTGGATTTCACGGTAAGTTATTTCAAAGATGAGAAATTTGAATCGATCGAGTTATATAAAAACTCACCTTTTACTGTTATTTTAGATACATTGCATGATCAACCCGTGGGTGTTAAAATTAACGCCAGGTTTCTGGACGATGAAAATATTATTGTATCTGCCGAAAGCGAGAATGTTCATGTATATAATTTTGCCCGCCGGCACATGGTAAATATAATGGATGAGTATATCCTGGAAGATACCCTGTCTCCCGGTGAATATCATACCTCGGCACAAGCGCGATTTGCCCTGGTGCCCGGAAGTATAGATGAGAAAATAAAAAAAGAAAATTACTCTTTTGTATTTCACACACCTCGTCAACTGGCTCGTCGATACCAGCAATTTGACGTGGAACAGCAAAACAATTCCTCGATTCTCAAGTTGTCTTTCCGGGGAACAAACGTGATGAAATCGGTTGATTTTTTGAATACTCTCACGAATATTTACCTTCAAAAAGGAATAGAACGAAAGAACAAGGTCGCCCTAAACGCTTTGATATTCATAGAAAGTCAGCTAATGGAAGTAGCAGACTCGTTGGGTGTTTCAGAAGAAGAAATGCAGGATTTCAGGCTAGCCAGCAATGTCATCAATCTTGATTTTCAGGCACAACGTTTTTACTCGAAACTGGAAAACCTGCAAGCCAAAAAAGGTGAGATTCTCATGAAACTTAAATATTTCGATTACCTGAAAAAATATTTAAGCCAAAATAATCCGGTAGATGAACTGGTTACCCCGGCAGCAATTGATGTAGAAGACCCCCTCTTAAATAAACTACTGATAGATCTGACTACTGTTTATAATGAAAGAACGGAAGCTACACTTAATACAAAAAAAGCCAATCCTTATGTTGAATCCATTGATCAGCGTATTGAAAATCTGAAAAAATCCATTATCAGTAACGTGGACAACATCATTGACCAAACCCGGATAAATCTCGATGAAACAGAACGGCAGATGAACCTGGTTAATTCCGAAATAACCAATCTCCCGGCGAAACAGCGGGAATTACTTGGTATTGAAAGAAAATTCAAACTCAATGATGAATTGTATACTTTCCTGTTAACCCGCAGGGCAGAGATGGAGATTGCAAGGGCCTCAAATATCCCTGTTAATGAGATTGTTGAGCCTGCCATGATGGATAACGCTGTTATGGTTACCCCAAAGAAAAAGATGAATTATCTTATCGCGTTGATCCTGGGACTGGGCATACCGGCCGGATTAATTCTGCTGCTCGAGTATTTTAAAGAACAAGTTACGTCTAACGAAGATATTGAGAAAATAACGCGATATCCTGTGTTGGGACACGTGTTAAATAATAAATACGATGAGGTGGGAATTATTCAACATCATCCCGGCTCACTTGTCGCTGAATCATTCAGGACGATTCGGACAAACCTGAAATTTGTTATCCCCAGTAACACCATGAGCACGGTTTTACTGGTCACCTCTTCTACCAAGGCCGAGGGCAAGAGTTTTATTGCCTACAACATGGCATCCGTATTTGCCGGGACATCAAAAAAAACAGTTTTGCTGGGATTTGATTTGCGAAAACCTTTTCAGCACCCCTGTCCTGAAAGCCTTTCAAGTAAAAAAGGATTAAGTACCTACCTGAGTGGACATGATTCCATAGAGGAAATTACTTGCACTTCTTCCCTTGATAACATGGACATTATTCCTTCCGGACCAATCCCGCCAAATCCTACTGAATTAATTTCATCTGATTACACGACAGAATTATTTAAGTATCTAAAGCAGAATTACCGGTATATCGTAATTGATTCTCCACCGGTTGGTCTTGTTGCCGATGGATTGCTATTGATGGATCATGTTGATATCACGCTATTCGTTACCCGTCATAACTACACGAACAGGAGAATTTTACACCGTCTCTTCACGGACATGGAATCCAAAGGAATTAAAAATGTAAATGTTCTGATCAATGACATCAGGGTTAGTTCTTCAAGATATGGTTACGGGCAGGGCTATGGTTACGGGTACGGGTATGGGTACGGGTACGGCAATCATAAATGATGCTGGTTATTCTTATCATTTATATATTCCCGGATCATCCTGTCATATTCACTCATTAATGTTCTTAACAGATTGATATTTATATCGAAAAAGTAATTGCCGATTCCCCGCACAGGTAGAATTTTTGGTGAAGTACCGGTTATAAAAAACCCCCTGAATGCATGAATTTCTTCAACGTGTAACTTCTGTTCCAGGATTTTTATCTTTTTCCTGACACAGGTATCGAAAACTTTTTTTCTGGTAATTCCAACCAGAACCTGTGAAGCTGGAGGAGTTACAATGTAGTTATCATTAATAGCAAAAATATTCGAGCGGCTACCCTCCGCTATATACCCCTCGCGGTCAACCAGTAATGCCTCGTACACCTTTTTTTGATTGATAAATTCGTTCACAGCATCTCTCAGTTGGGGGCGTGCAACTTTCGCGTTTGGATTTTCCCTTTCCGCGTTGAACAAAGCCAGGAGAACTCCATTCCGGTAATCATCCGGAGTTGGATACTTGTGAGGAATAAATCTTGCCACGACCATCCCGTCTTTAAAAAGATCAATTCTTATATTACCCTCAGGAGAATTATTAGCAACAATTAAACCATTTAGCTGTACTTTAAGAGAGGCTTCACCCGGGATATTATTTATCCCGGCGATTAATGCAGATTCTTTCAACCGGTGGTAATGGTCTTCATAAAACAGCAAAACGGATTGAATTACCCGGATTACTTCATATACAGAGCCCCCTATTTCAGCGTGGTCTTTTTCAACTTCCTTGCAGGGAGTTATCGCTTCATTGACAAGATAATATTGATGCAGGTATTTGGTTTTCATAAGTAGTGCTTTATCCTGGATAAGTTTACAAGTATAAACCCGAAAGTAATAACAAATATTGATTTGTTTTTTTATCATGGAGAAAATTTTACATGCATGATCACATTCAATGGGTTTTATGAGAACCTTTTTAAATGCATGCCGTAAAAAATGCATGATTACTTTGGTTTTTTATCGCGTGTTTTCGCTGGTATTTTGGTAGAATTTCTTATATTTATATCACAAAAACCAAAACTATTCTACTAAGCTGAAGAATTCAGATTAAATCTTCGTGGTCTGCATTATTTCATTTTATAATTTGCAGGATGGATTAATTTTACTGCTAAAATTATTTTGGATAATAAAGCAGATTAGAAGGATTTATTATATTTTTGAAAATAAACAATAAAAAAAATCGTAATGGCTGAAAATTTCGGTGAAATCCAACAGGTTATCGGACCGGTAGTGGATGTAAGTTTTGAAAAGTCGGGCAATGAGTTGCCAAATATTCATGATGCTTTAGAAGTAAAACGAGACACGGGTGAAGTATTGATCATCGAGTGTCAGCAACATGTTGGCGAGAATACCATTCGTGCTATCGCGATGGATTCCACGGATGGTTTACGCAGGGGCATGAAGGTGAAAGTCACGGGAGCCGCCATTCGCATGCCGGCAGGTGATCAGATTAGAGGACGGTTATTGAATGTTATTGGAGAACCTATTGATGGTATTGGCAGTCTCGAAAAAGAAGGTGGGTATGAAATTCACAATAAGCCGCCCATGTTGGAAAATTTGTCTACCGAAACAGAAATATTGTTCACGGGTATCAAGGTAATAGATCTTCTGGAACCCTACCCAAAAGGTGGTAAAATCGGTCTTTTCGGGGGTGCTGGAGTTGGCAAAACCGTGATCATCATGGAGTTAATCAACAATATTGCCAAGAAGTATTCCGGTCTGTCGGTATTCGCGGGAGTAGGTGAACGTACCAGGGAAGGTAACGATCTCTTGCGGGAAATGATCGAGTCCGGTGTAATTAAATATGGAGAAGCATTTAAAAAATCGATGGAAGAGGGCAGTTGGGACCTGTCCAAAATAGATACTGAATCCTTAAGAGAATCTCAAGCCACCATGGTATTCGGGCAGATGAATGAACCCCCTGGCGCGCGAGCCACCGTGGCTCTTTCAGGACTTACCGTGGCTGAATCATTCAGGGACAGTGATGGTGGAAAGGATATTCTTTTTTTCGTCGATAACATTTTCCGTTTTACACAGGCAGGTTCTGAGGTTTCAGCCTTGTTGGGTAGAATGCCATCAGCAGTAGGATACCAACCTACCCTGGCCACCGAGATGGGTCTCATGCAGGAGAGAATTACTTCTACACGACAGGGATCCATTACCTCTGTTCAGGCCATTTACGTGCCCGCGGATGACCTGACCGATCCAGCGCCGGCAACAACCTTCGCGCATCTCGATGCGACCACCGTGTTGAGCCGGAAAATTTCAGCACTGGGAATCTATCCTGCTGTTGACCCCCTGGATTCTACATCAAGGATACTTAACCCCGAAATAGTCGGGAAAGAGCATTACGATACCGCGCAGAAAGTGAAAGAACTCTTGCAAAGATACCAGGAGTTACAGGATATAATTGCAATACTGGGCATGGATGAACTTTCTGAAGAAGATAAAATGGTTGTGCACCGTGCCAGAAGAGCGCAACGTTTCCTCTCGCAGCCCTTCCACGTGGCCGAGCAGTTCACCGGACAATCAGGCGTTCTGGTCTCTATCGAAGATACCATAAAAGGATTTAACATGATCCTGAATGGTGAAGTGGATAAATATCCTGAAGCTGCTTTTCACATGGTAGGTAACATCGATGATGCTATTCAAAAAGGTGAAAAACTACTCGCGGAGGCAAAATAATTATTAAAAACCAATACATGCTACTGGAAATCATCACCCCTGACAAGAAGATATATTCAGGTAAGGTCGACCTGGTAAAAGTACCCGGTTCGAGCGGTTCTTTTGCTATCTTGCAAAATCACGCGCCTATTATTTCAACTTTAAATGAAGGGGAAATAAAAGTTATTACCAAAAAAAATGAAACGCTTTATTTTCAAGTGGATAGTGGCGTTATAGAAGTAAGTAATAACGAGATCACCGTACTTGTCGAAACCCTGATTAATGCTGATGAAGAAATATGAGGAATAGGTTTATAAATCTGTTGTTCTTTCTATTGGTATTCCTGGTAAATGTTAAAACAGTTTTTTCTCAGCAGGAAATTACATTCATTGGAAAAGACAGTTTAGTAATCACGGCGGATTATTATCGCTCTCATACAGATGATCCATGGGTACTGTTTTTCCATCAGGCAGGTTATAGCAGGGGTGAATTCAATGAAATTGCCAGGAAGGTGCAAAAAATGGGATTCCATTGCCTTGCAGTAGATTTGCGAACAGGAGATGAAGTAAATTACACGCGGAATGAAACAGCAAGAAGGGCCCGGGAAATGGGTTTAGAATCAAAAATGATCGATGCTGAAAAAGATATATTGGCAGCTATTGATTATGTATCCCTGAAAACTAAAAAAGCTATTTTGCTTTTCGGCAGTTCTTTTTCGGCTTCCCTTTGCATGATGGTTGCTACAAATGATACGCGTGTAAAGGGGGTAATGGCTTTCAGCCCCGGTGAATTCTTTCAACCGGGCGTAAGTGTCAGGGAGAAATTAAAGGAATTTGATAAACCTCTTTTCGTTGCAGCTTCCAGCCGTGAATATCCATTCGTGAAAGAAATGATACGAGAGGTACCCTCGAAAAACGTAACACTGGTAAAACCTTCAGGCAAGTATGACGGGCATGGCGCTTCCATGCTCTGGGATTCCTCCACCGTGAGTGATGAGATATGGTTGTCACTGATGTTGTTCTTCAGGAAAATGCATTAAAGCAATCCCACTACTTGCCACATCCACATCCATGCTCATTTATTTATACTCGTCCCAGCTCTTTATCGCGATATCTTCCAAATTCAATTTACAAAAGGCTATAATAAACGCGCTGGCCAGACGGGCATTGGTAATAAGAGGAATATTGAAGTCGACCGATCCCCTTCTTATATCATAATCATTACTTAATTCGGTTTTAGACAGGTCTTTCGGTATATTAATTACCAGATCAATCATTTTTTTACGAAGGTATTCCAGGGTATTAGGTTTTTTATCCTCGTCAGGCCAGTGTAACATCACGGAGGGTATACCGTTTAGTTCAAGGAATTGATGCGTACCCCTCGTGGCAAAAAGATTATATCCTTTATCAGCCAGCATTCGGCAACTGTTCAACAATTCTACTTTAGATCTCATGGGGCCGGTAGAAAGCAAAATATTCTTTTTTGGGATGGAATATCCCACCGAGAGCATGGATTTTAGTATTGCCTCATAATAATTCTCACCAATACAACCTACCTCACCGGTTGAAGCCATGTCTACTCCCAGAACCGGATCTGCCTTGTGCAATCGCGAAAACGAGAACTGGGGAGCTTTAACACCAATATAATCCAGGTCAAAAATAGATTTGTTGGGCTTTGGAACTTTAATATCCAGCATAACCCGGGTAGCCATATCAATAAGATTTGACTTCAACACTTTTGATACAAAAGGAAAACTTCTGGAAGCCCTCAGGTTACACTCGATTACCTTAATATCATTATCCTTGGCAAGAAACTGCATGTTAAACGGTCCGGTGATTTGCAAGGATTTGGCTATTTCTCTCGAAATTTTCTTGATACGGCGAATTGTCTCAAAATAAATTTTTTGCGGTGGAAATACAATCGTGGCATCACCGGAATGCACACCCGCGAACTCAACATGTTCAGAAATAGCATAGGCAATCATTTCGCCATGGTCGGCCACGGCATCAATTTCAATTTCCTTGGCTTGTTGAATAAATTCAGAAACTACCACCGGGTATTGCTTGGAAACCTTGGCTGCCAGTTTAAGAAAATGTTCCAGTTCATCTTTATTGGAAACCACGTTCATGGCGGCACCGGAAAGCACATAGGAAGGCCTGATCAATACCGGGAAACCTACCTCGTTGACGAAATCATAAATATCTTCAATACTGGTAAGTTCTTTCCACCGGGGTTGATCAATTTTCAGCCTGTCGAGCAGCATTGAAAACTTATGCCGGTTTTCCGCGTTATCAATTGATGCCGCGGATGTCCCCAGGATATTCACTTTTTGATCATGCAACCGCGTGGAAAGGTTATTGGGGATTTGTCCACCCATGGAAATAATTACGCCCTTGGGTATTTCAAGGTCAATAATATCCATAACCCTTTCAAAACTGAGCTCGTCGAAATACAGCCGGTCACAAACATCATAATCTGTACTTACAGTTTCGGGGTTGTAATTGATCATTACCGAACGGTAATTTTGCTCGTTTACCGTGTTCAGGGCATTTACCGAGCACCAGTCGAACTCCACGCTACTACCAATCCTGTAGGCACCTGATCCTAAAACAACCACCGATTTTCCATCATTTTCAAATTCGATATCATGCTCTTCACCGCTGTAAGTAAGGTATAAATAGTTGGTCTTGGCCGGGTACTCTGCTGCAAGGGTGTCAATTTGTTTCACGGTAGGCAGTATACCGTGCTGTTTCCTGAATGCCCTGACCTGAAGCAAGCCTTCTTCCATCTCTGATGAATCTTTATGCAAAACATGCCGGGCAATCTGAAAATCGGTAAAGCCTGCTTTTTTCGCGTCAATGAGCATATTTACAGGAAGATCCTCGAGCTTGTTAAATTTTTCCAGTTGATTTTTCAGGTTAAAAATATTTTTAAGCTTAATCAGAAACCATTTATCAATTTTCGTGAGTTCGTGGATTTGATCAATCGTGTATCCCTTCTCGAATGCCCCCGCGATAACCAGGATTCGCATGTCGGTAGGTTCCGTTAATTCCTTATCAACATCTTCTAAATCAATATCATGGTTACTCACGAAACCATGCATGCCCTGCCCGATCATCCGGATTCCTTTTTGTATGGCTTCCTCGAAAGTTCTTCCGATAGACATTACCTCCCCCACGCTCTTCATGGCGCTGTTGATATTTTTTGATACCCCGACAAATTTATTGAGATCCCAGCGGGGTATCTTGCATACAATATAATCCAGTGCAGGTTCAAAAAATGCAGTCGTTGTTTTCGTGATAGAGTTCTTAAGTTGATGCAGCCCGTAACCCAATCCTAATTTAGCTGCAACAAAGGCAAGAGGGTAACCGGTGGCCTTGGACGCGAGGGCACTTGAACGGGAAAGCCTGGCGTTTACTTCAATAACCCGGTAATCTTCAGAATACGGGTCGAGAGCATACTGAACATTACATTCACCTACTACACCAATATGACGAATAATCTTGATGGCCAGTTTACGCAGCATATGGTACTCGCTGTTACTAAGAGTTTGAGATGGAGCGACAACAATGGATTCGCCCGTGTGGATACCGAGCGGATCAAAATTCTCCATGTTACAAACTGTAATGCAATTATCAAAACGATCGCGAACTACCTCGTACTCTATTTCTTTCCAACCCTTTAGGGATTCTTCCACCAGAATCTGTGATGAATAGGAAAGCGCTTTTGAAGCCACTTTTTGCAATTCATCCTCGTTCGAACAAAATCCACTTCCTTGTCCTCCTAATGCATAGGCAGCCCTGATAATGATAGGAAATCCCAGCTTTTTAGCAGCGGCTAACGCATCTTCAATGGTTGAAACAGCAATAGATTTGGGTGTTTTGACATCAATTTCCTTTAATTTCTTCACGAACAAATCCCGGTCTTCTGTATCGATGATGGCCTGCACCGGTGTTCCAACCACCTTCACGTTATATTTTTCCAGAATACCCTGCCTGTATAGATCGATACCACAGTTCAGGGCAGTTTGCCCGCCAAAAGCCAGCAAAATCCCATCCGGTTGTTCTTTTTTGATAACTTTTTCAACAAAGTATGCAGTAACAGGAAGAAAATAAATTCTATCGGCAATGCCTTCAGAGGTTTGGACAGTGGCTATATTAGGATTTATCAGGACTGTTTTAACCCCTTCTTCTTTCAGGGCTTTCAGTGCCTGAGATCCGGAATAGTCAAATTCTCCTGCTTCTCCGATTTTCAGGGCTCCCGACCCCAGTACTACAACTTTTTTGATTGATTTGTCCATGAAATAAGGAATTTAATTTATTATAATTAAGTATTTAAAGAACGCTGTATCTATCCTGCCTGTAAATTGTATTCCTGAAAAATCAATTCTTCACCATCAAAAGGGAAATGACTTTTCGAACGCGAAAATAAATATTTTTATTCAATTATTTGTTTTAAAACATATAAAATGTATATATTTGCAATTCTCTTGAATATTTATTCATATTGGGGAAAAATAATACGATTCGTCAAACATACATAAAATAACATTATCAAGAAAAATAATATATCAAATGAAACTCAGGACAAAAAGATTGCTTGAAATACGGAAGTTAATTTCCACCTCCCGGGTAGCGAATCAGGAAGAGTTGCAGGATGAATTGCGTAAAATGGGTTATGATTATACACAGGCAACACTATCGAGAGATTTGAAATTTTTGAAAGTAGGAAAAATGAGAGATGAAGAAAAAGGATCAGTATACGTGTTACCGGAAGAAAGCAATTCACTTAACGGAAAAATAATCAGGGAAAAATTACCGGCAAACGGGTTTTTATCAATTGATTTTTCAGGTTCATTTGCTGTAATAAAAACATTACCGGGTTTCGCCAGCAGTATCGCTTATACCATTGACAACCTCAAGGTATACGAGTTTCTCGGAACCATAGCGGGTGATGACACGATATTACTTATCGTGAGAGAAGAAGTTTCAAGAAGTGATATCATGAGTAAACTTGCAATGGTAATTCCGGAAATAGAAGAAAAAATAGGATAGGGCAGCCGACTTATTCTTTTCATACAAATTTTTAGGGGTTTATAAATATCTTGAACTGGAATAAAGGCTGCCCTTCTTATTTTTCCCTTCAACATTTACCTCTAAAATACAAAAAAATAAAATTAAAATATCAGAATTCAGTAATAAAATGAAAAGCAATACTAAATAAATAATAAGATGCCCCCCACCCGCCGGTTGCCGGACACAGTCGAGGGATTTAATACTAAATTTAATATATCTGCCAAAGGATATGCTTAGAATTAACAAATAATTAAATTTTAAACACATGAAAGAAAAGGTGGTTTTGGCCTATAGTGGTGGATTAGACACTTCGGTTATCCTGAAATGGTTAATAGACAAAGGATACGAGGTAATCGCGTATATTGCCGATGTTGGTCAGGAAGATGATTTTGATTCTGCAAAAGAAAAAGCACTGAAGATTGGTGCAACTGAAGTTTTTATTGAAGATCTCAGGGAAATATTTGTTAAGGATTATATCTTTCCCGCCATAAAAGCAAATGCCGTTTATGAAAACAGGTATTTGTTAGGAACATCTCTGGCCAGACCTATTATCGCCAAAAGGCAAATAGAAATTGCTGAAAAAGTGGGGGCAACCTATGTATCTCACGGTGCTACAGGGAAAGGCAACGATCAGGTACGTTTTGAGCTGACCTATTATGCCTTGAATCCAAAAATAAAAGTGCTGGCCCCATGGAAAATTCAGGAGTTCTTGGAAGAATTCAAGGGGCGGACCGATATGTTGAATTACGCGGAAAAAAAAGGGATTCCTGTTAAAGCCTCATTGAAAAAACCCTATAGTGAAGATGATAATCTCATGCATATCAGTCATGAAGCTGGTGTTTTGGAAGATCCAAAGTACAGGCCGGAAAAAGATATGTTTACAAAAATTGTATTACCACAGGACGCTCCTGATAAGGAAACAAAACTGGCTATTGAATTTAAAGATGGTGTACCCGTGAAGGTTTATAACCAGGATGACGAAACCACGGTAACCGAACCGCTAGAGCTTTTTATCTATCTCAATAAACTGGGTGGTGACAATGGTATTGGCAGGCTTGATATGGTGGAAAACCGATATGTCGGGATTAAATCGAGAGGGGTATATGAAACTCCCGGTGCCACCATTCTCATGCAGGCCCACATGGACATAGAAGGTATCGCGATGGACCGTGAGGTAATGCGTTTACGCAATATGCTCTCCCCTGTCTTTGCAGAGTTGGTTTACAATGGTTTTTGGTTTAGCCCGGAGATGGACTTTCTGATGGCAGCCATTAATAAAAGTCAGGAATTAATTGATGGAATCGTGTACCTGACACTTTACAAGGGTAACGTGATAATTGAGGGTAGAGAATCATCCAGTTCATTGTATGATAAAGACCTTTCAAGCATGGATATTGAAGGTGGGTTTGATCAGACTGACAGCCAGGGATTCATTAAAATAAACGCGATTCGTCTAATGGCACACCACGCGATTTTGAATAAAAGAAACAAGTGATGCTAAATTTGCCAGGTGAAATTTTGCAATGAACGCTATCTTAATGTATCTTGCGGGTTGCTTTTGCTCGAATATCGGCATAAGCCCTACGACCACAAAGCGTTAATGCTTAAAACACACTTGAATTAAAAGAAAAAAAGAAAAAGCGAATTCTCGTGATAAAATTGCTGTTCATGAAAGGTAAAATAAGTGGTGCAGGATGTGAAATGTTTTGTCAGGACTGTTAAACATTAATTTTTTAAAAAATGAAACTCTGGGAAAAAGGAATCAAAGTAGAAAAATTTATCGAGGAATTTACCATCGGTAAAGATAACGAACTCGATATTCAATTGGCTGAATACGATGTTTTAGGCACCATCGCGCATACCAGGATGCTGCAAAGTATAGGAATTCTTACCGAGCTCGAATTAAAAAAACTCGAGTATGAATTGATAAAGATTTACCGCAAGATCAAACAGGGCAAGTTTCAAATCGAAGAAGGAGTGGAAGACATTCATTCCCAGATAGAAATCATGCTCACGGATAGCCTGGGTGATATCGGGAAAAAAGTACATACAGGACGTTCAAGAAATGATCAGGTTTTGGTAGATATCAAGTTATTTACACGCGATAAAATAAGAGAAATTACTGAATCAGTATATGCACTTTCCAGTTTATTGCTCCAGCAAAGCAATAAATACAAGGATGTTTTGTTGCCTGGCTATACCCATTCGCAAATAGCCATGCCCTCATCATTTGGACTTTGGTTTGGTGCTTACGCCGAAAGCTTGTCTGACGACCTTATCCTGTTGCAGGCTGCTTACAAAATAGCCAACCAGAATCCCCTGGGATCTGCAGCGGGTTATGGTTCATCCTTCCCGCTCGACCGGACATTGACTACAAATTTGCTGGGTTTCGATACCCTGAATTACAACGTGGTGAACGCGCAAATGGGCAGGGGTAAAGTAGAGAAAATCGTAACTTTTGCCCTGGGCTCCATTGCTTCAACCCTCTCAAAGCTCAGTATGGACGTTTGTCTTTATAGCAGCCGGAATTTTGGATTTATCACTTTACCGGATAAGTACACGACAGGATCAAGTATTATGCCCCACAAAAAAAATCCGGATGTTTTTGAAATCATCAGGGCTAAATGTAATAAGCTTCAGGGGATCTCCAATATGATATCGCACATGATTGTTAACCTGCCCTCCGGTTATCACAGGGACATGCAGATTACCAAGGAAATATTTGTTCCCGCGTTCAGCGAGTTAAAATCCTGCCTGCAAATGGCAGAACTAATGCTGACTCACATGGAAGTGAGCAAAAATATTCTGCAGGATGATAAATACAAGTACATATTTAGCGTGGAAGATGTAAATAAACAAGTGCTGGAGGGGATTCCATTCAGGGATGCATATAAAAACACGGCAATGGAAATCATGCAGGAAAAATACGAGCACGAGGGGAGAGATATAAGTCATACTCACGAGGGAAGTATAGGAAATCTTTGCAATGATGAAATAAAGAAAAAAATTAAGGATAGCATGGAAGGTTTCCGTTTCGATAAACTGGATAATGCTTATAAAAACCTGTTGCAGGATTTAAGCCTCTTGTAGATTTTTCATGATAAAAAAACAAAAGCAAGGAAAAAGAAAAGAAGAGATGGAATCAAACAGCTTTAAAGCAGTGTTTAAAATTGAGATACACACGCTATATGATAATGATGGCAAATTTTGTCCTTCAAAAATGGAAAGGCTGGCCATGATATGTACCGACCTGCTAAACAGCGGCATTGCTGTTCTCATGGTCTCCTCCGGGTCCATTGCACTGGGTGCCGCTAAGCTTGGATTGAAAAAACAACCATCTTCATTCATTGAAATGCAGGCAATAGCAGCAATTGGACAAGCTGAATTAATAAGTTGCTATCAGAATTATTTCGATGAATTCAACCAGATTGTTGCCCAGGTACTTGTCACGAAGGATATCATTGAAAGTGAAAATCGTACCCGTAAAGCCAGAAATACGCTCTTTAACTTACTGGAACGAGGCATTATTCCAATAATCAATGAAAATGATTCTGTTTCAACAGATGATATTCAACTCAATGACAATTACCCGCTTGTTTTTAATGTATCCCGGGTAATTTCTGCAGATGCTATCATCGTTAAATCTGAACTCGAAGGTAAATACATGATAATTGACAGCCTTGGAGGCGATCAGGTTAAAGTAAACGAGGAAGAATTGGTTAATAAAATGGCGCAATTAAAAAATATCAAAGAAAATGGTAACTACAAGCTTATACCTTTTCCTGAAAAATTTGAAGAATTAAAATTTGCCTGAAGTAAACCATATCATGAACAAGAGAAATTATTTAAAGGATTGCAAGAGAATCGTGGTGAAGATTGGAACCTCTACACTCTCTTATCCAAACGGTAAGTTAAATTTCCAGCGGATTGAGCTTTTGGCGAGAGTAATATCCGACGTGCAGGCAAGGGGTAAAGAAGTATTGATTGTTTCATCAGGAGCGATCGCCGTGGGTGCCGGCAGACTGGGATTGCATGAAAAACCCGCGGCCCTGGCTGATAAACAAGCGCTTGCTGCTGTAGGACAAGCTGAATTGATAAAAATATATCAGAAATTCTTTGATAATTACCATCAATTTGTAGCCCAGGTATTACTCACGAAAGATGGTATCGTGAACCCCATTCGGCGCACTAACGCGAGAAATACCTTGAATACGCTTATCACCATGGGAATTATTCCCATTATTAACGAGAATGATACCGTGGCCACAGATGAGATAGAGTTTGGCGATAATGACACCCTTTCTGCTTTCGTGGCCGATTTGGTTGATGCCGATTTGTTGATAATGCTTTCAGATATTGATGGTTTATATTCAGCCGACCCGAGAGCCAATGCATCAGCAGAAATTATTTCACTGGTAGAAGAAATCACACCTGAACTGGACAACATCGCCACCGGTGCGGGGTCTTCATTTGGAACAGGAGGTATGATTACCAAAATAACCGCCGCGAAAGTTTGCCGCGATTCTGGAATAGATGCAATAATCACAAATGGATCGAATCCCAGGGTGATTTATGATGTCATAAATGGAGAGGAAACGGGAACCCTGTTCACCTTTAGACATAAATTTAAAAAAGTATAAAACGACTTATTTCATGGAAGAATTAAACAGCAAGGGAAAACTGGCGGTAAAAGCTGCAAATATCTTACAAAAAACTTCAACTGATGTCAAAAACAAAGTGTTGGAAAAAGCTGCCTTCCTCCTGGTCGAAAAAGCGGATCAAATTCTGGAAGCCAACCGGTTAGATTTGGATAACGCTGAAAAAAACGGCGTCATGGGGGCTCTTCTCGACCGGCTAACCCTGAACGAAACCCGAATTAAGTCAATGGCAGAAGGGCTCATGCAAATAGCTCAACTGGATGATCCCGTGGGAGAAGTTATTTCAATGAAAAAAAGACCAAATGGACTTACCATTGGGCAAAGAAGAGTCCCCATGGGTGTTATCGGGATTATTTATGAAGCCCGCCCTAATGTCACCGCGGATGCTTTCGGCTTATGCCTTAAAACCGGAAACGCGACAATCTTAAGAGGGGGAAAAGAAGCGATTCATTCTAACAAGGCCGTGGTTAAAGTCATACAGATGGCACTTGAAAATAACGATCTTCCTGTTGAATGCGTGCAACTAGTTGAAAACACCAACCGAGAAAGCGCTGTTGCCATGATGAAACTAAATGAGTATCTTGATTTACTGATTCCAAGAGGAGGCGCGGGCCTGATAAACACGGTAGTGCAAAACAGTACCGTGCCGGTAATCGAAACAGGAGTGGGCAATTGTCATGTTTATATTGATGCATTCGCTTTACCACAAATGGCTATTGATGTCACGGTAAATTCTAAAACACACCGGCCCGGCGTTTGTAATGCCGCGGAAAGTCTGCTGGTACACAGATCGATCGCGGATGCTATCTTACCGGAACTGGGGAAAAAACTGAAAGAATACAACGTGGAAATCCGCGGCGACGGCACTACCGTTAACCTGATTGAAGGAGCAATTCCGGCAACCGAAGAGGATTGGGGTAAAGAATACCTGGATTATATCATATCGGTAAAAGTAGTTGACAGCCTGGATGAAGCAATCGACCATATTGCAAAATACGGTACAAAACACTCTGAAGTCATTATTACTGAAAATTATACTAACGCGCAAAGATTCCTTGATGAAGTGGATGCAGCAGCGGTATACGTGAATGCTTCAAGCAGATTTACCGATGGTTTTGAATTCGGGTTTGGTGCAGAAATTGGAATCAGCACGCAAAAATTACATGCACGGGGCCCCATGGGCTTAAGTGAACTAACATCTTCCAAGTACATTATTTACGGGAATGGACAGGTGAGGCAATAAAAACGAAACCAAAAAAATAAACCATTAATGAAATTCCCGGTGAATGAAAGGATAACCGGGAAAAACCACGGTGAGGTGGAAGGAAATATATTACAGATCTGGTTTGAGATAACTTCCCGATAATTTTCGGGAGAATCACGAACGAAGATAAATTAAGTCAGTACATGAAGTAAAACAAGTAACCCAAATAATAAAAAATGGAATTATATGACAAATTATCAGCCCATGTTCACAAGGTATCGCAGATCGAAAAAGATCTGTTCTCCCGCTATAATGTGAAACGCGGCCTGCGCAATGCCGATCATTCCGGGGTTTTGGTGGGATTAACCAATATAGGGGATGTGATTGGCTATGATAAAGTTGATGGTAAAATTATTCCTGTTGAAGGTCAGCTTTATTACAGGGGAATTAATGTTAATGATCTGGTAAAAGGTTTTCAGGCTGATCAGAGGCACGGGTTTGAAGAGACCATCTACCTGTTGCTATCCGGA
The DNA here is from genome assembly GCA_964426725.1 of uncultured Bacteroidales bacterium. Classification (GTDB taxonomy): domain Bacteria; phylum Bacteroidota; class Bacteroidia; order Bacteroidales; family CAYRRV01; genus CAYRRV01. The sequence goes on along the minus strand of CAYRRV010000025.1, from coordinate 25,955 downwards.
AAATTACCAAATCAACCTGAACTTAAGGAATTTACAGAGGAACTTTCCGAATTAAGAGAATTACCACCGCCTTTTACCAAGAACATGATTCTTTCAATGAGAGGGAGGAACGTGATGAACATGCTGGCCCGTTCTGTTTTGGTAACCTATACCCTGGACGAAGATCCTGAGAATTACTCGCTCAAAAATGTAATCAAGCAATCGATGAATCTTATCGCGAAATTCCCGGCATTCGTGGTATATTCTTATTACGGGATGTTGCATTCATTTTTCAGGCGATCACTGGTAATCCGTCATCCGGAACCGCACCTGAGTATCGCGGAGAATTTCCTGCACATGCTGAAAGGAGATGATTACACCTCGTTGGAAGCCGATATTATTGATTTAGCACTGGTTCTTCACGCGGAACATGGTGGGGGCAATAACTCCAGCTTTACAACAAGGGTTGTCAGCTCCTCGGGTACCGACACCTATTCTGCTATCGCTGCAGCAATTGGCTCTCTGAAAGGCGGATTGCATGGTGGGGCTAATCTCAAGGTAATAGAAATGATGGAGAATATCAAAGAGAATGTTTCGGATTGGAAAGATGAAGAAGAAGTGAAAGCTTACCTGACGAAAATTCTGAAATGTGAAGCTTTCGATAAATCCGGGAAAATTTATGGCATCGGTCACGCCATATACACGTTATCTGATCCAAGGGCAGTATTACTCAAAGAGAAAGCCAGGAGCCTTGCTATAGAAAAAAACAGGCTTGATGAATTTGAATTGTACGCTCTCATTGAAAAGCTGGCACCTGAAGTATTTGGAACATATAAAGGTCCCGGGGCAAAAGTAATTTGTCCGAATGTAGATTTTTACTCTGGTTTCGTGTACGACTGCATACATATTCCCAGGGATATTTACACGCCGGTTTTCGCGATAGCAAGAATTGCCGGATGGTGCGCTCACAGGCTGGAAGAAGTGACTTTTACATCGAAAAGAATCATTCGTCCTGCTTATAAAAACGTTAGCAAAAGATCAATATATGTTCCCCTGGAAGAGAGAATAAAACAAAATGTTACTGTTTAATTTAGATTTAATTTAGGGTAAAAAGATGGGTATATTGTAGCTTTATCAGTATCTTTGCTGGTTGTAGGCAAATAGATGTTTAAATGCGATACCCCATATTAAGAATATACAGCAAATTATATTTAATAATTGAATTTCTTCAGTGAGAATGGTATAATTATAAGATTAAAGAAAGGCCGTTCTCTATAAAGAAAACGGCCTTTTTCGAAAAAAAATAACAGTTTAAACCGAAACAATAAGAATATGGCAATGCAATCAGGATTTCCCAGTGCGAAAGGAATGTACAATCCAGCGAACGAACATGACAGTTGTGGGATTGGTTTCGTGGCTCACATCAAGGGACAGAAATCACACGAGATTATTCAAAAAGGATTAGAAGTGCTTGTCAACATGACCCACCGCGGCGCAGAGAGTGCTGATAATGCTTCTGGTGATGGAGCGGGTATTACTATCCAACTCCCCCGTGAGTTTTTCCTTTCAAAAGATATTCACCTTCCGGCAGAAGGTGAATATGGAGCCGGGTTGATATTTTTACCTCAAAATGAAAAAGACAGGAAAGCATGCCTGTCAATACTCGAGGAAACCATAAAAGAAGAAAGCCTTAGTTTACTCACCTACAGGGATGTTCCTGTAGAGAGTAAATCATTGGGAGAAATTGCCCGCCGTTCCGAACCTTTTATACAGATGGTAATTATAACAAGTTGCTGTGAACAGGATGAACTGGAAAGGAAACTGTATATTGTAAGGAAACAAACCGAGAAAAAAGTCAGGGAGTCCAATATCAAGACACGGGATTTTTTCTACATTCCAAGCCTTTCTTCCAGGATCATGGTATTCAAGGGCATGTTTACCCCTGCCCAGCTTGGTGAATATTTTATTGACCTGAATGATAAAAACATGAAGAGCGCGATAGGATTAGTTCATTCCAGGTTCAGCACCAATACTTTTCCTACCTGGGATCTGGCACAACCATTCCGCTATATTTGTCATAACGGTGAAATTAACACTATAAAGGGAAATCGTCTTTGGATGCAAACACGGGAATCCCTCCTGAAAACACATTTATTTGGAGATGATTTGCAAAAACTTTTCCCGATCATTGAACCAGGTAAAAGTGATTCCGCCTCCTTCGATAACGTGTTGGAGTTTTTAATATTAACTGGGAAAACCCTGCCTCATGCCCTGAGCATGATGGTCCCGGAATCATGGAATGATAAAAATCCGATTCCCAACAGCCTGAAAGCTTATTACGAGTATCATTCCACCCTCATGGAACCTTGGGACGGACCAGCATCTATTCTATTTACAGACGGGCGTTTCGTGGGCGGAACACTCGATCGCAACGGGTTGCGTCCTTCCAGGTATACCATCACGAAAGATGACATGATAGTGATGGGTTCTGAAGTAGGGGTGCAAACGATTGAACCTGAAAACATTAAAGAGAAAGGTCGCCTGCGCCCGGGGAAAATTTTACTGGTTGATACCCAGTTGGGTATTATCGTGCCTGATCAGGAATTAAAACAACAACTTTCCCGTATGAATCCTTACGGGAACTGGCTCAATGAAAACAGGCTCGAACTCGAAAAAATAGAAGTAATAGAAAGGGTTCCTTCCAGCCTGGGTGATAAATTCAGTACCTACGCGAAATCGTTTGGTTACACGAAAGAAGATATTGATGCTATTATCATGCCCATGTGTCTTGAAGGTAAAGAACCAACCGGCTCGATGGGCAATGATACTCCTATTGCAGTGTTGGCAAAAAAACCACAACGCTTATTCAACTATTTTAAACAATTGTTCGCGCAGGTTACGAATCCTTCCATTGATCCAATCCGGGAAGGTTTGGTAATGTCGTTAACCAATTATATTGGCTCTGTCAGTAAAAACTTGCTCGAAGAAGCGCCTGAACATTGTAAATTATTGAAATTCAAAAGCCCCATTGTAATCAATACAGACTTGGGTAAAATAAAAGACCTGAAAAATGAATACTTTACTCATGTAACATTACCCATGGTTTTTGACCCAAAAGGTGGCGAGGAAGCCCTGAAAAAAGCCCTTGATAATCTGTGTGCCGCGGCAGAAAAAGCCGTGGATAATGAAATGAATTATATTATTCTTTCCGACAGGCAAATTGATAAAGACAAAGCACCCATTCCTTCCCTGCTGGCAGTGGCAACCGTGCATCACCATCTTATTAAAGAAAAAAAACGCATGCAGGTTGGAATAATTGTCGAAACTGCTGAAGCAAGGGAAGTAATGCATTTCGCTTTACTCCTGGGTTACGGGGCAAGTGTTATCAACCCTTACATGGCCTTTGCAGTAATTGATGAATTATGTCGGAAAGGTGAAATCAAATTGAATTACAAGGAAGCACGCAAGAATTATATTCATGCCATTGACTCGGGCTTACTCAAAATACTCTCCAAAATGGGAATTTCAACCCTCAGGAGTTATCATGGGGCCCAGATATTCGAAACCATTGGAATAAGTGAAGAAGTAGTGGATCAGTATTTCAATGGAACGGTTTCAAGAATAGGGGGTATTGGTTTGAAAGAAATAGCCCGGGAAGCTTCTATACCTCACGGGGAAGCTTTTAATGATACGCGGGATACTGAAAAATTTCTTTTCCATAGTAACGGTTATTATCATTACAGGCGCGAGGGAGAATATCATGGCTGGAATCCCGAGACAATTGCCTTATTACAATGGTCGACAAAAACCAAAGACTATAAAAAATTCAAGGAATTTAGCAAAATCGTGAATCAGGAAACACGCGCACCATTTTTTCTGAGAGGTTTCTTCGAGTATAAAACCAATCCGATAGATATCGCGGAGGTAGAACCTGCCGAAGAGATTTTGAAAAGATTCGTTACAGGCGCCATGTCATTTGGTTCTATTTCAAAAGAAGCACATGAGGCACTGGCAATTGCCATGAATCGTATAGGGGGAAGAAGTAATACCGGTGAAGGGGGCGAGGACCCGGAGAGATTCACTATCGGGAAAGATGGTTTGAACAAGCGCAGCGCGATTAAACAGGTAGCTTCCGGCCGCTTCGGGGTTACTACCAATTATCTCGTGAATGCCGATGAAATTCAGATCAAGATAGCCCAGGGAGCTAAACCAGGAGAAGGTGGCCAGTTACCCGGGTTCAAGGTCAATGACGTAATCGCGCGGTTGCGAAACAGCACACCGGGAATCACCCTTATTTCTCCTCCCCCGCATCATGATATTTATTCCATTGAAGATTTGGCACAACTTATCTTTGATCTTAAGTCGGTCAATCCCTGTGCTAAAATAAGCGTGAAGCTGGTATCGGAGAATGGCGTGGGTACTATTGCAGCCGGGGTTGCTAAAGCCAAGGCAGACCTGATTACTATCAGTGGCACTGAAGGGGGCACGGGAGCAAGCCCGGTAAGTTCAATAAAACATGCCGGATTACCTGTAGAACTGGGTATAGCTGAAACACAACAAACCCTGGTAATGAATAATCTGAGAGGGCGTGTGAAACTCCAGACCGATGGCCAATTGAAAACGGGAATGGATGTCGTGCTCATGGGACTGCTGGGTGCCGAGGAGTTTGGATTCTCCACCGCGGCCCTGGTTACCCTGGGTTGTATCCTGATGCGAAAATGCCATCTCAACACATGCCCGGTGGGAGTAGCTACCCAAAACGAAGACCTCAGGAAACGTTTCATGGGCAATGCTGATCATGTAGAGACATTTTTCAGGTTTGTTGCTGAAGAAGTAAGAGAAATCATGGCCGAGATGGGAATTCGCAAGTTTGAAGATCTCGTGGGTCGTTCTGATTTGCTGATTCGCAGGAAAGATTTCGATCACTGGAAAGCCAATACGGTGAATCTCGACAAGCTTACATTTTTCCCGGAAGAAGCATCAAAATATCCTGTTTACAACGTGAGCCATCAAATTCATAATATTGATGATGTGCTAGACAGGGAATTGATTAAAAGAGCCAATAAAGCCATCAAGAATAAAGAAAAGGTGTGGTTATCGAAACGGATTAATAATGTTGATCGCTCCGTGGGAGCCATGTTATCTGGTGAGGTAGCCAAAAGATATGGCAGCATTGGTTTACCGGATAATACTATCAATTGTAAATTTTACGGTTCTGCAGGGCAAAGTTTTGGCGCTTTCCTTGAAAAGGGAATTAACTTTACCCTGGAAGGTGAATCGAATGATTACCTTGGTAAGGGATTGTCAGGAGGTCGTATTGCCGTGATACCTCCCTCCTCTTCCACGTTTAACCCGGAAGAAAATATCATCGTGGGTAATACCGTACTATATGGTGCAACCAGCGGTGAACTATACGTGAAAGGTGTGGCAGGAGAACGTTTTTGCGTGCGAAACAGCGGGGCTATTGCAGTAGTCGAAGGAGCAGGAGACCATTGTTGCGAGTACATGACAGGGGGGCGGACGGTGGTTCTTGGAAAAACAGGAAGAAACTTCGCCGCGGGAATGAGCGGGGGTATTGCTTACGTGCTTGATACAGATGGTAACTTTGATTATTTCTGCAACAAGGGACTGGTTGAGTTAACTACCCTGGATGATAAATCAGATATCATAGAACTGCAAAACATGATCAGTAACCACCTCATGTACACGAGCAGCAAACTGGCAGAAAAAATCCTGGTTAACTGGGATGAATACCTGCCCCGTTTTGTAAAAGTGATACCATTTGAATACAAGAAAGTTCTCGAGGAAATGAAGCTTGAGACTTTAAGAAAAAAACTAGAAATGACCGAGGATGCACCACAGCATCAGTATTAATTGTTAACATTGCAAAATATTCTAACCATGGGAAATCCAAAAGGTTTCATAGAGATAAAAAGGAAAGATGGCGGTAACCGGCCCGTTAACGAGAGACTTAATGACTTTAGCGAGGTTGAACAAACGCTCAATGAAGAGGATCGCAAGTTGCAGGCATCCAGATGCATGGATTGTGGTGTACCCTTTTGTTCATGGGGATGCCCTGTAATGAATAACATGCCCGAGTGGCAGGATGCCATTTATAAAGGCGACTGGGAAAGTGCAATTGATATCCTGCACGTGACGAATAACTTTCCCGAATTCACGGGCAGGATTTGTCCCGCGCCATGCGAGAAAGCATGTACACTCGGTATCAATGACGAACCTGTCACCATCCGTGAAAATGAGGCAGCCACTGCTGAACAGGGTTACCTTAGAGGTTATATTAAACCCCGTCCACCAAAAATCAGAACGGGAAAAAAGGTAGCTGTAATTGGTTCCGGCCCTGCCGGCCTGGCATGTGCCGACCAGTTAAACAAGGCCGGGCATACTGTTACGGTATTCGAGAAGGATGATGCCGTGGGCGGGTTACTCAGGTATGGTATACCGGATTTCAAGCTGTCCAAAAACGTGATCGACAGACGCGTGAACATCATGGTTGAAGAAGGTGTGGAGTTTAAAACCGGCATTTTGGCCGGAAAGGATATCCCTGCCGCGGAATTGCTTGATAATTACGATGCAGTATGTATAGCTGCAGGAGCTATGAAACCTCGTGATTTACCGGTAGAAGGCCGCGATTTGGATGGCATACATTTTGCCATGGATTTCCTCACCCAACAAAACAAGGTGATAAAGGGAATTAATATCCCGGATAATGAAAGGATTCTCGCTACAGGTAAAAATGTTCTGGTAATAGGTGGAGGTGATACAGGCTCCGATTGCGTGGGAACTTCCAACAGGCAAAAAGCGAAAAAAGTACGGCAAATAGAGATTATGCCCCAGCCTCCCGTTGAAAGAGCTCCCGAGAATCCCTGGCCCTACTGGGCTTTTACTTTAAAAACCTCCAGTTCTCACGAGGAAGGATGTGAGCGGGAATGGTGCTTGTCTACCAAAAGATTTATCGGTGAAAATGGCAAAGTAAAACAAGTTGAAGTGGTTGAAACTGAATGGATAAAGAATGCGGATGGCAGGATGCAAATGAATGAAATTCCCGGTACAACGAGAACGATAGATGCAGACCTGGTGCTTTTATCCATGGGTTTTGTATCGCCGGTCCAGGAAGGATTATTGAACGATCTTAAACTGGAATTCAGCAATCGCGGCAATGTTGTTGTAAACAAGCAACACCTCACCAATATCGACAAGGTCTTTGCAGCAGGAGATAGCGTGAATGGCGCCAGTCTTGTAGTAACCGCGATTTATTCAGGCCGGCGTGCCGCCGCGGATATTGATAAATATTTAAGTGAATAATTGTTTTACCCGGTAATTTTCTTATCGGGTAAAATTTTATGTTACTGTCCTCTCAATGAAAAATTGGCTGTTGATCTGTGTGACATGTCCTAAAAGGAGGGCATCCCTCCCACATTATAAAATGTGACGCGTTTCTACTTTTTCTCCTTTAAATTCCTTTATTTTGTCGATGAACTCATCGAACAGGTGTTCGGTATCTGTTGGCCCTCCCGAGGCCTCCGGGTGAAACTGACTTGAAAAGAAGGGCTTTGTCTTGTGTCTCATTCCCTCGTTTGTACTATCATTGATATTAATAAACAGGGGTTCCCAGTCGCTGGACAACGTGTTATTATTGATAGCAAATCCGTGATTTTGAGAGGTTATATACGCGTTATCCGTTCCTGCCTGAATTACTGGTTGATTATGACTCCGGTGCCCGTATTTCAACTTGTACGAGTCCGCGCCGGAGGCCAGTCCCATTAATTGATTTCCAAGGCAGATGCCAAACACGGGATTATCCTTTTCAAAAGCTTTTGTAAGATTCCGGATGGTTTCCTTGCACATCTTAGGATCACCCGGGCCATTGGTAATGAACAACCCGTCATATTCTTCTGCAAGAAAATCATGATCCCAGGGAACCCTGATTACCGTTGTATCACGCTGTAATAAGTGACGAATAATGTTGTTCTTTACACCGCAATCGACAAGCAATATTTTGTATTTGCCATTGCCATAAAAGGTTTTCTCCTTAATACTTACCTGAGCCACTAGATTTTCCGTATTGGGATCATAAAATTCAACATCTTCTTCATAAATTATTTTGCCCAGCATTGTACCTTTTTCCCTGAGAATTTTGGTGAGTGCACGTGTATCTATATCAAATATCCCGGGCACGTTGTGCTGTTTAAGCCAGTCACCAAGGCTGTATTCAGCATTCCAGTGGCTATATTCACCGGAATAATCAGAAATAACCAAACCGGATATATGTAGGGTATTTGATTCATAAAACTTGTGAAGGTTTTCTTCCATGTTAGTGCCAGGTACACCGTAATTTCCAACGATAGGATAAGTAAGCACGAGAATTTGTCCCTTGTAGGAAGGATCCGTTAAACTCTCGGGGTACCCTGTCATAGCCGTATTAAATACGACCTCCCCTGAAATGGAATTTTCTGCACCAAAGGATTTTCCTTTAAATTCGGTTCCATCTTCCAGTATCAATCTGATTTCCCTGAACTTTGTCATTTTTTAGTTTATTTGTTATCAAATTTATTTGGTTTTTTCCAGTTCCGTGATAATATCCCTTGCTTGTTCAGCGCTCACATTTTTTGCCTTTATTTTCTTTTCGCTGTCTAAAATGAATATCACGGGTGTGGTTTTAAGATTATAAACTTTTTTGTAATCATAGTTATATGGTGTCCACGCGTTGACCCAACCATAAAGCTCGTTTTTATTCACGAAATCAATCCATTTCTCTTTTCCTTCAACTCCTCCAAGCTGATGAACGGCAACAACGGCCACACCCATGTCTTTAAGACTTTCCTCGTAAATATCATGGAGCTTTGGAATGACTGTTTTGCAATGACCACAATCGTGTTCCCAAAAAGCCAGTACAATATAAGGAGCATTGACCTGGTGAAGATAAAACATATCGCCTGCATGCACGTCCTTTTTTACCAATGTATCCTCTGCAGCCAAAAAGAAATGATCATCGGGTAAACCCATGAGCTGAAAATCAGGGGCGATATTTCCGATTAAGGTTGGTTTCGCACTTTCCACCTGTTTTTTCAGCTTGGCAATAAACTCTTTAGAACTCCAGTCTGCCTCAGGAATATAATAATTCTCGGCGATATGTACCAAAACACCATCATGGCCCATGATCTGGCTTTGGGCATAATGGTTAAAAAGCGTTACCATCACGTAACGGAAGACATCCGGATCTTTCCTGGATTGACTAATAATGTGATCCACTGCCAATATAAGACTATCAGGATGCTGATGGACAATTTTTTCTATATAATTCTTAAATTTATTCTCGTAGATTGGTGTCCTTAAAAGCCTGCCATCTGTAAAATCAAGGTTGTCAAAATAATGATCGCGATAATACTGGTACTGGAACAAGGAATCCGTGATATTACCGTTTTCGTCCCTGGGGGGATCAGGTACTTCAATTTCCCGGGTAGCCTTTATAAAAGTGCTGACAAATAAGTCAGGATGAGCATTGATAATTCTCTTTTGCTCTTCATTCACTTTTTTATTAAGTTCCGAAATCTGATTATCTATATCTTCTCTTGTTTTTTTATCAAGATTTTCTTGTTTCTTTCTGTCTTTTAATGCCTGGGCCTCGGTTCTTATTTTTTGCAACATCTGCTGATACTCGAAGAAAATCTCATTATTTTTACTACCTTTAATTTTCACGTTACTCACGAAATCAGTCGTGTCATTACCGATAAAAAATTCCTGATCATCATCATCAATCAAGAGTTCGAAGAACTTTTGTGAGGGAAGGTAAATAAAGTACATACCTCCCGGCAGGGGTTTTTCACCCTCGAAAGTTCCTCTTCCCTTTTGATCGAGAAACACAGTATCATCAGGTATGAGGTTCGATGTGAAGTAATGACCCAGGATTAGCGTAGTATCTTTTAATCCATTGATTTGTACATCTATTTTGTAACCCTGGGAAAAAAGAGTAAACGGGAAAACGAAAAGCAGAAATATAATTAACTGTTTTTTCATAATATTCATGTTTACAATTTATACATCCTTTGATATTTTAAATAACGCCTGAATTTTTTATTATTGCTTACAATAAAAAAATTACAGTCAACGCTTAACCCGCGATTGATTTGGTTACATTCACGATATGATCTCCGAGACTTTCAGCCTGGGAGAGTATATCGGTGTATATTACACCTGCCTGGTACTTGTAACTCCTGTTTTCAATATTATCCAGGTGTTCTTGTTTATAAGAATTTCTCAGGTGATTGATTTCCTTCTCTATTGCTATTGCCTTTCCCGGGTCCACATCTTTGTAATCCGCTTCCAAATTCTTAATCATCACGGCATATGCCTCTTCAATCTTATCGAACATGTTGTTGAGGTTATTTCGAATATCCTGTGTAAACCATATTTTTTGTTCTTTTTTGCGGTTCAGGTTTTTTGAAATATTATAACATGAATCCCCGATAGATTCGATTTCATCAACAACACGGAGCATGATCCTCAATCTTTTTGAACCGGGTTTACTTATTTCACCTTCAGATAACCTGGTAAGGTAGCCCGCTATTTCAACTTCCATCCTGTCACAGATTTCTTCATAATTATTTATCCTGGAGGTAATTTGGTAAAACTCTTTATCATTGATGGATGAAAAAAGTTGTCGTACCAGCCTGAACATTTTTTGCACCCTGCGTGCATATACCACGATTTCCTTTTTTGCCTGTAAAATACTTAGTTCATCTGTTGATAAAACCCCGGTACTCAGGTGAGTTAATTTATAATGCTCAATGTCCTCGCTTTTTTTGAAGATAAGAAATGATGAAAGTTTCAGAATAACAGGAATAAATCCAACAAGGATAAAAACATTGACGATATTGAAAGCGGAATGAAAGACAGCTAATCCTACCGGAAGTGAATTCGCGTGAGTAAAAACTGATTTATCGGTGAAATACTGCACGACTAAATCAACTCCTTTGAGAAAAACCGGAAAAATTAACAAAAGCCAGACTGCCCCGAGTAGATTAAATATGAAATGTGCCCTGGCAGCCTTCTTCGCGGCAGTATTGGCAACAAATGCTGCAATATTGGCAGTAATGGTGGTCCCAATATTTTCACCCAGGATCATGGCTGCTGCCAAATCAAACCCAATCCAGCCCTGGTAGCACATGACAAGTGTAAGTGCAATAGCAGCAGATGAAGATTGAATAATAATGGTGAGCAAGATCCCCGCTAACATGAAAATAAATATGGAACCATAACCCATTTGAGTGTATTCACTCAGAAATTCGATCATCTCAGGGTTAGAATGAATATCTGGAACCGTTGTTTTCAAGAATTCGAGTCCCAAAAAAATAAGCGCGAATCCAACAATAAACTCCCCCCAGTACCTGCGCGATGTTTTGGCTGAAAACAGAAGTGGAAAGGCCAAACCTACCAAGGGAATAGTTAAGGTTGAAATTTTTATGTTGAATCCCAGTAAGGAAATAAACCAGGCCGTGAAGGTGGTTCCGATATTAGCTCCCATAATTACACCCACTGATTCAGCAAGCCCCAATAAACCAGCATTGACAAAACTGACAATCATTACAGTCGAGGCCGAAGAAGACTGAATAATAGATGTAATGGCAAAACCCGTGAGTATACTTTTAAATTTGCTCGCGGTAATAGTAGAAAGGATAGCTCTCATCTTTGTTCCGGCAACTTTCAGGAGGGATTCACTCATGAGGCGCATGCCAAAAAGAAAAAGGCTTAGCGAGCCAACCAAAGTCAGTATTTTAACTATCAGACTAATCATCTATCTATTGTTGTACGAAAATAAGCATAAAATGTGAAAATAAAACTCACAAAAATAACTCTGAAAAGTCATTATTCATAATAATTTATCGCTTTTAGTATCATGCCTATAAAAAAATGTCGATTGATCCTTGTCACATGTCCTAATTACAAGAAACATTCCTCCTGCAATATTATATTTACATGTCATTGATATGATTTATTTATAAAATCTTTCACCCAATTTTTGATTAAATTAAAATATTGTACTTTTATTGACCTTATGTTTATCCAATTTCGAGACATTCAAAAATGATATCATTTAAAGAAGCACAAGACATTATCATCAAGGAAATTGCTACATTAAATATTGCAGGAAAGCCAATGCAATTGTACGAACCGATTGCTTATATTCTAAACTCAATCGGAAAAAGAATCCGCCCCGCCATGGTTTTAATGACAGCCGGAATGTTCTCGGACAACGTAAAGAAAATTACAGACCTGGCATTGGCTTTTGAGATTTTCCATAATTTTACACTCGTGCACGATGACTTGATGGACAATGCTAAAATCCGCAGGGGTAATCCCACGGTACATGAAAGATGGAATAATAACACGGCTATTCTCTCGGGTGATGCCATGCTCATCATGGCTTACCAGTTCCTTCAGAAAGCAGATATCTTTAATTATGACGAAGTTTTCAGGCTTTTTAACCAAACTGCCACGGAAGTTTGCGAGGGTCAGATGTTCGATATGAAGTTTGAAGAGAGAATGGATATTTCAGAGAAAGAATATATAGAGATGATAAGGTTAAAAACTTCTGTACTTATAGGAGCCTGCCTGCAAGGTGGCGCCCTTGCAACAGGAGCAGACACGGAAATCGCTCGACAATTGTACGAGGCGGGAATTAACCTTGGGCTGGCATTTCAATTACGTGACGATTACCTCGACACGTACGGGGATCCTGAAAAATTCGGGAAAACAACAGGAGGCGACATCGTGGAAAATAAAAAAACACTCCTGTTCGTGAAAGCAATGGAAATAGCCGGGAATAAAGAGAGAGAATCATTACTACACTATTTTGGAACTCGGGGGATTGATTCAGCAGAAAAAATCAGGGTAGTAACAGAAATTTACAATTCTTTAGGGATCCCTGGGCTATTACAGGATAAAATTTCTGATTATACTGGTAAAGCTTTCTCGTTTCTTGAAAACCTCAACGTACCTGACCCGAAAAAACAGGGCCTTCGGGAATTGATGGAATACCTGCTTACACGCGAAAGCTAAATATTCATGAAATTAATAATATTTATGACGTATTTACAAACAATCACCATCACTAATTATTAACTTCTCGTTCACCAATTAATGACTCCCGATTTCAAGCCGGGATGTCTGATCTTCGTCTGACCTCTTTGCTACAATCTGTTACAATGGAGGCAAAATTATTATCAATTGATCATCAAGTGACAATTGAATGCCTTTCGACTTACCCGATTGGACGGAACAACCGCTTTCCGTTAGTTAGCAAGTAACCTCCTATATTTAAGTTGTAGCCTGACATTCGCCTTTGGCGAAATCGTCATC
>CAYRRV010000025.1:0-12499 GCA_964426725.1 uncultured Bacteroidales bacterium | reverse complement strand
TATTCATGTATAAAAATGAGCAGTAAATCAAATTATTAATGCGTTTAAAAGATAATTGTTGGTCAATGGCAAATATTTTTTAACTTCGGCGATGAAACATTTGCTCAAAATGAAAAAGAAGTATTTCATTCCCGGTTTCATGATCATCATTATCATGGTCTTAACCTTTATTTCCCATTATAAAATTTTTGATAAACAACTTACCTATCAACGCGAGTTGATGCTCAGGCAAACTGAAAAATGTGGGAATGAGCTTGAAACAGGCGTTGCTAACTTCGAGAATGAACTGAATTACATTCTTTTTTCCGAGAATGATATTATACTGGAACAGGAAACCTGGGAGAATTCATCATTTACTGATAAATTGCAGATATTTTATGCCAAGTATAACCGATTGATTGCTTCTATTGCCCTTTACGACACAACCCAACAGGTTTTCAGTATTTATAAAGATAAAAAGGATAAATTCATTCTTGATTATTTCATTACCCATAAAGCAAATACATTGCTAAGTAAACACCAGTTAGAGTATAGTGATGGGAATTATAAATTTTTCATGCCGCTTTTTCAGGACAATAAACTTATCGGTAACCTGATTATTACTATTGATTTTATACGATACGTTAATCACGTGTTCGATAATTATCACCTGAGAGAAAGGTTTTGGCAGCAACTTGTCAATTTCGATGGTAAAATGCTCACTGGGAATTTTGAGAATAATCCTGTAGGACTTGAGAAAGAAAATATTATTATTTCCGAGCTCGAAGAAGAAATGAGCGGGTTTATCAGACATAAAATATACTTTGAAGAAGAGGATGAAATTTCTTTGATATCTGCTTACTACCCGATAAGGGTTCTTAATCAGGGCTTTGGAGTAATTTTTTCTCTTAATACCAATATGGTTTTCATGGATATTATCCGGGATTCACTCCTGATAACATTATTAAGTCTTTGTTTGATGGGCATTGTTATTTACCTGATATTCCGGAAAAACGAAAGGAATCTCATAATACCATCGGGAAGACCTACGGCCGGTGAAACCAGTTTGCAGGAAATACTGAATTTTTTACCGGTTGGTATCATTATTCTGGATACGAATAATATTATCAGGCACATTAATCAGGTTGCTACATCATTACTCGCTGCCAAGGACGAAAATAACCTTATCGGGAAAAATATCAGTGAGCGTTTTGTTGTCCCCGAGAAAGACCTTACCCCGGAATTCAGTGATGCGGCTTTCGATTCTGATCATTTGATTTATTATAAGAAAGAAGGGAATGAAGTTGTTATTTATAAACGTGATTTCCCTGTTAACATGGGTGGAGAAGAACTCACGCTTCAAACTTTCATTGATGTTACACTCATCGAGAAAGCACGAAAAATTGAGGCAGACGCGAATAACGCGAAATCAGAATTCCTGGCTAAAATGAGTCACGAGATCCGTACACCCATGAACGGCATTATTGGAATGGCAGATGTGCTGGAACAAATGGAAATGCCGGAAGACCACAAGGAAAAAGTTATCATTATTAAAAAGTCTGCTGATTTATTAATGGCCATTTTAAATGATATTCTCGATTTTAGCAAGATAGAAGCCGGGAAAATGATGCTCGAGGAAATTCCCTTTCATCTCAGGGAAGAATTAGACATAACCATTCAGCTTTTCAAAACAGTAGCATCTCAAAAAAACATTGAAATCATTCAACAGGTATCGGGCGATGTAAATGATAACCTGATCGGTGATCCATTTCGGTTGAGGCAGATCTTATCAAATTTGATTGGAAATGCTGTCAAATTTACTCCCTCTGGGAAAATAATGATAACGGTAAGTAAAATTGAAGAGTATTCAGGGAATATTACACTGAAATTCCAGGTTGAAGATACTGGCATTGGTATTCCCCCGGAAAAAATTGATGCTATATTTAGCTCTTTTAGTCAGGCAGATGGCTCAACAACCCGGAAATATGGTGGAACAGGTTTAGGAACAACAATTTCCAAACAGCTTGTTGAATTAATGAATGGAGAAATATGGGTTGAAAGTCCATCTTCCATCTCGGGGAATGATAAATTTCCCGGCACAAAATTTTCGTTCACGGTAGAGTTGTATTCGAACGAGAAAATTAAAAAGAATTTAGATTTGTCATCCATCACTGTTACCTCCCAGATTAGAAGCCTGATTATTAATAGTTCTGGATCAAGGGAAGAACAAATTGAGGAAATCCTTAAAAACATTGGTGTAGAATACAGCACCACGGGTTTCAGGAAAGACATTACTATAAACCGGTTGCAAAATTCGCTGGATTTTAACCAGGATAATTATCATATGATTTTTATCATGGATAAACCTTATTTTGATGGATTTGGAGTAGCCAAAATTTTGCAGCAAAAGAACCTGACTACCAAATACCTGATTGCAGTTATCAGCACGAATGATAAAACCGGGAATTACACTAAAAGTAGAAGCCTGGGTATTGATCATTATCTTATCGCTCCATTTGACTCCTTCGAGATTTTTGAACTTCTAAAGGAAAACTTCGTGAACCTGAATCTCGCGAAAAAAGAGGTTTTGAAATTATCACGGCTCAAAAAAGAGATTCATATTTTACTGGCAGAAGATAACCTGATAAACCAAAAGGTTGCACAAACTATTTTTAAAAATCTTGGGTATGAAATTTCTATAGCCAAGGATGGTAACGAGGTCTTATCAATGATAAAAGAAGATCACTTCGATATTATTTTCATGGATATCATGATGCCCGAAAAAGATGGCATTCAAACAACGAAAGAATTAAGATCAGGTGGTTGTAATTTACCCATTATCGCGATGACGGCTTCTTCCAATGAAGAGGATAAGAAAAGTGCCAGAAAATCCGGCATGAACGAGTATATCACCAAACCTGTTCGCGTGGATGAAGTGAAAAAAGTACTCCTGCATTGGTTTTCCGAGAGCTAGTGAACCGTCATATTTGATATCTCAGAAAGGATGGTTTTTTATTCAGGGCAAGTGGCTTCATCGACATAACGCGAGAATGAACTTCTATGAGTATTATTTAATCCTTAAACAACAAGTAATTAAACTTATATTTAATATCATCTAATAAAATACTTGAATTAATATTCAATAAATGATTTAAATAATTAATTTCATATATTTTATTTTTAGTTAAATAAATAGATGATTTGAATGATTATACTTTTCGTCTCAATCCAGATTAGCATTAATAATTTGCCAGACTACTGCAAAAACCTGTAATACTATTGTTACCAGAAACATAAATTCTTATAGAATGTCTTTCACTACTGTTGATGCTGTATTTTAAATGTTTTCTCGTAAATCAAAGAATGGATATCAAGCTTTTTATTCATTCGTCGTGTAGTAAATTGCCTCTTTATTAAATGGAGGAATTATGGTGAGTGTTACAAGATCTGTCATAACATTTTTCAGCAACATGTGTTGTTTTCACTGGTTGTTTCTTGATGCCGGAATAATTACCTTTGTAAAAAGAAATCAATATGTTGCATCAAAGAAATTATATGAAATTTGTCATTCTCATGATCTTTCTTCTCGGAATGACTTTTCTGGCAAATGAAAATGCCAGGTCTCAGGATATATATCCCATTTCATCCGGTGAGTTAATTTTTAGTTTTGCCGATGTTGAAAAAGGGGATGTTGATGTTCCCTCTCTTATGAGGTTCACGCTTTTTTTTCATTACGGGCAGTTCTGGCATTTTGATCTTAATAATAACGTGGGTTTCTTCACGGGGGGCGCTATAAGAAATGTTGGACTTATCACCCGGGAAGATAATATTTACGAGGGTTCGCAATATGATGAAGACCTCAAGATAAAGCGCAGATCCTATACCCTGGGTGTTCCCCTGGCGTTGAAATCGGGATCATTTAGTAAGAACTTTTATATCTACGGGGGAGGTGAATATGAGCTTTTGTTTCATTACAAAGAAAAAATTTTCGTTGAAGACCGGAAAGTGAAGACTACTGAATGGATGAGTGATAAAACAAATAGGTTTGTGCCTTCTCTTTTCGCGGGGATTCAGTTCCCGGGAGGTATCAACGTGAAGTTCAAGTACTACCTGGATGATTTTCTGAACAGGAATTACAAGGTAATCCAGGATGGCAGTACCATACAACCCTTTAAAAATATGCAATCCCGGGTTTTTTATATCAGTTTGCACTGGAACTTTAAAACCGGGAAGATGAAAGATGTTATCAAGGCAGACAATATTAAGACCTATGCCGGCATGTAAGATGGTAGCCAAATCATGTAACTGAACAAAAAAACCTGTGTTAAATTGGCAAGCGGAATTGTAACAAAATCTACCGGGAGTTGGTACCTCGTGCTTGATGAATCGTCTGGTGATTATATTAATTGTCGAATCCGGGGTTCCTTTAGGCAAAAAGGAATTAAAAGCACGAACCCTGTTGCCGTGGGCGATTTAGTGCATTACGAGAAAACCGACACGAAACACGGGATAATAACTGAATTGCATGATCGAAAAAACTACCTGATTCGAAAATCTTCCAACCTGTCAAAACAATCTCACATTTTAGCGGCTAATATTGATCAGGCTTTCCTATTTGTAACTCTCATATATCCCTTCACTACTACAGAATTTATAGACCGTTTTCTGGTAACCGCCGAAGCCTATCAGGTACCGGTAATCATTCTTTTCAACAAGGTGGATGTATACGATGAAATGCAATTAATAAGGCTCGCGGAATTAACAGATATTTATGAATCAGCCGGTTATCGCTGTATCAGAATATCGGCTCTCGAGGGACTGAATACAAGATTAGTCAAAGATTTGATGAAGGGAAATATCAACCTGTTTTCGGGTCATTCTGGAACAGGAAAATCCACGTTAATCAACGCGATTGAACCAGGCTTGAAACTTAAAACCACTGAGATTTCTAAAGCACATAAAACAGGTAAGCATACCACTACCTTTTATGAAATGTTTCAACTCAGTTTTGGGGGATTCGTTGTCGATTCTCCCGGTATTAAAGGGTTTGGTCTGTTTCAGTTCGATAAAGAAGAAATTTATCATTTTTTCCCGGAGATTTTCAAGGCTGCTTCAAATTGTAAGTTTCATAACTGTCTTCATTTGAATGAACCTGGTTGCGCGGTGGTTAAGGATGTCGAGGAGGGGAAAATCAGCCTTTCACGCTACGAAAACTATTTGAAAATACTCACCGGCGACGATGAACGTTACAGGAAACCGGATTATTAATCTACCTGCTATTGCTTCATTTAACCGGGTCGTATCCATGACCACCCCACGGGTGACATGATAGAATTCTTTTAATGGCATAATAACCTCCTTTAACCGGACCATGCTTTTTGATGGATGCTATACTATAAACAGAACAGGTAGGAGTATACCGGCATGAAGGAGACAGGTACGGGGAAATGGCTCCCTGGTAAAATCTGATCAATCCTATCATCAGGTAACTAAGAATCCTGGCCGGCCATTTTATTATTGATTTCATTTAATCCTTTGATAAGAGATTTTTCAATAACAGAATAAGATTCAATGTTATTTCCTATATAAACAACTGCCAGGTTAATGGGTTTATTATTTTTCTGGCAGGTCTGGTATAAATCATGCTTGTTGTGCCGGAAGGCCTCCCGGATTCTTCTCTTTATAAGATTGCGTTTCACGGCACGCCTTATTTTTTTTTTCGCGACTCCCGTGAGCACTTTCACCGGAATCTCGCGGGTGTTTTCTTTCAAAATGTAACTAAATCTCAGCGGGTAAAATAATAAATTATTTCCCCGGGTAAAAAGCTCATCAATTTCTTTTTCCGAGGTTAATCGTTCATCTTTGTGGAATGTAAATGACTTTCCCATAAAAAAAGCCTGCCGGAATTCCTGGTAAGGAACATTAAATGGCAGGCAATAATTTAATGATTGAAATATTACTTTTTGCAGTTTTTATTAAACTCGCTTATAAATTTATCAAGGGCCATGGTCATAGATGGAGCCTCTGGCATGGGAGCCTGAATGTCAAGTCTTAAACCTGCTTCTTTTACAGCCTTTGCTGTTGCTGTACCAAATGATGCAATTTTTATATCATTTTGTTCAAATTTCGGGAAATTCTTTAATAATGATCTGATTCCACTGGGACTGTAAAAGACGAGTAAATCGTAATTAATAGAATACAGGTCACTTAAATCACTTGACACGGTCTTGTATAAAACGGCCTTTGTATAATTGAATCCATGTTTCGTGAGCGTGTCCGGTATCTCTTTTTTGTGCTGGTCAGATAATGGAACTAAAAATTTATCGTCCTTGTGTTTTTGCATTACATCGACTAAATCGGTGATTTTTGATTTGCCAAAGAATATTTTTCTCTTCCTGTAAACAATATACTTCTGCAGGTAAAAAGCGATAGCCTCGGTTATGCAAAAATACTTCATGGAATCGGGTACGGTAACCCTCATTTCTTCACAAATTCTGAAATAGTTATCCACGGCTGTCTTACTTGTAAATATCACGGCCGTATGAGCAAGGATGTCTATTTTTTGTTGTCGGAACTCCTTGGAGCACACACATTCTACCTTAATAAAGGGCCTGAAATCAATTTTAAGGTTGTTTTTCTCGGCAAGCTCAAAATATGGATTTTTTTCTGAACTTGGCTTTGGCTGAGAAACTAAAATCTTTCTTATTTTCAAGGCAATAAGTATTAGGTTAATACTAAAAAATAATGCTTAGGTCACATATGGTTGAATGAATTTATACAACACCAACACCGGTAAAAATTCGAGGGTACAAAAGTACAAAATCAAATAGAAAACCGACACACGATTCTTCAAAATAATCTGAAATCCTCGTAAATACCTTAGTATGAACAATACTGACACGATAGCTAAGCCGCTGTACAAGAGCAACATTGAATACCTGGCATTCACGTATGCAATTCCCACGATTACCGGAATTAGAAATAAACCTATGTTTTTATAAAAAAGATTGACATTGTACAGGTATTCTCCCAGTAACTCTTTTTGCTGGAAAAGATATGCTGTTATATTTACCATCATGTTTCTGAACAAGTAAAAGACTCCAATCCCTGTTAGAAAAAATAGAAAAACCTGAATAGATTGTAACCAGGGAATGGTTATTTGGTTTAACTGCACGAGTTGATACAGAAATACACCTGTGGATAGAAAAAATACCCAGTTAAGAGAGATATTAACGCGTTGCAATAACACGTTCTTATCCCTGTACAGGGAATATGATGCCTGATAATTATGTGTTGAATTAGTAACCTTATGGAGATACTTTCCAAAATATACACGCACCCATGCCAGTAATATCGATATCAATATAAAAACACCAATTATCCAGTCAGAACCTTTGAAAAAGGACTGATTGTTTTGTTTTCTTGGTATTTCCTTTAATGATGATGCAACGGTATGAGTAGAAATACCCGTGTGGTTTTGCACGAATACTGGTATAACATCCCTGGCCGGGTGAGAGGGTATAACCGATAAAAAATTTTGCGGGGGAAAATCCTGTTGCAATTTGATATATTGTTGATCCCTGTTTGCAATTTGAGATTTTTCCGGGTTTATTTTTGACTTTATTGGTTTATTCCTGTTATTAGACACGACCGTAGCTGCATCCACGGGAACCGAAATCGTATCCATTTTCACCATGGTATCATTAACCGCGGAAGATTTCACGATTGAGTCTTCACCCGTTCTAATCCCCTGTGCCGCACTAAATTGAACGGAATCTGACGGGGCATTTTGTTGTGTTTTCAAGACAGTCGAGTCCTGTGGCATACACGTTCTCCAAATATTGGTGCAAAATTAATTAAATTCTATGGATTTATTCACATTATTTATCAACGATTTCTTTTCAGGAAGGTTATCATCCTGAGAGAATTTTTTATTGTTTTTAACATATGAACTTCGGGCCGCGAAACATGGGATTTAAGATAATTATGTCTTAAAATTGTAAACTTTTTATTAAGGCCAATTGTTTAATTTCTGGTAATTCATATTCGTGCGACATGTTATCTCAAATCAACATAGAAACGATTGGATCTATAGCGAAATTAGAAACATTAATTTCGGTTGACAACAATGTTATGCCCAATACCCTTGTGCTGGAAAGCATGGAGCCGTTTCCTGGATATCATGGTAATAATCTGCCTACTGGTTCAATTCCCTACTCCATTTTTATGATAACGGCCAAAAAAAATACCTTCGAGAGAATTCAAAGAATCACTCATAATATTAAGCGGTTTTTAAAGTTTTCTTTTGATGCTTCCTGGGGTAAAATTTGTATTCATAATGATAATTATTACTGCATTAGATTACGTGGGCTTGAAAGTTATGAGGTTATTCCGGAAATTCAATCTAACTACGTTGATGAGGGCATTAAAATGATGAAAAAAAAGAAGGTTAGCTCCCAGGCTATTATACAGCTCAAAAAAAGCTTTTACCTTCGGGAAGCAGAGGAGGGTATTTATTTCGATCTGGAAGAACCCCTGATGTATTACCTGAAAATTCCCATTCAATTGAAATGGAATGCTTTTAAATCCATCACGGGAAAGGTGAAGCAGAATATCGATTATTCCGGTTTTGATGCTGCCCCGGGCGCCATTTACTTGCGTGATTTAATTGACGTGGTCAGGATATATGCCAGAGACTGGGAAATTGATCAATTGAGGAATGTACGGGAAAAGTACCTTTCTGAAATTAAAAAAAATTACCTGTAAAGGGACGGGTTATTAAATGAGAAACTGGAAATTATCTGATGTATCCAGTTCCATGGGTTGCATTCCTTTCTTGAATATCCTGGCTGGTCGTTTACCAAATAGTCTGATATTATCATCATGAATGCTCAGGCCGGTGCCTTCCCTTAAACCTACAACGTACTTGTCCGGGTTTACCTCGATATATTCTTCAATCCTCATTTCACGCGTTTCTCCGCCATGTCCTTCAGGATTTGCATCCAGATAGTGAGGATTTATTTGAAAAGGAATAATATTTAAAGCGTTGAAACTTTCTGGTTCAATTATCGGCATATCATTTGTTGTACATATGGTAGGGCATGCAACGTTTGACCCCGCGCTCCATCCAATATAGGGTACCCCGGATTTTATTTTTTTCCTTATGGGCTCAATCAACCCGTTTACTTGTAAGAGGCTGTTGAGGTGAAAAGTATTTCCTCCTCCTGTAACAATTACCTCTGCTTCTTCTACGGCTTTAACCGGGTCATCAAAAAGATGAACGGATTTGATTCTATGACCGATGGCAGCGAATTTTTCTTTAACCTTTTTACAATAAGCATCAAACGAAATACTAACACCAGCGTACGGGATAAATAAGCAGGTTTTGGATTCATCGCCCAGGAATTCTTTGATATCATCAATTGCCCACGCCAGGTAATCTTCGCCAGTATTGGTGGAGTTGCTTAACAATAATAGTTTCATGTTATAAATGTTTCAGTTAGTTGAAAAACAAAGGCCTAAATGTAATAAATTGCATGAAAAATTCCGAAAGACTGTTATTGCCGTACAACATACTATAATGTCATGTCAATGAAAAGAAAATGATTGATCTGTGCCACATGAGCTAAATAAAGGGAAAGCTCCTCTGCAATATCAAATGTGACGCGTCAGTATTATGGTCAAGGAAACCCGTCCTGTTATGAAGCCGGGTTTCCTTCCTGCCATTAATACATCACATTATTCCTTCTTCTTTTTCATGTCCATCATCTTTTCCATTAAGTCGGGTACCTTTTCAAAAATTCCTGCCAGCCCTTTTCGGTTATCAGATGAGATAAAGGAAATTTCATCGCCTTTTGTTACCAGGAAACCAACCGGGGCAATACCTATCCCGGCGCCAGCCCCGTTACCTTTTCCTTTTTGCTTGATTTTTGGATCTTCTCCTTCACCAACCCCGGCACCGAAACCAAGGCCGACTTTAATAACAGGCTTGCACCTGAATTCTCCAAGTGTAAATTCTTCACCAACAATCGTGTCGGTATTAGCCATTCCTTTTACTTTCTCTGAAAGTTTTTCGAGTAATTGTTCAAAATTTGTTTCCATTTTTCTGCATTTTTAATTAGACATTTTATATTTAATGATTGTAAATAAAATGAGTATTATTCTTGTTTGTAATAAAAAATATACAATGTTCCTGTTTTCGAAATTCACGGAGATGTCACATTTTTTGTTATTCAGGTAACCGGCTACCTGTACAAGTTGAGCATTCAGGGGAAAATCGCCCGTGTCTATATCTATTATACATTTTTTGATTGTAAACTGGTTTAACAATGATGTAATGTATTTATTAATTTTTTTAAAAGATGTTTGTTTCTCTTTTTTCTTCTTTTTCGGGATAATTTTCTTTTCCGGTTTTTTTTTCTTCGATAAAATGACCTGGGACGGGATGTTAATAAAAAGGAACCTGAATTTTATTTCTGGATCTGTCGTTATATCAAATAAGCCTGCGCTGAAAAAAGCGGGCATGCAGACCCGGATAAATTCTCTCTCAGAGTCTATTTCCAGCCTGACGGGTAAAACCAGGAGGAGAATAAAAATTATTAATACTGCTGATATTATACCTGTGATAACCATATTTTTGAATTAATATTGATCCAAAAATACGGCCATATTTAAAAAGGGTAAATTCTTATTAGGTAAATGAGGTTAATTAAAAGGTAAATCTGGGAATAAGGTAGATAAAGCCCGTGGAAATAGAAATAGATAATACTTCCTGCAAGTATTTGAAGTCTGTAAATAAAGACCGGTGTTAATCACCAAATACCTCAAAATCTAATTCCTGCTGTTCTATTATAATCTTTTTGCAGAAATGATAGTCATTGATTAACTCGTCGGTATTTACCAAGG
The DNA here is from genome assembly GCA_964426725.1 of uncultured Bacteroidales bacterium. Lineage (GTDB taxonomy): Bacteria > Bacteroidota > Bacteroidia > Bacteroidales > CAYRRV01 > CAYRRV01. Next base: position 1,615 of record CAYRRV010000025.1, on the reverse strand, counting down.
TATAATAACAATTTTCAGTCATTTTTTTTAATTAATAATACAGGAACAAGATACCTGTTTTCTGTTAATTTTGTATTACCCGATAATTAAGAAATGCCATTAAACGAGATAGTTATGAACAGTAAATTGTTTATAAGTCCGGGAAACTGCCGTTCCTAAAGAGATGGGTGAGCTGTTAATAAAGTTGGCATAATATTGGAAAGGATCTGAAAAAGTGTAAAAACCCGGGTATATTTCATGTCAGAATCAAGAACATTTGTAATTGGGGATATTCATGGTGCATGTAAAGCATTGAAGCAATGTTTCCATGGCTCCTCCTTTCGGGCAGGTAAGGATACTTTGATTTGCCTTGGAGACGCCTTCGACGGGTGGCCTGAAATAAGACAAACCATTGATGAATTACTAAAAGTGAAGAATCTTATCTACATAATGGGGAATCATGATGCATGGGCATTGAGTTGGTTCAGGAGTCGAAGTAAACCCTCGATATGGATGTCCCAGGGAGGGAAGAACACCATTGCAAGTTATGGAAATAGTGTGCCGGATTCACATGTCTATTTTCTTGAAAATGCAAAATATTACTTTAAGGATGAAAAAAACAGGTTGTTTGTACATGGTGGATTCGATCCTTCACGGGAAATTGAAAAACAAAATAGTGAGATATTTTTATGGAATCGGCAGTTGATTCATGATGCGCTGCATAATCATGAGGCAAAACTAACCCGCTATAATGAAGTATATGTTGGTCATACACCAACGATTAATTTTGGCTATACAAAACCCATTAAAGCAGCTGAAATATGGATGATGGATACCGGTGCCGGTTGGCCGGGTGGTGTTCTCACGATGATGGATATTGAGTCAAAAGAAATTTTTCAAAGTGATCCGGTAGATTCCTTGTATCCTGGCATATCCAGCAGGGGTTAATCTCTCCCGGTAAATCAACGTTTGAACCTGTCCACTGCTTGCATTTATTCTTTTTTTCTAAAATTCTCTCTTACCTGCATACTTTTTTCAGAGAACCAGTTTTTTACCTCATCCCACCTTTTAGATGCGTCACCATGCCATTCCTGGAGCTTTAGCATCATTTCATCCTTGTCTTTTTTAAGCATCTCGACCATGTTATTGATCTCTCCTTTTGCAGTTGCACTAAAATCTTCTGTTTGTTTTTCCAGGTCTTCAATTCGTAGTCCGATTTGACGGATTCTTTCCTCAACAATCGTTATAAAAGTTTCGCGATCTTTTTCAACTTTCTCCAGGGTTTCCATGAACTCTTTTTCCCGGGATACGAAATCTTCCTCCGTATTTGCCTTTTTCAGAGCCCCGAATTTGCGTTCAAGAAGTCTCCTGTTTGAACGAATCCGGTTTACACGCTCGTTTTGACTCTCAATTTCCTGATTGTAACGCTCCTTCAGTCTCTTTATTTCTCCCAATGATTTTGATTCTGTTTGGTAAAGCTCAGATAATAAGTCCTTTACTTTTATTTCAAAATCTTCCAATAAGGCTTGTTTTGTTTCCATATAAGATTATTTATGGTTTTAACCTGGTTAAAATATTGAATATAACACATTTATAGCATAATAACAAATATAAATGAAATTTAGTTTACTTTTCA
>CAYRRV010000024.1:31748-52149 GCA_964426725.1 uncultured Bacteroidales bacterium | reverse complement strand
TATGGATAAATAATTTTTCATTGATGCAAAGCCCCTTCCGGCAAGTGCCGGAAAGGGTTCATTAATTCAATTTGATTTTTCTACAACTAATGAGCTTTTACAGTGAGCGAACCAAAATCACCCAGTCTTGCCGTTCTTCTGATTCAATCGGCGGGATACCTAGTGAAACCCTCCCCGGGCCGGTAACCTGAATAACCCTGCCACCACGCACCTTGGGTTGTTTTATGGTTGGTACAGCAGAAAGAACACTGGAAGGTTCTCTTGAATAGGTCTGTTCGACCTCGAGTACCCTGCCTTTCTGTAATTCACCACCTTCGCGGGGATTGTACCATTCAACAGAGTAGGTTCCGGTATGATTTCCAAGATCGAGCGTTGAAGCACCGCCATTAGGCAGGTATATCACGTATACCTCTCCAGGCTTGGCAAAAACAAAGTCTTTCTCACTTCTTGTCAGCCTGTTTGCATTTTCCATTTCCCAAAAAGGAATATTATTTTCCCGGTAAAAATCCATCGCGTGCCGGGTATAATCCCATAGTTTATCCCTGCTACGCCAATCCTCGGCATTCAGGTCGTTGTGTTCCTCACCATATCCAAAATACCATTCAATTCCAGCGCTTCCGGCAGAAATATTGGTCCAATAAAGGGCCCTGGCATCATCCAGGTTATAATTATCGTCCCAGTCATCTGTAGTTACACCGAGGCCACCGCTACCAGGTTCATCAAGAGAAACCACCCATTTCCGGTTCGCTCTGTCTGATTTTTTCACCCAATTGTTAATCCTGTGAAAATTATCCCAAACCTGAATATTGTCAGTCTGGATAGAAGCACCTTCCATGTATTCAAACCCGACAAGGGGGCCATAAATTTCATCATATTGCCCGGGATATGTATGAACAACAACCGGGTGATTGTACGGGTCGAGGTCATGAATATATTTGGCGCACGATTTAGCGATATTCATTTCAGGATCTCTTAATTCATGCACGATATCGTGCTCTTCGCCCAAGTTCCAGTTAAGGGCGTGATGGTGTGAAAACCTTGCTACCAACTCCCTGTAATATAGTTTTCTTGTATCTCCCAGAAAGCCCCCGTCTAATAGTTGATCATTTTCTGTTTCCTGTGTTTTGAAATGAATAAACAGTCCCAGTTCATCGGCATGGCTATAAACAATTTCCCATTGTGCCAGTTTTGAAACATCGTAACGGTCAAATTCCATGTGATTAATCCAGGGCCACACGTTTTTTCCATCACCACCGGCCGTCATAGTCAAAAAAGAAAATGCATTCATGCCTTTACCTGCCAGGTAATTAAGGGCACCAATCAATCCCTTGCCCTTATCTCCCTGCCAAACCGGGTCACCCTCGTTCCAATCCTGCACGTGGGCTTCAAATTTTTTCAATTCAAAAGAACCCCGCCTGTCGTTATGTTGCGTGCTGCCCCAAAGTAAAACATCCTCATAATCATGTTGAGTTGATCCGGTTTGCAAGTAAGTGCCATCAAAATCTTCATAGGCGAAAAGAGTTTCAGGTGCATCGGCGCCACCCTTCATAAACCAATCGCCGTTGTCGAATCGCAGGTAGCGTTCACCCACGTATCTCAAGGTACCTTTCCCGCGGTGATCTCTACCGGTTTTGTCGGTGTTGGTTATTTCAATTGTACCTGTTGCCCCGTTAAATGAGACAGGTTCTCCAGCCGTGGGACTGAGGTTTATTGCGATTTTATCTCCTTTCCGGAATGATGCCACGTAGGTCCAGGTTCCTGTGGTTCCAGGTGTAAAATGCACGCGCCATTTGTTACCCGATGTGGCGCTTGTTTCTGCAGCATTACCATCAGCTGCATAATACCCGGGAACAGTGTAGGTTTCTTTCCCGTTTTCATGTCGAAAGGTAACATTGAGCCTGTAACCGAGAAAAGGATTGTACTCGTCAGTTTCACTTGCTTCCGGACCGTCAAATGTTATGGTTACCGGGTGCCATTTTTTTAGCTCACCTGTTATCGTGCCTGAAGTTTGGGCATGGCTTATTCCCGACGTAATAAAAACGAAAAGAAGTATACGTGTCAGGAAAGAAGTTGTTTTTTTCATGATCGAGTTTTTTATAACGTTATTACTTGGACAATACTACCACGATTTTGCATTTTATTTATAAAATGAATTGTATACAAAATACAGGAATTCGTTTGCTAAAATAAATCCTTCCTATAACTTTTCCAAGTTTTTTACTTATTTTCGGTTATGTTTTTGAAAATATTCATCACTTGGGAAGTTGTTTATTTTAGAACCTATAGGTACTTTTTACCGTATATATTATATAACCGGAATCTTGAGTATGACCATGAGAAAAAGTATTGCCTGTCTTTTTTTAGCAAGTATTTTCCTGTTAGGGTGCAGGGAAACACCAAAAGAGAGGATTTCCCGCGATTATTTTTCTGGTGCCGATACCAGTAATTATTATCCCGGACATTTGATCATCGCTGATACCATTACCTATGATGTTATCGTGAAAAACCCGGTACCCGAGGATGAGTGGATGAAAAAGAGCCTCGAGGATCTTGAAAGAAACGAATTGATTGATTACCTGTTCGAAAGCGTTTATACTGGGGATTTGATTGCTTATGATGTTTTTTCCGGTGATGAGCTTTCTATCAGGGAAGTTGAAGAGATAGAAAAAAATCCTGATTTTTCCCGTGATAAGATTGGTAAGATCCAGTTTACCGAGCGTTGGTTTTTCAAGCCCACCGACCTTAGCTTGAAAAAAGAAGTATTGGCCATGGTGCTTGGTTACGAAACATACGACGAGGATGGTCTCGTGTGGGGATATAAGCCGGTATTCAAAATTTATCTCAACCGGTAGTTGCCGGTAAAGGGTTAACGACCATCTGCATGGTACGTCCTGTTTTATGTTCGAGGAGCAGTTTTTTATCAACAAGAACCCTGTCGATAGTCGCGTCATCGTAATATCGGATAGTAATAAGTTCCAGTCCCGATTCGATAGTGACCCTGAAGTCTTCACGCAAATCTTTCAGTAACCCTGGTAATTTCGATTGATCGTTGTTCGTGCAAACGCGGAAACTAACGGCCGAGTTTTGCATCAGGTTGATTTTCACGTTATGCCTGCTAAAACAATCAAAAATAGTCCTGAGGTTATCTTCAGCTATAAAAGAGAAGTCGAGGGGTGAGATTTGCAATAATACTTGATCAACCTTAAAAATAAAAGTAGGCATCAATGATTCGTACGCGTAATCACCAATAACAGTTCCCGGGTCTCCCGGTTTCAGGAATGAGCGGACGTACAGCTTTATATTTTTGTTCTGAAGGGGTTTGATGGTCTTGGGATGAATCACGCTTGCACCGAAATAAGCAAGCTCGATGGCGTCGAGGTAGGAGAGTTGGTCGATCATTACCGTATCATCGAAATACTTGGGATCGGCATTGAGCACGCCGGGTACATCTTTCCAGATAGTCAGGCTTTCGGCTTCCATTACATGAGAAATAATAGCCCCCGTGTAATCAGAGCCCTCACGACCCAGTGTGGTGGTAAGATTATTGATGGTAGAACCGATAAATCCCTGGGTCAAGTAAAATAGTTCTTTTTTAAAATCAAAGGTTTTTTTCATCAAACCGGTGGTGAGTTCCCAGTCTACCTTTGCTTCCCGGTATGTATTATCGGTCTTTAATACTCTCCTGACGTCAATGAATTTTACCGGTATATCAATAGCATTAAGATAAGCACTAACGATTTTCGTTGAAAACAATTCCCCGAATGATACTACCTGATCATAATCGAAGTCAAAATTCAAGCTGGGTTGTTTGGATAAAATGGTGTCTAACTCGCTGAATAACAAGCTAACATCCTGGTATACCGGGTCGCTTTGGTCCGGGAAAAGCTCCTTTATGATATTGAAATGAAATTTTTTAATATTATCTACCAGTGGCTTGAAGTTCTTTCCGTCAAAAAAAGTCCTTGCTACCTCTTCCATCGCGTTAGTGGTTTTACCCATTGCAGAAATGACAATGACAATCCTTTCATGATAGTTGTGCATGATCGAGGCGAGATTTTTCACGGCTTCAGCGCTTTTTACCGAGGCACCCCCGAATTTAAATACTTTCATGGAATCCTTTTTTAATATTGTTCAATTGAAGGTAAAATTAGCAATATGTTTTTTAATACCATGGATTGATAAACCAAAGCAGGTTAAAATTGTCTAATTTTATTACACCATAAGTCCTACTGATTATTAAATACCATGAAGAAATACCATCCTCAAACCTTAAATGAATTTATCATTCAACAGCAAACGGCCTTCCCTTACGCGAAAGGTGATTTAACCAGGTTGTTGCATCATATTGGGGTGGCATCCAAAATCGTGAACCGGGAAGTGAACAAAGCAGGTTTGGTTGATATCCTGGGTGAAGCCGGGAGTGTAAACGTTCAGGGAGAGCGGGTAAAAAAGCTCGACGTGTATGCCAACGATCAATTTATTAATTTGATTAGTAACAGTGGTGTGGTATGCGGCATTGCCTCAGAGGAAGACCAGGAAATCATTTGTTTCGAGGATAAACTCTCTCTGGATGGCAAGTACATTGTTTGCATGGATCCGCTGGATGGATCTTCCAATATAGATGTAAATGTATCAATTGGAACCATTTTTTCCATTTACAGGCGCAAATCCAAAAAAGGACAGAGAGCCCAAATGGAAGATTTTCTTCAAAAAGGAACCCACCAGGTGGCCGCCGGGTACATTGTTTACGGGTCTTCAACCATGCTTGTTTATACTACAGGTCTTGGTGTAACCGGATTCACGCTCGATCCGTCAATCGGCGAATTTTGCCTTTCCCATTTTGTTATTGACACACCAGCCAAAGGAAAGATTTATTCGATCAATGAAGGTAATTACGTTCATTTCCCGGAGGGTGTCAAGAAATATATCAAGTATTGCCAGGAAAAAGATGATGCAACCGGCCGCCCTTATACATCGAGGTATATAGGTTCACTGGTGGCCGATTTTCATCGCAACCTCATGAAAGGAGGAATTTTTATTTATCCCGAAACAGCTTCCAATCCCAATGGGAAGCTACGGTTAACTTACGAGTGCAACCCCATTTCCTTTTTGGCCGAGCAGGCAGGCGGCATGGCCACTGATGGCAGGGGAAACCGCATTCTGGAAATACAGCCTGATAATATACACCAACGGGTACCCTTCTTTACAGGTTCACCGGAAATGGTTAAAAAAGCTGAGGAATTCATGAAGAAATTCGGGTAGGCTAAAATCCATACTAAAACAAGTTTTCAAATAACTATTGGGTCTGGTATCGAGGTATAATTTCTGGTAACACTTCCTTAAAATATTTACGTCTTTCTCTCATCATATTGCATTTATGATAAAATATATATCTTTTAATTATCATAAAGTTAAAAATTGCATCAATACATTAAAAAAATGATGTCTAATTAACGATTTCACCCTATATTTGCTACTGAAAGTTCTGACAAACACAATACATTGTAGGGTGGTGAAATTTTTGGCAGACACGCCCTCCTGTCCCGGGGGTGGAGAGTAACAGGATAAATTGCGGGTAAAACTGCAACTAACTGCTCCATGGAGGTTCGAGTCCTCCCCCTACAGCAAATTTAAGAAGGGAGATGATTAGGTTCGTCTCCCTTGTTAGTTAGAGCCATTTAAAATCTTTAGCCAGTCCGGTTTTTCCTGTATATTTTTATTATTTTTGCGCGAAATGAATTTGAATCTCCGGGAACTGGTAAAAATATATAATCTTCATCCTGATTTTGAGTCATTGTTGGAATTGCTCAAAAACGGGCAGCAACGAAAATGCTTCCTGAAGGGAGCAGTTGGATCATCTGCCGCCATGTTCGCGGCATCTCTCATTTCGGCATTAAAAAGGTTTTATCTTTTTATTTTGAATGATGAGGAAGAGGCAGCCTACTTCCAAACCGATTTGGAACAATTGCTCCACGGGGTACCGGTTCATTTTTTCCCTTCTACCTACAAGCGGGTTATCAAACACAAGAAAACTGATAAATCAAACATAGTGCTTCGCACCGAGGCATTAAATGCCATGGCAGGATACAAGGAAGGAGCGCTGGTGGTTGTTACCTACCCGGAGGCCATCTCCGAAAAAGTAATCTCCCCGGACAACCTGGAGAAGAATACACTTACTGTAAATAAAGGAGACCAACTCTCCATTGAGTTTGTTGGCGAGGTAATGGAAGAATACCATTTCACCCTTGTTGATTTTGTTACCGACCCGGGTCAATATGCCATCAGGGGAAGTATCGTGGATGTCTTCTCTTTTAAGGATGAGAAACCATATCGCATCGATTTTTTTGGTGATGAAGTCGATTCGGTGAGAACTTTTGATATCGACAGCCAGCTTTCAGATAATCAACTCAATAGCGTTACTATTATACCCGATACAAGTAATCTTGCTGCACGAGAACAGGGAGTGAATTTATTTGATTTTCTCAGGACCAGCCCTGTCATTTGGATCAAGGATGTCCCTATCGTAAGTCATACCCTTGATGAAATCATTTCCCGCGAACATAACCAGGATGAAAATCCGGGTAGTTTCACCATAGAAGGTGACGCATTCAAGGAATATCTTTTTAATTATAATCTGGTAGAATTTGGAAAACAGGCCTTTTTCCCGGATGATATCACCGTGGAAATCACTACATCTCACCAACCTTCTTTTAATAAAAATTTTGAGTTACTGGGTAAAAAGTTTACCGAACTCGCGGAAAACGGGTTCACGAATTACCTGTTTTCTGAAAATGAAAAGCAGATAAAGAGACTGGCCAATATTTTCAGGGATATTAATCAGAATGTACATTTTGAACCGGTACAGGCTTCACTTCACGAGGGATTTATCGATTCCGGTTTAAAAGTAGCTCTTTTTACTGATCACCAGATATTTGACAGGTACCATAAAGCCAAGGTAAAGCAGGGTTTCGCGAAAAAGGAAAGAATAACTATCAGGGATCTGACATCATTGAAACCGGGTGATTACGTGGTGCACATTGACCATGGTATCGGAAAATTCGGGGGACTTGAAACCATTGATGTTAACGGGAAAAAGCAGGAAGCCCTCCGGCTGATCTACAGGGATAATGACATCCTTTTCGTGAATATTCATGCCCTGCACAAAATCTCGAAATACAAGGGCAGGGAAGGAGAGGCCCCGAAAATCTATAAGTTGGGCACCGGTGCCTGGAACAAGCTCAAGCTTAACACCAAGAAGAAGGTTAAGGATATTGCCAGGGAATTAATTCGCTTATACGCGAAAAGAAAGGAGATAAAAGGGTTTGGATTTGCTCCTGATACATACATGCAGGAAGAGCTCGAGGCATCATTTATTTACGAGGATACTCCTGACCAGATGAGTGCCACCCAGGGCGTGAAACAAGGAATGGAAGCTCCCTTCCCAATGGATCACCTGGTTTGTGGTGACGTGGGTTTCGGGAAAACCGAGATTGCTATCAGGGCTGCCTTTAAGGCCGCGGCAGATAACAAACAGGTAGCTGTTTTGGTTCCTACTACCATTTTGGCCTTGCAACATTATACTACCTTTTCTGAAAGGCTGAAAGATTTCCCGGTGGCCATTGAATATATCAGCCGCCTGAAAAAGCCCGCGGAGCAAAAGGCAATTCTTAGAAAACTTGAAGCAGGGAAAATTGATATTATCATTGGGACACACAGAATTGTAAGTAAAGATGTTAAATTTAAGGATCTGGGACTACTCATCATTGACGAGGAACAAAAATTCGGGGTAGCCATTAAGGAAAAACTCAAGCAATTAAAAGTAAACCTGGATACCCTAACGCTTACAGCAACTCCTATTCCGCGCACGCTGCAGTTTTCCTTGATGGGCGCACGCGATTTATCCATCATCAATACACCACCTCCCAACAGGCATCCTATCATTACTGAAGTCCACACTTTTAATGAGGAAATAATTGCTGATGCCATTAATTACGAGGTGGCCCGGGGCGGGCAGGTTTTTTTTATTCACAACAGGGTTCAGAATATTCATGAGATAGAAGCACTTGTCAATAATATCTGTCCAAGAGTAAAAACCATTACAGCACATGGGCAGATGGAAGGAAAACAACTGGAGACCATCATGCTCAACTTCATCAATGGAGATCACGACGTGTTGATTGCAACAACTATCATTGAATCAGGCCTTGATATTCCCAATGCTAACACCATTATTGTCAATAACGCGCACCATTTTGGATTAAGCGATTTGCACCAGTTAAGAGGGCGGGTTGGACGTTCCAACAAGAAAGCTTATTGTTATTTAATGGCACCGGCTTCCACGACTTTGACCCAGGAGGCAAAGCGCAGGTTGACGGCTATTGAAGAATTTTCTGAATTGGGCAGTGGTTTTAATATTGCCATGCAGGACCTGGATATCCGTGGGGCGGGAAATCTCCTGGGAGCCGAACAGAGCGGGTTTATCAGTGAAATTGGTTACGAAACCTATCACCGGATACTGAACGAGGCGATGGAAGAACTCAGGGAGGAAGAATTTAGTGAATTGCTTGCTGGAGAAAAAGAGGAGGAAATAAAGAAAAAGGGTATTCCCGGGACCAGGAGGAAAAAGTATGTCTCCGATTGCCAGGTAGATACCGATTTTGAAATACTTTTTCCCGAATCTTATATATCAAATATTGCAGAAAGGATACAAATGTACCGGGAATTGGATAATTTAAAAGATGAAGAACAACTGGATAATTTCAAGACCAGGCTGGAAGACCGGTTCGGTAAGATCCCGCGTGAATCCCTTGAATTGATGAATATCGTGAGAATGCGCTGGAAAGCCATGGAATTGGGTATGGAAAAAATCTCTATCCGGAACAGGAAAATGGTTATCTATTTTATCGCCAATCAACTTTCACCTTTTTACCAGTCGGATGTTTTTTCCGGGATTTTACTTTTCGTGCAGAAAAATGCAGCTCTTGCCCGTATGAAGGAATCTAAAAACAAGTTAACCCTTTCTTTTGAGAATGTAAAAAACACGGCTAAAGCGCTTGAATTAGTGTCATATATTCACGATATTGCTCTGTGTAAAGCCGAAGTAGAATGAATCTGGTTATCGACATAGGAAATACGACAGTAAAAGGGGCTGTTTTTGAGAATAACAGGCTTATTACCAGTAACAGAAAAGATTCGTTAAATGATCTTTTACCCTACCTAGGTTATTATTTATCTTCCATTCAACAATGTATAGTATCAACGGTAAGAGATTTATCGAGAGATGAGTTAAAAAATGTTAAAAAACATCCATTCAAGATATTATTTTTGGATCATCAAACACCCGTTCCAATTGAAAATCTATACCGGGGTAAGTCAACCCTGGGTTACGACAGGTTAGCAGCAGCCGTGGGTGCCAGCAATATATTTCCCTTGGCTAACGTTCTGGTTATCGACGCCGGCACAGCCATCACTTATGATTTTATAAATGATAAGAACCAGTATCTTGGCGGGAATATTTCCCCCGGTATCGAAACCCGGTTTAAAGCTTTGCATCAGTTTACAGGAAGGCTGCCACTGGTAAAAATAAATGATAATTACATGGAAATTGGTGATAAAACGGAAGAAGCAATAAGATCAGGAGTTCAACAGGGAGTAATATTTGAGGTTGAAGGCTATATCAATCATTTCAAAGAGAAATTTAGCGATCTGAAAATTGTAGTTTCGGGGGGAGATGCTATTTTTTTTGATAAAAGACTAAAAAATAGCATCTTTGTGAATCAAAATTTGGTACTAACAGGATTGAACAGAATTTTAGAATACAATGCCGAGAAAATTTAGGATAATTATGGCCATGCTTGTTTTGCTAACAACGCAGGCTTACACGCAAAGAAGCACCAATTCAGTTTATTCCAGGTACGGTATAGGGGATCTGACTTACAAGGGGTTCGCGAGAAGCAGTTCGATGGGAGGTATTTCTGCAGGACTTCGCTTGAAAAATAATATAAATTACCTGAATCCTGCTTCCTATACATCCCAGGATACCTTGTCGTTTATATTCGACTTTGGAGTAAGAAGCGCCTTCAACAGCTATACCAATGATGAGGAAACCTTTCAATTTAACACATTTAATATTGATCACCTGGCAATCGGGTTTCCTGTAACAAGATGGTGGAAAAGTAGTGTTGGACTGGTACCATACAGTAGCATGGGATACAAAATTACTTCACGTGAAACGGTAATCAATAATCCCGAGGATACTGTAATCAAGTATTTTGAAGGAACGGGTGGCATTACCCAACTTTATTTTGGTAATTCATTCGAATTATTTGATCATGTCAGCTTGGGGATGAATGTTAGTTATCTTTTTGGGTCATTGGATAAAACATTGTCACAGGAATTTGAAGAAAACAGCTACTATAATATTTTTAATGAAGAAAATTCAACCCGGGTGGGAGGATTTCATTACCGTTTCGGGTTACAGTATCACGAGAAAATCAGTGAAAATTTCTCATTCGTGATTGGCGGCACCGTCGAGAATCAGAATGCGCTTGGAACAAGGTCAAGCCTTTTTTCTACCTCAACCAGCACTTCAACTTTAACCTCGCAGAATAGCCGCGTACCGGATGTTGACACGATAATGAACCAGTCGGGTGCCAGGAATGAAATATTGTTACCCACCTATTATGGTGCAGGCCTTACATTTAAATACAAGAATAACCTCACAGCCGGCATTGATTACTTTAAGCATAATTGGAGTGAAGCATCTTTCTTGGGGGAAAAAGATTCAATCACGAATAGCTCTGGATATGCATTGGGATTGGAATATGTACACGACCCGGCATCCTTCCGTGCTTACTGGCATACCATCAGATTCAGGGCCGGGGGGTATTTCAATGATACATACTTCAAAATTAATGGTATACAACTTAACGAGTATGGCATGACTTTTGGACTGGGTTTCCCGATACGAAACTCAAACTCGATGTTTAACATAGGACTTGAGATTGGTCAAAGGGGAACAACAGAAAATAATTTAATACAAGAGAATTTCAAGAGACTAAATTTTAGTTTCACGCTCTATGATTTCTGGTTTATTAAAAGAAAATTTGATTAATTATCTGATAGGACTTGCTAAAAAAATAAAAATTAAAAATGAAAACTTTACAGAAGGCATACTTGACTTTCGCGTTGCTTTTCATGACAACGCTGTTAAGTTTTGGACAAAAGGGAGTAGAGGATGGCTCGCGATACGGGCACGGTGAAGATAGTATTCGTTGTCTTAGAAACTACTCTCTTTACAGGGAATACGTGAAGAATGACGGGTACGATGACGCGATCCCTTTTTGGAGAGTCGTGTATAGTGAATGTCCCCGGGTGAGTAAAAACGTTTATATTGATGGTGTTGAAATATACAAATATTTTATCGATAATGCAGAATCCCCGGAATTAAAGGATCAATATGTTGATACCTTAATGATGGTATACGATACAAGAATTAAATATTACGATCAAAAAGGTTTTGTTTTGGGCCGAAAAGGTGTTGATTTGCTTCGTTTTAAAAGAGACGCGGAAGCGATAGAGGAAGCATTTGGATACCTGAAAGAATCGATTGAACTACGGAAAACCAATGCAGAACCTGCTGTTTTAGCTACATATTTCACGGCTGCTATTACACTATACAAGGCCGGCGTTATAGAAGATACAGAAGTGGTGAGTATATTTTCAGAGCATAATAAGCTCCTTGATGCTGCTATTGAAAAGCATGGCAATAATAAAAGACAAGTTAGCGCTTTAGAGAAAGTTCAGGAAATAAGCACACGAAACTTTATTCGGAGCGGGGCCGCTACCTGTGAATCAATAATCGCGGAATTCAAACCAAAATTTGAAGCCAATCAGGACAATAAAGAATTTCTATTGAATCTCACGGGTATGTTATCAAAACTCAAATGTGAAAATTCAGATCTTTATGCTAAAGCTAGTGAAAAGCTATACGCGTTGGAACCCAGCCCGGGTGCTGCATACAAGCTGGCTAAAATGCTGGTAAAAAAGGAAGAATTTAATAAGGCGTCAAGATATTACAATGAAGCCGTAAACAGTGAAGACAACCCGGACGACAAAGCAACTTACTTATATGAACATGCCATTATCACAGCGCAGCTCAATGATAAAGTACAGGCCCGTTCTTATGCAAGAAAGGCTGTTGATTTGCGTCCTGACTGGGGTGAACCTTATCTTTTCATAGGTCGTTTATACGCGAATAGCAGTAAAGAATGTGGCGCTGATGAATTTGAACGTAATGCAGTTTTTTGGGTAGCGGTGGATAAATTTATAAAGGCCAAGAAGGTTGATTCTTCCGTGGCAGCAACTGCCAATGAACTCATAAATCAATATTCTAGGTACTTCCCGGACAAGGAAGAAGGATTCTTCAGGGATATTCACGAGGGTGATAGTTACACGGTAGGCTGTTGGATTAATGAAACAACAACCGTGAGATATTAATTTTTGTTGAATACCAAATTAATGAGTGTCAGCAAAAAAATACGGATTTTTATAACTCATTTTAAATGGAGAGGAAAAGTTTTGCTTTTCCTTTTCTTTTTTATAAGTGTTAGCTGTGAAAACGATATTGAGCGCATTAATACTGTAACACAAAATCAGGATTTTCCTACATTATCCGGCTTCGATGCCGAATTCCTCTATAGTGATTCCGGGCTTGTGCAGATTAAAATTGAAACACCCGAGTATCACAGGTATACCATGAAAGAAGAACCTTACATGGAATTTCCTTACGGAATAATTGCTTATTTTTATAATGACAGTCTTGAAATCGAATCAGAAATAAGTGCAAATTACGCGAAATATTTCGTGGAAGAAAAGCTCTGGGAAGCACGTGGAGATGTTATAGGAATCAATCATGTAAAGAATGAACAATTGAACACGGAAGAATTATTCTGGGATGAAAAGGAGAGACTTATATATTCTGAGAAATTTTCCCGGATTTCAACAAATGATGGTGTGTTTTATGGTGAAGAAGGTTTCGAGGCAGATCAGAATTTTACCCGCTGGAAACTAATAGGCACCAGGGGTAATGTAAAAATTGAAAATGAAGAAGAATAGATTTTCACCGCAACGGGTGTTCGAGTACGGATGGTTAATCGCCACTATCCTGGGCGCGACTGTTTCGGTTATTGTAACGATTAGGAGTGGTTTCAGGGATAATATCATGCTTTATATCGTTACAATTTTTGCAGCAATTCTTTATTTTGTCAGAAGAAAGGCCGGGAAATCATGAAAATGCAATCGTCTGCATGAGCTACTTCGTTATTTTAATCATCTCACTGTTACTTTTCGCCTTCTTTTCAGGAATGGAAATAGCTTTTGTTTCTGCCAACAGGCTTATGGTTGAACTCGAGAGAAAGAAAGGTCGATTGCCGGCTCGCGTTATTTCTTATTTCAATAGAAAACCCGATTACTTTATTTCTACCATGCTTATAGGCAATAACATTGCTTTGGTAATTTATGGCATTGAAATGGCCATCATTCTGGAACCTCTCGTTTTGCGGTTCACGAGTTCGGAAATTATAATTCTTGTAATTCAGGTAATCGTGTCTACCCTGCTTATATTATTCACGGCCGAATTCTTACCTAAAATGCTCTTCCGGATAAATCCGAATGGGTTTTTAAATGTTTTTTCAATTCCCATGCTTGTATTTTACGTTTTGTTATACCCGATAACCATTACTATAATTGGCATTTCTAACTTTTTACTGAAATATGTAGGAAGGGTAAAAACATTGAAGGGTAGCAGGAAAAATGCTTTCAGCAAGGTTGACCTGGCTCACCTTATAAAAGAAAGCCAGACGGCAAGAGAGCATGAAAATGAAGAAGAAAGTGAAATGAAAATCCTGCAAAATGCACTTGATTTTTCTAAGGTGAAATTAAGAGATTGCATGGTACCCCGTACAGATATAGTTGCTGTTGAAGAAAATACTTCAATTGATATTTTAAGAATGAAGTTCATTGAGTCGGGTTATTCTAAAATAATTGTTTACAAGGAAAACATAGATAATATTATTGGTTATGTAAGTTCCAAGGATTTATTCGAGAATCCAGGTAGCATTCAGTCGGCTCTTGTCAGACCGGTTATTGTTCCCGAGACAATGCCGGCAAATAAACTATTAAGAAAGCTAATGCATGAACATAAGAGCCTGGCAGTCGTGGTCGATGAATTTGGAGGCACATCCGGAATGATCACGATCGAGGATCTTATCGAAGAAATTATTGGAGAAATAGAAGACGAGCATGATGTGAGCGAGTTTGTTGAAAGAAAAATCAACGAGAATGAGTTTATATTCAGTGCACGACTCGAGATAGCGTACCTAAACGAGAAATATAATCTGGACATTCCCGAATCAGACGATTACGATACCTTGGCCGGATTCATTTTATATTATAACGAGAATTTCCCCAAGGCAAATCAACTACTGACGATCAATTCTTTTGTTGTTAAAATACTGAAGATCGAAAATACCCGTATCGATTTGGTCAACATAAAAAGAGTAGTAACGCGTCACATTTAGTATTACACGAGGGATGTCTTTTAATTATAACTTTTCGCACAGATCAATCGCCATTTTTCATTGACAAAACTGTAGCATAAAAGAAAATTAAAGGGATCTATTCCTGGAAAAATTAGAAGATAATCCTGATTATATTAGATAAATTACTATATTCGTAGCCTGAAAATTTTACGGTAAAAACTTAAAAAACATATTCTTAAATGGCAACTTTAGAAACTATCAGAAACAGGGCCGGAATCTTGATCGCGATTGTTATCGGACTGGCATTACTTGCGTTTATCCTTGGTGATTTGCTGGGAGGCGGGAATACCATGTTCATGAGTCGGCAAATGGAAATAGGTAAAATCGCGGGCACTTCTGTTTCTGTTAACGAGTATCAGCAGAAAATTGAAGAACTTGCAGAGATTTACAAGCTTAACTCGGGTCAGCGTACCCTTGATGCCGCCACCATGGAAGATCTGCAGGATCAGACATGGAATTTAATGGTACAGCAAACCATATTGAATAAGCAACTCGAGAAATTAGGCCTTGCCGTAACTCCTGAGGAAGTTTTTGAGATGGTACAGGGTGAAAATCCTCATCCCACCATTAGGCAGATGTTTACTAACCCTGAAACCGGTGAGTTCAATAAGGCTTACGTGTTACAATTTTTAAAGGCCATGTCCCAGGGGCAGGTAGGAGAACAGAGAGAATTCTGGCTTTATTTGGAAAAGGAGATTATACGGGAAAGAAAACTGACAAAATACAACAACCTCATTAAAAAAGGAATGTACGCGACTTCACTGGAGGCTAAAAATGAATTTGTTAACACGAACAAAAAATATTCCCTGGGCTACGTGATGAGACGTTTCACTGAAATCCCGGATAGCCTTGTTACCGTTACCGATAAGGATTTGAAAAAATATTACGGTGAGCATAAAAACAACTATGAACAGGAGGCATCCGTGGATCTCGAGTACGTGGCCTTTGAGGTTTTGCCCAGCGAGGAAGATTATACATTAGCCCAGGAATGGATCAACGATATACAAGACGAATTTGCAACTGCCAGGGATGATCAACAATTCGTGAATCTCAATTCCGATGTCCCCTTTGATAACAAGAATTACAAGAAAGGAGAATTACCCGAAACCATTGACGAATTCATGTTTACTGCTGAAGTAGGTGATATTTACGGGCCTTATCTTGAAAATGATGCTTATAAGCTATCAAAGTTAAGTGAAATCAATTTCATTCCTGATTCTGTAAGGGCACGGCATATCTTGATCGCACCCGAACAGCAAGACCCGGATGCCATGCAAAGAGCAGTTAACCGGGCAGATAGTCTCAGGGAGCTTATCAGTGAGGGAGCCGGTTTTGCCGAGCTTGCAAGACAATATTCTGACGATGGTTCCGCGGGAGAAGGTGGTGATTTGGGATGGTTCACCGAGGGTGAAATGGTGCAACCTTTCAACGATTTTGTTTTTAACGGTGATAAAGGCGATATCGAAGTGGTTGAAACCCGTTTTGGAGCGCACGTGATTGAAATCATTGATCAATCAGCCGAGGTAAAAAAGGTGAAGGTGGCCACGATCGTTCATAATGTGGAACCCAGCGATGAAACATACCAGGAAATTTATTCCCTGGCCGGGGAATTCGCGGTGAACACTAACACGGCAAAAGAATTCGATGAGGCAGTTGATGCCATGGGGGTGGTTAAAAAATATGCCTACAATCTCAGGGAGAATGACAGGCAAATCACGGGGCTTGAATCACCGCGCGAGTTGATCCGGTGGGCTTTCACTACTGCTGAAGAAGGTGATATTTCAGATATTTACGAGTTTGATAATAAATTCGTGATCGCGAAAGTTGCTGCCGTACGTGAAGAAGGGTATGCCCCGCTTGAGTCAATAAGGGATGAAGTGAGACTTAACGTGATCAAGGAGAAAAAAGCTGATATAATTGCAGAGGAAATGAACAATGTTCTTGCTAATGCCAACACGATTGATGATGTTGGACAGGAGTTGGCAATTCCCGTGGAATATGTTGAAAATGTTACTTTTGCTTCTACATCAATTTCCGGTATTGGAGCAGAGCCCAAAATACTGGGTTTTGCTGAAGAAATTGAAATCAACACACCCTCTTCGCCCATTAAAGGAAATAATGGTGTATATATTATACAGGTTTCCGGGGTTACTGAAGTTGAAGTGCCTGAAAATCTCAGTGCAGACAAGAGAAGATTGGCCAGTCGATACAGCATGAGGGCCAATTACGAGGCATTTGAGGCACTCAGGGAAGCATCTAACGTGATTGATAAACGATCCAGGTTTTATTAATAAAAAAAAATGGCGGGCCCGGCCCGCCATTTATCATTAAGATAATAAATCTCTCACCTTCGCTGCCATCATTTTTCCATCTGCCCTGCCTGCCAGTTTTCTTGTGGCTATTCCCATAACTTTTCCCATGTCTGAAGGTGAAGATGCTCCCACCTCATCAATAATTATTTTTAGTTCTTTTTCAATTTCTTCCTCGGGGAGCATGACCGGTAGAAATGTTTCTATTACACTCGCTTCTTCCAGTTCCTTTAAAGCCAAATCATTCCTGTCTTGGGATTTATAAATATCTGCCGATTCTTTTCTTTGTTTTACCATTTTTTGCAGGATTTTTAATTCTGCTTCTTCAGGAAGTTCAACGGGGGCACCTTTTTCTGTCTTTGCCAATAAAAATGCCGATTTAATGGCACGAAGAGTTTCAAGGCGAGTTTTGTCTTTTTGGATCATTGCCCTTTTTATCTCTTCATTAAGTTTCTCAAATAAAGCCATGTTATTATGTTTAATTAGTCAACATTATCGTGTAAGTAAGGGTTATCTGGTCTTAATTTAGGCTTTCCTTCCTTATCTTCAGAGAGGCTGTAACGGGATATTTTCGATTCATCAGATTCGTCATTCTCCTGATTGATATTTATGTTTCTTCTGATATAGGCCGGTATATTTTCCAATTTATCAATGTTATCATTTAACTCGGCATTATTCAGGTTTTTTTCCTTCAGCTTTTCATGGGTTTCTTTCAACTTCCTTACCCTTTCGGCAGCTTTTTTCTGATTGACCTTGATGTTGCTGGTAGAAGAATAGCTTTGAGCGAGTTCCATATCCTCATCAGTCAGATCGAACTCTATGATTCTTTGTTGCTTCACGTTATGCTTGTTATCAGTATCCTTCACATCTCTTACCGTGAACTCGCTGTCCTCATGTTGTTTTTCTGCCGGGTGGTCTTCAATATCGTCGAGCAACGGGATTCTTGAAGTTTCTTTTTTGGTAGTGTATAATTCAGGAACGCTGTTGGCCTCAAAGCCGGTAGCGATAATGGTCACAGATATATGTTCACCCAGGCTTTCATCATTGCCTGTCCCCCAGATGATATTGGTGGTTTTCTCGACATTGTTTTGAACGTAATCTGTAATTTCACCAACTTCATCCATTGTAATTTCATCGGAACCAGAGGTAATGTTCAGCAAGATATTTTTAGCGCCTTTGATATCATTATTATTCAGGAGGGGAGAAGTAAGTGCCCCTTGTATGGCATCAATAGCCCTGTTTTCTCCTTTAGAGGTGCTGGATCCAAGTATCGCCACCCCGCTGTCAACCATTACCGTGTGAACATCAGCGAAATCAACATTAACATAACCCGTGACAGTAATGATCTCAGCGATTCCTTTTGCAGCGGTGGCCAATACATCATCCGCCCTGCCAAAGGCTTCAGATAATTTAAGGTCGCCGTGTATTTCACGCAATTTTTCATTGTTTATTATCAGCAATGAATCTACATGTTCTTTTAGAAGAGACAATCCTTCTATGGCCTGCCGGGAACGTTGTTGACCCTCGAAGCGGAATGGAATGGTAATGATTGCTACCGTGAGTATGCCCATTTCCTTGGCTGCTTTCGCGATAACAGGTGCTGCTCCTGTTCCTGTACCACCTCCCATACCTGCAGTTATGAATACCATGCGGGTATTTTTATTGAGTACCTCTATAATATCATCAAGGGTTTCCATGGCAGCCTGCCTGCCTATCTCGGGTTTATTTCCAGCGCCCCGCCCTTCTGTAAGAGAAGACCCCAGTTGTATTTTTACTCCAACGGGGCTTTTTTCAAGTGCCTGGGCATCCGTGTTGCATATCACGAAATTTACATCTTTAATTCCCTTTTGGTACATGTGATTCACGGCATTACTTCCGCCTCCCCCGATACCAATTACTTTTATGATAGAGGAGCGTTCTACCGGTAAATCGAAATTCATTAAATCTTCAGACATATGGATGTATATTTAGCTTTGCATAATTAAAAAACTTCTTTTTATTACTCGAGTGTTGAATCTTTTTCATCAAACATTTCATTAAATGCATCCTTGATCGCGCCGATAAGGCTTCTTGTCCGTGCTTTCCCGTTTTCTGGCGAAGGTTGCTCATCCAGAACCTCTTCTTCTATTGGAACGAATTCTTTTTCCCGCGCCTGGACCTGATTATCAAGGTACTCGTACCCTTTTAAAATAAGTCCCGCGCTTGTGGAATACATAGGGTGATTTACTTCCTGATTTTTTTCTCCCGCCAGCCTTTCTGTTGGGAACCCGATCCTAACGTCCATGCCGGTCTTGTATTTCACCAGTTGCGATAAATGCTTCAGCAGGGCGCCACCGCCGGTTATAACGATACCTGCCGCCAGTTTGTCAAGGTACCCGCTGCTTTCCAGTTCGAACATCACGGCATCAATTATTTCTTCCATTCGCGACTGAATGATATAGGCCAGGCTTTTAAAACTAATCTCCTTGGGTTCGCGGCCACTGATGCCAGGTATAGTTACTACCTTGTTTTCGTTGGCTATTTCTCCCAGGGCGCTTCCAAACTGAATTTTCAGCAATTCGGCTTGTCTTTGCAATATTGCACAACCTTCTTTGATATCAGAAGTAATTACATTGCCTCCAAAGGGAATCACGGCAGTATGTCTTATGATCCCGTCGTAATAAACAGCAACATCTGTAGTACCTCCTCCAATATCAACCAGGATAACCCCGGCTTCTCTTTCATCTTCAGTAAGAACGGCTTCTGCCGATGCCAATGGTTCTAAAATCAGGCTGTTTACTGATAAGCCGACCCGATTCACGCATTTTTCAATATTTCGGGCTGAGGCTACCTGACCAATCACTATATGAAAATTGGCCTCCAGTCGTTTTCCCGACATACCCACGGGATTTTTTACCCCGGTTTCGTTATCAACGATAAAATTCTGTGGCAACACGTGGATAATTTCTTCTCCAGCCTCGATAGGAATCTTGTGCATATCTGAGATAAGGGCCTTGATATCATCCCTGGTAATCTCATCATCGTAAGAGTCCCGGTTAATATAGCCCCTGTTTTTGATCGACTTGATATGTTGTCCGGCGATTCCCACGAATACTTCCGAGAGTTTTACCCCGGCTTTTGCCTGAATTTCTTCCACCGTTTTTTGAATGGCATTCACGGTTTCTTCAATATTGAGCACAACGCCTCTTTTCACGCCGCGGGATTCGGCCTTGCTCATGGCCATGATCTCCAGCTTATCATTTTCTGTTTTTCTGCCAACGATCGATACAATCTTTGTTGTTCCAATGTCGATGGCTGCCACAAAATCTCTGTTGTTCTTCATAATTTATTTATTTTCACTGCGTTTAAAATTCGTGACCCTGTCCAGGATTTGGTACTTGCTTTCATCATTATCGGGGGTACCTCGTTAATAATCTCAGACATTGTCTGATTCACTCCGTTTAAAATTCGTGACCCTGTCCAGGATTTGGTACTCGTTTTCATCATTATCGG
>CAYRRV010000024.1:0-31648 GCA_964426725.1 uncultured Bacteroidales bacterium | reverse complement strand
CGTTTAAAATTCGTGACCCTGTCCAGGATTTGGTACTCGTTTTCATCATTATCGGGGGTACCTCGTTAACAATCTCAGACATTGTCTGATTATCGCTAATCACGGTGAATAATTTTATGTTTATCTTTTTGTACAAATAATCTGGTCTTTATATTTCAGGTTAATATATTCATATTCATTCCATCCAATCTTGCTAAATGCACCTTTATACAGCGATTTCAGTTTCCTTAGCTTGTACTCGTGATCTTCTGCTGAACCCATTAGAATAATATGAGCTCCTACCCTCGGTATCAGTTCAAACTGGTTTTTACGGGTCACGTAAAGCTGTTCAAACTGGTTTTTCCAGAAAGGATGTGCATCAATATATTTCGCCAGGGTATAAATATCGTATATCAGATTGTTTTTTTCAAGCGGGGTTTTTAACAGGTGGATTGCTGTATGGTTATTAAAAGAATGTTTCACGTACCCGTTCGCGATTAACACGTTGGCGCTGTATTGATCCGAAGCTGGTAATATATATCCCTCAATATCAATGTAGTAAGACTCGTTTTTCATGTTATACACTTTCACGATTGGTACACGCTGTTGAATTTCGACATGCAGGGTACCCTCCACTGTTTTAAAAACATTTACCGCTCTTGTAAAGGGGAGTTTCTTGAGTATTTTTTCTGTTTCCCTGGTGTTAATTTCATTCAGGGGGTAACCCAGCAACCTGTCATTTTCGTCGAGCAGCATTTTTTTAACCTGTGATGCACTTACAAAGCTATTGACGGCACTATCGGAGATGACCACGTTGATACTTTGGCATAAAGATTCACCGGATTCACGAGCGGTAAAACCGGGCAATAAAACCAGGTAAAAACCCAGGATGATCCAGGCGATTGTTCTGCCAATTATTTTAGGTTTTATCTTTTTCATTGGCCAATCATTTTTCTTTTTAAGGGTTCCACCAGGGTATCAATATCCCCGGCCCCGAGTGTCATGAGAATATCAAGATTTTTTTTCTCCAGGGTGTTGATAACTTTTTCTTTCTTTATCAAATACTTATCATTGAGTTTCATTCGATCAAATATCAGTTTTGAAGTAATACCCTTGATGGGCTTTTCTCTTGCCGGGTAAATATCTAAAATATATGCCCGGTCGAGCATGTCCAGGCTTTTAGCAAAACCATTCACGAGATCGCGGGTGCGGGAATAGAGATGAGGCTGGAAAATTCCTGTAACGTGTCGCCCGGGATAAACATCCTTCACACTTTGTATCACGGCTTCCAGTTCTTTAGGGTGATGGGCATAATCGTCCATGAAAATAAAATCGTCAGCTTTTACCCGGAAATCAAACCTGCGGCGCACGCCCTTGAATTCAGCAAGTCCGATTTTCAATTCATCCGGAGCTATTCCAAGTTGCAGACAAGCTGTAATTGCAGCCACGCTGTTTTCGACATTAATTTTCCCGGGCAGTGGCATGAAAAAGTTACTGATTACTCCCCCCGGGGTCATCAGGTCAAACTGGTAACCACCATCGTGCACCAGATGATTAAAGGCGTAATAATCGGCCTTTTTAAAACCGGAATATGTAAATATTTTAACATTACGGGAAACATTTAACCTGAATGGAATCGCCTCATTAAAAATAGCAATTCCATCTTTATTTACCTTTTGAAGGAAATCTTCAAAGCCTTTTTTCAAACCTTCAAAATCACCATAGATATCAAGATGGTCAGGGTCTATAGCTGTTACGATCGCTAGCTGTGGTGAGAGATGCAGGAAAGAGCGATCATATTCATCAGCTTCAACTACCACGTGAGGTGATGAGCGTGAGTAAAGGAAATTGGTCAGGTAATTATTGCTTACCCCTCCTAAAAAAGCAGAACACTTAACGGGTGAAACATGCAGCAAATGTGCCAGCAAGGTTGATATGGTGGTTTTCCCGTGAGTACCTGCCACGGCAAGCCCGTTCTTTTCTCTGGTAATAAAACCCAAAATTTCTGATCTTTTGAAGATGTCGTACCCGTATTTTCGGAAATAACCCAGTTCCTGGTGGTCTCCGGGAATAGCCGGGGTATATATAACCAGTGTTTTTTCTTTTAGCAGAAATATCTCCGGGATCAGGGCCGGGTTGTCTTCAAAGTGCATGGTAATGCCTTCCGACTGCATTTCATCAGTTAGCTTAGAGGGTGTTTTATCATACCCATGCACGTTTTTACCCTGCATGTGAAAATACCTTGCCAGGGCGCTCATGCCAATGCCGCCTATGCCCAGGAAATAGATGTTATCTCTGTCAGGGTTTTCCATTATTCACTTGCTATTTCAAGTAATACATTCACTATTCGTTCGCTCGAATCAGGAATGGCCATTTTTTTTATTCGTGTTGATAAATCGTTTCTTTTCTTTTCATCTTCCAATAGCTGGAGTAAAGCAGGAACCAGTTTTTCACCGGCTTCATTATCTTTAACCATGATTGCCGCGTTTTCTTCTACCAATGAAATCGCGTTCTTTGTTTGATGATCTTCTGCCACGTTAGGAGAGGGAACGAGGATGCATGGTTTTCCAGCTATACAAAGTTCTGAAATCGTACCCGCCCCTGCCCTGGAAATTATGATAGTTGCAGCCGCGAAAGCAAGATCCATCCTGTCTATAAAGGCTGTTATGGTAATGTTTTTATCTTTCAGCGACTGAAGATTTTCAAAATAATGCTTTCCTGTTTGCCATATAAAATGGACGTCTGTTTTTTTTAGTCTTTCAATTTCGTGTTCGAGTGTATTGTTGATTGTTCCTGCTCCAAGGCTGCCACCTAAAACGAGCACGACTTTTTTCCCGGGATGAATATCAAAATACCTGAAGGCTTCTTCTTTTTTCCCCTCGATATTTTTGATGTCTTTACGGGTAGGATTACCCGTGATCACGATTTTTTCAGCGGGGAAATAGTTTTCCATTTTTTTATAAGCCACGCAGATAGCTTTTGCTTTTTTGGCAAGGAGCCGATTGGTGATACCGGCATATGAATTTTGTTCCTGAATTATATAGGGTATTCCCTGCTTACCCGCCGTGCGAAGTACCGGGCCACTCGCGTATCCCCCGACACCCACGGCCACGTCAGGTTTAAAACTACTGATTACTTGCCGGGCCTTCCTGATACTTTTTCTCAGTTTAATGAAAAAAGCAATCAGTTGAAAAGATATTTTTCTTTTCAATCCTATCACCGGTAATCCTATAATTTGGTAGCCTGCCGCAGGCACCCTTTCCATTTCCATTCTTCCCTCTGCTCCCACGAAGAGGATATCTGCATCGGGTTGCTGTCGCTTTATTTCATCAGCAATCGAAATGGCAGGGAAAATGTGACCACCGGTACCACCCCCGCTAATTAATATTTTCAGTTTCTTCTTCATCAGAATTTTCAATCTCTATTTCATCATTCTTACGGATGCCACGGCTAACGCTGAGTATAATGCCCAGTGCTACACTCGTGAATAACTGGGATGATCCCCCCATGCTTACAAATGGAAGGGTTTGTCCTGTTACCGGCAAAAGATTAACAGCCACGGCCATGTTAATCATTGCCTGAAAGGTTAAACTCAGGGCCAGCCCGATGGCCAGAAAGGCCGGGAACGTCCGTGAACTTTTTTTCACCAGCATGCCTGCCCTGTAAAGCAGGTACAGGTATAGGAAAAGGACGATAATACCACCTGTCAATCCATATTCTTCAATGATAATGGCGTAAATAAAATCGGAATAAGGATGAGGTAAATAATTTCGTTGCGTGCTGTTGCCGGGACCTTTACCTACTAGGCCGCCAGTGGCCACGGCTATTTTTGCCTGTTCTACCTGAAAATTATCTCCTGAACCTTCCATGAAGTCTTCTACCCGGTTCTGCCATGTAACTACCCTGTTATCAGTTCCTGAGTTAATAGTGATAACAATAAACAATGAGATTGTTAAAATACCTGCCAATGCAACCAATAATAGATGTTTGATTTTTATTCTGCCAATAAACATCAGGATCACTGAAGTGGACAAAACTATTAAAGCCGTTGAAAGATTGGCAGGTAAAATAAGCATGCAAACGATAAGTACCGGACCGATAATAGGCAGAAATGTTTTGTAAAAATCATCTATCGTGTTTTGCTTCATCGATAAAAGCCGGGCGATATACATCACGATGGCCAGTTTGGCAAAGTCTGAAGGTTGCACTTTCAATCCAATCACGGGTAATTCGAGCCAACGCGTTGCCTGATTGAGGGTTTCCCCGTATATCAGGGTAATCAGCAGCAAGGGAATCGAGATGATGAGAAATAACTGAGATAACCGTGAAAAATACTTGTAGGGAATATTATGAGTAATAAATATTACCATAAAACCGAATAGAAGGAAAACAGAGTGTTTGGTAATATAATAAAAGGTGTTACCTCCCTGGGATTTATAGGCAAGTGTACCGGTAGAACTGTAAACAGCAAGAATACTGAATATGGCGAGTAATATAATAACACCCCAGATTACCGGGTCTCCTTTCATATATTTTCTCGATGATCCAATCATTTAACTTGTTTTTATAATTCCCTGGCTGTTTCTTTGAATTGCTTTCCCCTGTCCTCGTAATTGTCAAACAAGTCAAAGCTCGCGCAGGCAGGTGAAAGTAAAATGGTATCACCGTCTTTTCCCAGGTAATAAGCTGATCGCACGGCATCTTTCATGGAGGAGGTATCAACAATTGTATCAACTATATCATCAAAGGCGTCATGCAACTTCTTGTTGTCTTTACCCAGGCAAACGATGGCAATTACTTTATCTCTAACCAGATCGCGCAGAATGGAATAATCATTCCCTTTATCCACTCCTCCTGCAATCCATATTACCCTTGTAGTCATGCTTTCAAGGGCATACCAAGCGGAATTCACGTTAGTTGCCTTCGAATCATTCACGAAATGAATTCCATGGACTTTACATACGGGTTCCAGCCTGTGTTCTACACCCTGGAAATCGGAAAGGCTCTCCCGGATCATGTCTTTTCGTAACTTGATTACATTTCCCGTGATGCCGGCTGCCATCGAGTTATAAATATTGTGTTTTCCCTTAAGCGCCAGTTCTGAAAGTGACATTGAGAAATCAATATCATCAAATTGAATTCGCATTAAATTTTCTTCTAAAAAGGCCCCTTCTCCCGGTTCATTTTTATTAGTAAAGCTTAATTGTCGGGCCTTCGTCACGATTTTTTCCAATTGTTTGATAGTAATTTCATCATCGCGGCAGAAAATAAAATATTCTTTCTCGGTCAGGTTTTGCAGGATTCTTAATTTAGAATCGGCGTATTTGTCGATATTATAATCGTAGCGATCCAGATGATCGGGAGTTATATTTAAAAGGATCGCGATATCGGCCTTGAAGTCGTACATTCCGTCAAGCTGAAAACTACTTAACTCAAGCACGTAATATTCATAATTATCTGTTGCCACCTGGTAAGCAAAACTTTTTCCGACATTCCCGGCTATACCTGCATTCAGTCCGCTTTTTCGCATCATGTGATGAATGAGGGAGGTAGTGGTTGTTTTCCCGTTACTGCCTGTAATACAAATTTTTTTCGCGGAAGTGTATCTTGAAGCAAATTCGATCTCGGAAATGATTTTGATGCCTTTTTTCCTAATTAGCCGGACTATTTCTGCCGATTCATGAATGCCCGGGCTTTTAATGACCTCGGTTGCATTCAGGATCAGCCGTTCGGTATGCTTTTCTTCTTCCCAGTTTATCTCGTATTCGAACAATATTTCCTTGAATCGGGATTTAATTTTCCCGCTGTCGGAAACAAAAACATCAATGCCTTGTTTTTTAGCGAGAACTGCCGCACCTGTCCCGCTTTCACCTGCGCCAAGAATTACAACACGATAACTATCCATATTATCTGATTTTTAGAGTTACTATTGTGATTACTGCCAGTAATATTCCCACGATCCAGAACCGTGTAACAATCTTGGGTTCGGGATAGCCTTTTAACTGGTAATGATGATGTAAGGGAGCCATTCTGAATATTCTCCTTCCCTCACCGTATTTTCGTTTGGTGTACTTGAAATAGCTTACTTGCATCATTACCGATAAGCTCTCTACCAGGTAAATGCCACATAAAATGGGTATTAGCAGTTCTTTTCGTATAATGATAGCATACACGGCGATGATTCCCCCAATGGAAAGGCTTCCCGTGTCGCCCATGAAAACCTGTGCCGGATAAGAATTGTACCAGAGAAAACCGACGGTTGCACCAATAAATGCACTCATGAAAATTACCAGTTCGCCCGTGTAAGGTATGTACATGATATTCAGGTAGTCGGAGTAAATGACACTACCTGAAAGATATGCCAAAACACCCAGTGTTGTGCCGATTATGGAGGACGTTCCGGTGGCAAGTCCGTCCAGACCATCCGTCATGTTGGCGCCATTTGATACACCGGTGAGAATAATGATCACGGCGAAAATCAGCACGATCCAGGCATATTTATATGCTTTATCTCCCATGAACCAGATGAGATTAGCATAATCAAATTCATTATTCTTGAAAAATGGTATGGTTGTTTTGGTTGATTTTACATCAATGGACTGGTAATTAGGTTTCTCGCTCGTCCTTTTGTCATCTTCTTCTATTGTAATGCCGGTTTGCTGGCTATTGACAACTCTTTCCCGTACGATCACATCATCATTTATATACAAGGTAAGCCCGACAGCAAGACCCAGAACGACCTGTCCCAAGATCTTTAATCTGCCTGCCAGACCTTTCTTGTTTTTCTTAAAAACTTTGATATAATCATCGATAAATCCGACTAATCCTAACCAGAGCGTTGTAACGAGCATGAGAATTACATAAATGTTCTTGAGGTCACCAAACAAGATGGTCGGGATAACAACGCCTGATATGATGATAATTCCTCCCATCGTGGGTGTCCCTTTTTTTTGTATTTGTCCTTCCAGCCCTAAATCCCTGATGGATTCGCCAATTTGTTTCTTCCTGAGCACGTTTATAATTCTCTTCCCGAATAAAAGAGTAATTATAAGTGATGTAATCACGGCCATGGAAGAACGGAACGAAATGTACTGAAATACACCTGCCCCTGGCACATCAAGACTGTCAAGATATTCAAAAAGGTAATAAATCATTCTCCTCTTTATTTAAATATTAGATCACTTGGATTATTCCATTATTTTAAATTGTTTCAACACGATTTCACGGTCATCGAAATGGTGTTTAACACCCTTTATCTCCTGGTATGTTTCATGTCCTTTGCCGGCAATGAGAATGACATCACCCGGTTGAGCCATGACCAATGATGTTTTAATGGCCATTTCCCTTTCTGTTACAGAGGTAAATTTTCCTTCCATTTCCCCGCGAATGCCGTTGTACATGTCTTTGATAATATCTTCAGGGTCTTCATTCCTGGGATTGTCCGAGGTGAGAATAACCTTATCTGAATTCCTGCCGGCGATTTTGGCCATTACCGGTCTTTTGGATTTATCGCGGTTTCCACCGGCCCCTACAACGCAAATAACCCTGCCTTTCCCTTTCATTCCCTGGATGGTGGTGAGCACGTTTTCCAGGGCATCGGGGGTATGGGCGTAATCAATCACCGCGGTGATATTATCTTTTGACCTGACAACTTCAAACCTGCCCTTCGCGGGGGTGAGTAAACTCATGTGCTGCAGTACCTCTGAATCAGGAATTCCCATGTTCACGGCCGTTGCAAAAACGGCAAGCATGTTGTAAACATTAAATTCCCCAACCATGGGGGTCCAGAATTCATGGCGGTTAATCTTGAGCTGCATGCCTTCCATGCTCTTTTCAATGACGCGTGCCGTGCAGTCTGCCACGGTTTTCATCCCGTATTTGATTACCCGTGCCCTGGTATTTTGCACCATAACAGTGCTGTTCTTGTCATCAACATTGATAATGGCCAGGGCAGATGGTGGCAGATTATCAAAAAATTTCTTCTTGGCCCTGATGTAATTTTCAAAAGTCCCGTGGTAGTCAAGGTGATCATGTGATATATTTGAAAAAATGCCCGCGCTGAAACGCAAGCCTTCAGTTCTTTTTTGTTCCAGGGCGTGGGAACTTACTTCCATGAAACAATACTCGCAACCCGATTCTGACATTTCCGCGAGTAACCGGTTGAGTCGAACAGGATCGGGAGTAGTATGAGTTGCTTCAGCTTTCTTGTTACCAATATAATTTTCTATAGTTGACAACATGCCGGTTTTATAGCCCAGCCGGGTAAAAAGATTATATAATAAGGTAACCGTGGTTGTTTTTCCATTGGTCCCTGTAATTCCAATCAACTTGATATTTTCTGAAGGCCTGTTATAAAAATTGGAGGCAATGATTCCCATGGTTGCGGCCGAATCATCTACCTGAATATATGTTGTGTTTTCATGCAGGTTTCCTGGTCTGTTTTGGAAGACGATTACCGAGGCTCCTTTGGAGACAGCCATGTCGATAAAGTCATGTCCATCAGCTATTGTACCGGGTATTGCAGCGAAAAGCCCATTATTCCGGATTTCTCTCGAATCAAGTGAAATATTAGTAATATCTTTTTCCATTGATCCCGCGATCAACCTGAATTTTATTCCTGTCAGTATGTCTTTTAGCTTTTTCAACCTTTATAGTTTATTCATCAAGTTTTGCTCATTTCCAGGATGATTTCACCTCCCTGCATTGCCGGAGTGCCTGCCGGAACAGATTGATTCAAAACCGTTCCTCTTCCATTTATTTTCACTTTCATTTTCAGATTTTCCAGCAGGTAAACCGCATCTTTTACTCCCATCCCTTTCACGTCAGGGATAAGTCCATCCTGGTAAAACCTGGAATGCGCTTTCACGCATGTATCTTGCTTTGAAGTATATACCCACTGGCTTTGTTCATTACCGTTTACCTGAATGGGAATGTCCAGTTCGGCCAGAACTTTCCTCAGTTCAACCACATTGCCTCCTTTCGTGTAGGGTGGATCCGCGATCACATTTCCCGGTGTGATGACTTTCTCGTGCATTTCGAAGCTCGTGGCGTACACTTTATCTGCTATTTCCTTGAAAACAGGGCCTGCTACCAGGTTCCCGTAATAAACATTTCTTTGCGGGGAACTGATAGACACTATGCAGGTGTATTTTGGATTTTGAGCCGGGAAGTATCCTACAAACGAGGCCAGATATTCTTTAGTATAGCCGTGTTTATCCACGGCAATTTTTGCAGTCCCGGTTTTTCCTGCAATCTTGTAATTATTGTTTTTTAAATTTTCAGCAGTTCCTGATTCCACGACTCCCTCGAGCATTCTTTTAACCTTTTTGATTGTTGATGCCGAGCAGATGGATGGATTTAATATCTCCACCGGGATTTTTTTAATGGTCTTACCCCGGTACTGAATTTCCTGAACGAACCTGGGTTTTACCATTTTACCGTTGTTGGCCACGGCATTGTAAAAAGTAAGAATATTTAGCGGGGTTAATTTTACCTCGTAACCAAGAGAGACCATGGGAATTGATAAGCCCGACCACAGGCTGTCGCCGGGGTACCTGATTTGTGGTTTTCCCTCGCCCTTTATCTCGAGTCCCATTTTATTATTCAGGCCCATGCTGTATAACCGGTTAACAAATTGTTTCTCTTTTTCACGTGAATTGTAACTATCCATCATGATTTTGGCAATGCCCACGTTCGATGAAACTTCAAATGCACGTTGCACGGTAATTGTGCCATAGCCCTTTGGTTTGGTATCGCGGATGTCTTCACCATATTTGTATATCACGCCATCACCGGTATCTACAGAATCATCCGGGTGCACGTGCCCGTCTTCCAGGAGGGCGATCATGGACGCGAGTTTGAAGGTGGATCCTGGCTCGGAAAGACCCTGCTCTCCAAGTGCGTAGTTATATCGTTCACGATAGCGTCCCCGGCTGTCACGTTCAAGATTCGCGATTGCCCTGATGGAACCAGTTTTTACTTCCATTAGTACCGCGCAACCATGATGTGCCTGATGTTTATCCATTTGCTGTAATAGCGCGGACTCGGCCACGTCCTGGATATTCACGTCAATGGTAGTAACCACGTCCATTCCGTCGCGTGGTTCAACCTGGGTGCCATTGTTCACGGGGACCCATGTGCCGCCAGGTAATCGCTGCATGAGTCTCAGTCCCTGCTTGCCCCTGAGAACATGATCATAAGCACCTTCTATACCCACTACATTCCCCCTTTGACTTCGCGAAGTGTATCCAATGGTACGGGAAGCCAGCATGCCATGCGGCTGAAACCGCTTACTCATGTTTATGATAATAAATCCACCCCCGTATTGGCCACGGCGAAATATGGGAAACTTTTTTAAAGCCTGTAACTCATCATAGTCAACATATCTCTTGATGAGATGGTATCTTTTTTTCCGGCGTCTTGCTTCAGTTAAATCCTTTTTGTAATGTTCCTTTGATTTATCCCGGAAGAGTCTTGAAAGATGCCATGCTAGAGAATCAACTTCACTGTAAAATATGTTATCTGTAAGGGCCTTGGTGGCTAAGTCCATTCTGATCTCGTAATAAGGAACAGAACTGGCCAGCACTCTTCCCTCGTTGGCAGCATAAATGTTACCCCGGTTGGGTTCCACGATAATGTTGCGCAATCCCATTTCTGATGCTTTTGCTACCAGTTCTTGTTTCTCGGCAATTTGGATGTAAACAGCTTTGCCAATAATAAGAATACCCAGCAACAAAATGCAGAAATAAACCAGCGAAACCCGCCATAATATGTCTTTTTTTATCGACATGCTATTCTTTTTTCATCAATATTATTCGGGGAGGGACTCTTGATTCTTCCAACCCGAGATTTCTGTACCTGATTAACCTGTGAACCTGTGATTGCTTGCTGATGTACATTAAATCGGCAGAAATTGTGATGGCTTTTGCCCTCAGTTCCTTTAGTTCTGTTTGCAAGGCCACTTTTTCCCGTATCATTCGCTCGGCTTGGTAACGGTTTCCTATATAGATGATGGCCAGGAAAGTAAGAAAAAGAATAAAGGGGAGTTGTTTTAGCACGACAGCCCGAGTAAGAAAACTGCCATCGATCAATTCCCGCATCGACCCGAGTTTCATCTCCTTAATCTCTTTCCGGGTCTCTATAAATTCTATGTTCTTATTCTCGTTCATTACAGTAGAATTATTTTTAATTTTTTTCTGCAATTCTTAATTTAGCACTCCTTGCCCTTGGATTGTCCGATATTTCGGTTTTCCCGGGAACGATCAATTTCGAAACCGACCGGAAGGGGGCCAATACATTGCCATAGATATCCTTTTCCTGTTCTCCTTCTGTTTTACCTGTTTTAATAAAATTCTTTACCATCCTGTCTTCAAGAGAATGATAGCTGATAATCACGAGCCTGCCACTTTGCCTGATCAGTTTAACCGATTGCAGCAAGAGGTCTTCCAGGGATTTGATCTCGTTATTCACCTCTATTCGCAAAGCCTGAAAGACCTTCGCGAGATATTTATTTTCGCCGGCCGGGGGAACACATGGCTGAATGAGTTCAAGGAAATCAGCCGTTGTTTTCATGTCTTTTCTTGCTCGTTCACTGACAATTATCCGGGCCAGTTTTTTCGCGTTGGTAATTTCTCCATATTGACTGAAAATTTTAACGAGTACATCCTCCGGGCTTTTATTCACGATGTCGGCTGCTGTTTCCCGGGATTCAGGATTCATTCGCATATCGAGTGGCCCGTTGAGCCTGAAAGAAAAACCCCGTTGGGCAGTGTCAAAATGATGAGACGATACCCCAAGATCAGCAAGAATTCCATTAACACTTTCTATTTCATGGTATTTCAAGAAATTGGTAATAAACCTGAAATTATGGTTGACAAAAAGCACGCGGTCATCGTCAGGTAAATTAAGAATCGCGTCTTTATCCTGATCAAATGCAATTAAACGACCATTATCAAGCCTTTTGAGTATTTCCTTGGCGTGTCCTCCTCCACCGAACGTGCAATCGACATAAATACCACCTGGCTTAATATCCAGTCCGTTAATACTTTCCTCAAGTAGCACGGGTTTATGGTATGCCATCATTCATTCAGTCATTAACAGTTTTTCCCATTATTTTTTCGGCCAGTTTCGCGAATCCATCCTTATCTCCCATTCCCTCGTAAATTTCCTTCGCCCAGATTTCAATTTTTGTTCCCTGGCCTGCCATTACAACTTCATTATTTATTCCTGCCTCGTCGAGTAATCTCCGGGGAATTAATATCCTGTTGGTAGCATCTGCATTTATTTCTGCTGTACCCCGGAAAAAACCACGCAAAAACTGGTTGTGTTCCCGGTTATACGGGTTCGTGTTCTCGCGGATAATTTCATTTTGCCTTTCCCATTCATTCATGGTATACAAAACAAGGCAGTTCTCGTAAATATCCTTTTTTACCACAAAAACATCCTGGGAAGCAGGTGCCATCTGCCTCTTAAAGGCCGATGGCAGCATGATCCGGCCTTTTGTGTCAACCTTGCATGTATAGTCACCTATAAATGAAGACATAAGCTTCCAGTGGTTTTTTTGTAAAATTAAAGAAAAAATTACCACTTCCTACCACTTTTAACCATTTTTTACCACTTTTGTTGATAACTTTTTTAGTTCCGGGCGATAACAAGGATAAAAATGACCTTACAGAAAGAGGTTTTCAACCGGATTTACTAATTTTGCATATCTTAGAAAGCACGCGCTATTAATATAAAAAATGAAGAATCAAACAACACAGGATAATCAGGTTCAAAATATTGATATTCGAAAGGTTTTCATGGAAAAGAATCCGGCTATCGCGAAAATGCTTCCCGGGTTTATCTATCGGTACATTAAAAGGATCATTCACCAGGATTTTATCAATAATTTACTTGATAAGCACGGTCAGAAGCGGGGACTAAACTTCGTTGATGCTGTTATAGAAGATTTTAACGTGAAGTTCGTGATCCGGGGTGAAGAAAATCTTCCTTCTGAAGGTAGATATATTTTCGCGGCAAATCACCCGATGGGTGGATTCGATGGGATTATTCTCATGCATATCCTGGGTCAAAAATACGACGAGGTTAAGTTCCTCGTGAATGATATTTTGCTTAACATTAAAAACCTGGAAGAGCTATTTGTGCCGATCAACAAGCATGGGGGTCATTCGAGGGAAGCTGCCAGGGTAGTAGAAGAAGTATTCCAGTCGAGGGCTCAGGTACTTACCTTTCCAGCTGGCCTGGTTTCCCGGAAGCTCAAGGGAAAGGTAGTTGATTTGGAATGGAAAAAGAATTTCATTAATAAATCCGTGCAATATCAGCGGGACGTGATTCCCGTTTACATGAGTGGTCGGAATTCAAATTGGTTTTATAATCTCGCCAGGATCCGGAAGTTCCTCGGGATAAAATGGAACCTGGAGATGTTCTACCTGATGGATGAAACCTATCAGCATCGCGATAAAACCATTCACGTGGTATTTGGCAAGCCAATTTCCTACAAGGTATTTGATAAATCTAAAGATGCCAAAGCATGGGCGAAAGAAGTTAAAAATAAAGTATACTTACTTAAACCAGAAGAAATTAACGAGATGAACGAGATCAAAGATGAATACAGACCGTAAGATAACCGGGCTTTGTCTTACATTAAGAGTATAAAAATATCCAGGGTTAGTTCGCATCTATTAATTTTTTGTTAAATTTGAAACTTCATTCAAGACAGTTTTGGCTAATAAGTATTTAATAGTGTGGAGATTAAACTATATCCCAGCAAAAATGTTTATCAATAAACAGGTTATTAATGAAAGAAATTGTACCCCCAGTAGAAAGGCAGAAGTTGATAGATGAACTCACGGAAGATAAATTCGTGAGGGATACAAATTACGGGCATAACGAGTTATATATCTTCTCACATAAAGATTCGCCATACCTCATGCGCGAGGTTGGCAGGCTGAGAGAACTCAGTTTCAGAACTGCCGGGGGAGGTACAGGAAAAGATTGTGATATTGATGAATATGATATTTCTGATGATCCTTACCAGCAGTTAATTGTTTGGGATCCCAAGCACAAGGAAATCATGGGAGGTTACAGGATGTATATTCCACGGGAAGGACAGACTCCTGAAGAAATAGAAAAAAGACTGGTAACCACGCATCTTTTTGAATTCTCAGATGATTTCAGGAATAATTATCTCCCTTAC
This sequence comes from uncultured Bacteroidales bacterium, assembly GCA_964426725.1. Lineage (GTDB taxonomy): Bacteria > Bacteroidota > Bacteroidia > Bacteroidales > CAYRRV01 > CAYRRV01. The sequence continues at coordinate 17,472 of CAYRRV010000024.1, read as the reverse complement.
ATGATAGAACTCGGGCGTTCATTCGTCCAGCCGGCATACCAGACAACTAACAGGGCCCGTAAAGGTATATACGCGCTGGATAATCTCTGGGATGGCCTGGGCTCGCTTGTTGTAGATAATCCAACGATGAAATATTTTTTTGGAAAAGTGACCATGTATCCTCATTTTAATACCCGGGCCCGGGATCTTATCCTTTATTTCCTGAAAAAACATTTCCCGGATCAAGAAAACCTGGTAAGTCCTATAAAACCTATTGAAACAGGTATCAATGAAACCAGGATGGAAAAGATATTTACAGGTAAAGATTACAAGGGAGATTACAAGATTCTTACAAAAAAAGTGCGATCTTACGGCGAAAATATTCCTCCTCTCATTAACGCCTACATGAATCTCAGTCCCTCCATGAAGGTCTTTGGCACGGTAATAACCGAGGATTTTGGTTTCGTGGAGGAAACCGGTATCATGATCACTATCAAGGATTTATACTACGAACGAGTAGAGAGGCACGTGAGCACGTACGACAGGGTGAAATATTACCTGAAGAAGGATAAGTTGTTTTAGCCTTGAGTGTATTGACAAAATTCTACATGGAGTTTAGTAAGCTCTTGCATTTCTCCCTTCTATAAAATTAATAAATGATGTATTCACTACCTTGTTACCTCCCGGTGTGGGATAGTTACCAGTAAAATACCAGTCGCCCAGGTTTTCCGGGCATGCTTTATGAAGATTATCTACCGTCTGGTAAACAATTTCAACTTCTGATTTAATTTCCGGGGTGATCATCATTTTAGCAATTTTGCCGGATATTTCCTCGTCAGTAAAGGGAGCGTAAATCATTTTCACGTGGTTCACGATTTCTTCCTTGGGCAATTTTTGTTGTGCTTTACAATTTTTATAAACCTCGTTGATAATAGATTCCCTGCCCGATTCCTTTAATAGCGCGATGGCTGCCCTGAATGCCACGAAGTCACCCAGTTTAGCCATGTCAATACCATAACAATCGGGGTATCTGATTTGCGGGGAGGAGCTGATCACGATAATTTTCTTTGGTCCCAGCCGGTCGAGAATTCTTAAAATACTTCGCCGAAGTGTGGTACCGCGCACAATGGAGTCATCGATTATTACCAGGTTGTCTTTTCCTTTCCTAATCGTGTCATATGTTATATCGTAAACATGGCCCACGAGATCTTCTCTTCCCTTATCCTGCGCGATGAAAGTTCGCAGCTTGATATCCTTGATGGCAATTTTTTCTACCCTTGGGCTGACTTTCATTATTTTTTTGAATTCTTCTTCTGAAATATCGCGGCCGATTTTCATGATTTTTTGAACTTTCTCGTTGATCATGTAATCTTCCATGCCCTTTACCATCCCGTAAAAAGCAGATTCTGCCGTGTTGGGAATAAATGAAAACACCGTGTTTTCCACGTCATTATCAATGGTTTTGAGGATGGCCGGCGTCAGGAGTTCACCGAGTTTTTTGCGTTCCTTGTAAATATCCTTGTCACTTCCCCTAGAAAAATAGATGCGTTCAAAAGAGCAGGCTTTTCGCGGTTGATCTTCTCTGACGGGGACCATCGAGACATTTCCGTTTTTCTTAATGATCACGGCATGGCCCGGTGTAATTTCATTGATTTTTTCAGCTTCAACATTCATTACGGTTTGAATAGCCGGCCGCTCGGAAGTAACCACGACAATTTCTTCATCTTTATAGAAATAGGCAGGTCGGATACCCCATGGATCGCGCGTAACGAAAGCATCACCATGACCAATTATCCCGGCAATGGCATACCCGCCGTCCCATCGCTTGCTCGATTCTTTCAGGATGCCCTGCACATCAAGATTGTCTGCAATCAGGTTTGAAATTTGAACATTCGAGTGCCCCTGCGCTTTAAAAAAATCAAATTTTTTCTGGACTTCTGTATCCAGGAAATGGCCAACGTTTTCGAGAATGGTAACTGTGTCAGAAAAATCCTTCGGGTGCATGCCCAGGTCGATCAGAATATTGAAAAGTTCTTCTACATTCGTTAGGTTAAAATTGCCGGCCAGTACCAGGTTTCTTGATTTCCAGTTATTTTGTCGCATCACCGGGTGCACGAAATCAACGCTGTTCCTTCCGAAAGTTCCGTACCTGAGATGACCGAGAAGCAGTTCGGTGGCAAAGGAGAAATTGTTTTTCGAGTAAACTACGTCATTCAGCAAGGCAGGTTGCTTTTTTTCAATCTTTTTAAATTCCTTGTATATTTTTCTGAACACGACATTAATGGCAGATGGCTCGATAGAACGGTGCCTGTGAATATACTTGTGGCCGGGAGGCAGATCAAGCTTGAGGCCGACAACTCCCGCACCATCCTGCCCGCGGTTATGTTGTTTTTCCATCAGGAGGTATAGTTTTTGCAAACCGTACATCCATGTCCCATACTTTAACTGGTAGTATTCCAATGGTTTAAGCAGGCGGATCAAAGCAATGCCGCACTCGTGTTTTATCGCGTCGCTCATCTGAAATTATTGATTACTAACTGGTTTAATCCAATCATTCGATATAAAAGCGTAGGGGAAATGTTTCCTTATTTTATTCAGTGCCTTAATGGCTTCACTTTTAGTTATGTAATTGCCAACGTAGAGCTTCCAGTTGGGAGCCTCGTACCTTTCCACGGGATTTATATCAGGAAAGTGTACAAGAAACCTTGATTTTTGTTCGAACATGTGCTCGCGGGCCTCGTTACCTCTTTCACTGAATATTCTGATGCGGTAACCCGGAATCCCCTTGGGACGTCGATTGTAATCGATATGTTTTTGAATAAGATTATTAACTTCGTCATCCTGGTAAACTTTCACCTCGGAACCATTAGGATTTTCAGAAGTAAGGGAATTGTAAAAATCGGTATAACCTCTGTATTTTAATTCCTGGGCCCTGGCAGAAATATGAAAAAATCCGTGAAGGAATATAATTACCAGTATGATTCTCAATTCTTTCATTTTTGTTTGTGCTGCAAAAATAATAAAAATATATCCGATACAATCATAAAGGAAGCAAAAAGAAAATAATATCTAAAGGGGATTTCTGAACTATCACATGTCTGTCGCCTCGCTTCTTTGAGGTTTTAAAATCTTACTTTAGGACGAAGCCAATGGATATGCCATAAAACAGGGCTGTAACATCAGAGGGTGCAATTCCTATGTTATATCCTTCATCTTTATCCGTTGTAGAGAGACCCTGCATAAATGCCTCCAGTTCAATACCAAAGCTATTGCCGGCCCACCAGGTATTACCTATTGAAAAATTATACCCGAGGCCTCCTTCAGTTGTTCCGGAATAATCTGTTTCACTGTTAGTTATTCCTACCTGCCCGTAAGTTAAATTAGCACCAAGAAAAAAATTGTCTGACAGGTATAATCGCGTACCTCCAAGAAGGTTAACACAGGTTACCGTGAGACTATGCATATCCATATCTCCAACGAGTGGTTTTGGTATAACGTAAATATCCAGGCCAACATTCAGCATGAAAGTCCTGGATGTTCTGTAACCAAGTTTACCCCCGATTCTGATTCCCGTGCCAGAAATTTCAAAATCGTAAATGTAATCATCTGTATTCACGAAATCAATAGAAGAACCAGTAAGTCCCAAATGCCCCTCTACCATTAATCCTTTATAATCTTTATTATTATTCATGTTCCTGTTGGAATTATCGGAAGGAGGTGTCACTTTTTGTTGTGCCTGTAGGCTGCATATCAACATGAAAGACAGGATAACCGGGAAAACATTTTTAAGTATCATGGCAGTTTAAATTATGGTTTTAGAGTGGCAATTTAAGAATTATAACGTTCTTTCGGTAGGAAAAAGGAAAAAAAATAAGATGGATAAATGTTTCTCGGTTACTGGTAGCGAGGTCATGCAATGTTATTGTTGGTAACTCGTGATTATTTTTCGTGAGCGAGGGTGTTCTTTAGGTATTTATTCTTAAGTGAAAAAATTAATAATCTTTCAGGCACAAGGGCATTAAATAAGAGAATTTAATCGCCCCTGGTTTTTTGAATTTTACTAACAAAACAGACTAACGCCTAAGTTGAGCGATTGGATAGAAGCGAACAAGCGATTTTCGTCAGTTGACGTGTAACCTCCTACGTTTAAGTTGGAGCGTGACATTTGCCTTTGGTGAAATCGTCATTCTACCGGTATTGAGTTTGTTGAATTTCACAAACGTAGTGACGCGTCTCACCTGATATTGCAGAAGGAATGTCCCTTTATTTTGGACTAGTGCCACAGTTAACCGTTATTTTTTCATTGACATGACAGTAGCACTGTGAAATGCTTACAGTATTTTTATCGACTGGCAAGTCGTACAATTTGGATATTAATAAAATCGATGATTGAATTGTCTATTCCAATTTACACTCGTCCAAGAACGCGTGGATGTTGTCTTGGTTTTATCGGAAGTGGCAAGATAAGAATTATTTAACCTTCTCCTGGTAAAAAATTTGTAAAAAGAAGAATTGATTGTAACTTAGTCCCAGGATAATTAAACTTTTCACCATGAAAAGATTATCGTTTTTTTTATTCATTATTTTAACCAATCCTGTCATTCATGAAGTTCAGTCATTGAATTTTAATGTTCAGGACGAAAGAAAAATCGCCCTGGTAATTGGCAACAGCAGTTATCAGCAGGGATACCTGAAAAATCCGGTGAATGATGCCCGTTCCATTACCCGCGTGTTAAGGGCTAAAGGATTCGATGTAATTCTTAGGGAAAACGTGGCCAATAAAGATGACATGAAAAGAGCCGTACGCGAGTTTGGTAATAAAATCCAAAATGGTGGTGTTGGGCTCTTTTACTACGCGGGCCATGGTGTGCAGGTGAAAGGCATCAATTACCTGATTCCCGTGCGGGCCCAGATCAATATCGAAGAAGAAATCGAGTACGAGTCGCTCGATGTGGGTTTTGTCCTGGCCCAGATGGAGGCAGCACGAAATCGCATGAATATCGTGATCCTGGATGCATGCCGAAATAACCCCTTTGCCCGAAGTTTTCGGTCGGCCGACAGGGGGCTGGCTACCATCAATGCCCCCACGGGTACTCTTATCGCTTACGCGACCGCTCCCGGTTCGGTAGCCAGCGATGGTTCTGGTGAAAATGGATTATATACCGAAATGTTGCTCAAACATATTGATAAACCGGGTCTAAAAATTGAAGAGGTTTTCAAAAACGTGCGTGCAGAGGTGCTCGATAAAAGCAACGGGATTCAAATCCCCTGGGAATCATCCTCTCTCGTCGGGGATTTTTATTTCACTCCTTCTGATGAAATGCAAATCCTGGCAAATCAGACAATCACTTACATTTCTCCCCCGAAATCTTCAGAAACGGAGGATTTTTTTATAAACACTTCCTCACTTCCAGAACCATCCGCGGGTATTGCAACCTGGAAAGCCAGTAATGATTATTTCTGGTTAAAAATTGATGGCCGCTTCGAGGAAAAAAATACCACCTTCGAGTGGCAGGGTAAAAACCTCGTTGTGACTCATACACCTTCCGGTAAGAAATACCTTCTCGAAAATTTTCAGATTAACAGCGATAACGAGTGGAGAGAAGCATTAACCTTGCAGAGCATGAAAGATGAAGTGAATAAACCTGATACCAAAAGATACATTGCCACGTGGAAGGCCTCAGATGCAGGTTACTGGCTTATGTTGAACGGTGAGGATATCAGTAAACAAACCACGAACGAGTGGAGTGGTCAGAATCTTCTCGTGCACTTCCCGGAGAGAAACCTGAAATTCACGTTATTTAATTATGCTTCCAACATGGACAATTCCTGGCGTCCCGCTAGAGTAATGGTTCCCGGCAAAAAAGAAGATGAGTTCATTAACGTTCAATGGATGGCTAATAACCAGGGCTACTGGCTTACCATAAATGGTTCGGACGTGAGTAAGCAAACATCTTCAACCTGGGAAGGAGATGATCTGGTAGTATATCATAATACTTCAGGACATTCTTGGATACTCAGGGATTACAAGAAACGGACAGATAGTCAATGGCGTGCTGCCGAAAAAGTAGAATAAATTTTCACCTTTCCTGTAGACCAATGGTAATATGAAGTTTATGAGTTGTTTTAATAATAATATTTCTCCATCATGGAATCTGATAGCAAGAAGTGTTCTCGTTTTTGTTGAAATTTTTTTTCATCCCCGGTGTGCTTCAAATGAAAAAATCCTTATATTCGTGAGTATTAATTTTTATTAACCTGAAAAAGTTTAAACCTTATGAAAAAACTTGCTTTAATGCTATCTATCCTGATGATTGGTACCGCTGGGCTCTTTGCTTCTAATGCCGGGTATTACCTTGATAATCAGAAAGTGGATGATCTCTTTAACAACGCTGTTGAAGTTTCTTTAATTGAAATGACCTCAACTTCAATGAATGGTTTAGAGGGAATGACCAGTAACAATCTTAGTTTTAACAGTGAAGAGTCTACTGCTTTAATAGCATGGATTTTGTGTTGGGTCGTCGGTGCTTTTGGAATTCACAGGCATTACCTGGGTACCAAGTCCTCCATGTGGGCAATTTATACCTTTACCTGTTTTGGTATTTTTGGTATTGTTCCTTTTGTCGATTTCTGGGTGCTGCTAATCGACGGGGTTGTCAATGAAAACATCGTGAAGTACCAGGATAACGAGAACTTCTTCATGTGGGGAGGTTGATAGTATCAAAGAAAACAAATCTTCGAAGGCCTGTTTTTGCAGGCCTTTTTTTATGCCATGCGTTGTATCAGACTTCGTGGTGAAATGCATTTTTACATTTGTAGCCAGCAAATATGAAAAAACAGTTCCCACACGATGCAGGAGCGGAACACCAGGGATATATTGAAGCGCCGACTTTTGTTTGAATGACCACTGGGTATACCCACTGTTGTTGAAAGGTTTATTCAAAAAGTGATACAACAAGTATTGTCGCCAATCTACGAATGACAATTTTTGGACAACAGATTCAGCTTTTGTCCAAAACGGTGTATTCATTAAATCTTTTTCCAGGTGTAAGGCATACTTCATATATGAGGAATTGTATGTAGCATGTTGCTAATCTCATGTCAATGAAAAATTGACAGTTGATCTGTGCCGTATGCCCTGAATAAAGGAACGTCTCTTCTGCAATATTAAATGTGACGCTTCAATAAAGGTCGGAAGATTCGATTTTATTTTTTGTGATCATTTAGAAGAAAAATTGTATTTTTATGCAATTTTAAAATATTAGAGTAATGAAGGGATATCTATTTGTTTTTGCCGTTTTAGTTTTTTTTCATGATTTAAGTGCACAAATTACCAATAGCAGGGGTGTGCAAATCGGGGATATTGGTACTGCCCAAGATGTTGAAGCTTTGGACGGGAAAGTTACCAATTATTATTATAAGAAACCCGAGGTACCTGTTCAGGGGTCTCCTTATTTGGAAGAAGCTTTCCTGAAAGGAACCATCAATTTATATAAAGATACACTTATGAATATTCCCATTCGTTATAACATATATCGCGAACAAATGGAATTCATCTTTAACAGGGATACTATGATTATGGGAAACGTGATGGGAATTAATTATGTTACCATTGGCGATCGGACCTTTCAAACGAGTATTAGCCTGGAAGGTCTGAATTACGTTGAAAACCATTTTTTTGAGGTAATTTATGATGGAGAATACAAATTGCTTTTGAGAAGGATTACTGATATTCATGAAGACACCTATGTAAGTAACTACATGGGGGGAGGCGGTTCTGGAGCAAGAAAATACCGAACAGATGAATACTATTACGTGAAAAAAGGAAATGGAACTGCCACCCGTTTGCCACGTTACAAATCTGCCTTGTACCAAAAATTCCCTTCCTATAGAAAAGAGCTTAAGTCATATATTAAAGAAAACGATTTAAAATTACGTGAAAAGGAAAATATGATAAAAGTATTTGGTTACCTGAATTCATTGCTTTAATTTTAATTTTTTAGGAATAACTTTTTATCTATATGATTTAGTTTTTCAACATGAAATTTTCCTTGGAAATTGCTTAAGATATTTCTTATTGTTGATCTTTATTTTCATAATCAAATTCAAGAAAAATAGTTGATCAATTTTCATTGTATTTTCTATATCTACCTAATCTCATGTCAATGAAAAATTGACAGTTGATCTGAGCCGTATGCCCTGAAAAAAAACATCCCTTTTACAATATCAAGTATGACACGTCACTAATCGAATTCTTCAGCCGTCTGCAAGAAAAATTTTTTTGCCTTATTGTTAAAACTTCTGGTTTCCATGTAATTTCTTTTGTTAATCAGGTAATTAACCCGTTCCCGGTTACCAAAATAAAACTTGCTTAAACCACCTGCTCCTACCAGGTATCCCGTTAAATAATAGCCGGTGTAAACCTCGTAAGCTCCAAAAGCAAGAAAACTTGCGTTAACGAGAAAGCTTAACATGCCTTCACCAATTTTGCCGGCGTACGCGTGCCCAAGGCCAGGAACAAAAGATAACCACCACGCGGTCCGGGTATTTTTTAATTTTGGCAGGTTTTTATTGTTGTAAATACCTTCCATTACCTGCAGCAGGCTGTCTTTTTTTTCAACGGGGGCATATTGGTTCACGTAAATCTCGCCCAGGCTGTCGGCCCCTTGGTAATCGTTCAATTCATTCGCGATGAGAACTGCCAGCAAGGATATTTCTTTCCTGATTTTTTTATCCTTAATTTTGTTTTCATAAAGAATTAAATCGGATTCCGCTTCCTTGAAATATCCAGCGAGATACCCACAGAGCACCCTCTCGTGAATAATATTTTCTTTTAAAGTATCGGGCATAGAAATAAAACTGATTGATGTTAGTATATCAAAAGCCTTCCTGAATTCATGCATCTGCTTCTCGCATAATGCCTTCCTGTACCGGGCTATTCCTTTATTTTGATAATTATCAGCCATGAACACTGAACGCTCGTACTCGATAGATGCCTGTCGAAAATTGCCGGCTTCGTATAAGCTGTCAGGAATATCAAAAATTGCCTGTGCGCTAATGAAAAGCGGTACGCAAAGGAATTTGCAAATGAAAAAGAATCTTGTTGTCATAGGTTTTATAAAATTCATCCCTGTACAATTTAACGGAAAAAACACTGCCATAAATGTTACCCACGTAAAAAATGGTCGTTAGGCTGCCAAAAGTGAGTGTTTTCCAGTTTGTTGCCCCGGCTTTTTTGTAGTTTTCATAAGTAATGCCGCTCAGCAAGACAACGGCGAGAAAAGCAGATAAACCTTCCCCGTGTTTGCCCGTGTAAAATTTCCCGCTACCCGGTATTATGGCCGACATGACCCCGGCTATCCACATTTTTTTCGGGTTGAATTGCTTTAAATCTAAAGCGTATTCTTTCATTAATTGTTCCTCTTTGGCATAAATGTAATGGTTTCCCGAGAAACGGGCGGAATGTTTATCAAAGGCGTTGAAATCTCTTTCCAGCAATGAGATGCCGGATAGTTCAAGTTTGACTAACCCGGCCTCTACAGTATTTTTGGGTTCTAAATCAAGCAATACCTGTTTGCCAATTGTCGTGTTTCCCAGGTATATCATATTATAAGCGTAGAAAAATCTTGATTTGGTAAAATGAACATGCTCCGGTTTCACGCTGGCCAGGTAACTGGCAGAGCTGTCGAGTACACCTTTATTGTAATAAGCCCATCCCTTGAGGTAAGCATGATCGTCATCTGTAATATTACTTTCATCAGTATTGATATAGTCAAGAAGGAATATCGCGTCGTCATATTGTTCGGTGCGAATCAGGTAGTTGGCAAACTCAAGATCATTGTGCATTCGGGTTTGACCTTGTATAATAAAAAAATGGAAGATGAGAAAAAGCCCGGGAAAATACTTCATTGTTATTTCTTGCTTTCGTGATTATCCAGCCTGTAATAATCAGCCGATTCATGAACTTTATGATCGTGCTTGTTCACGCTTACCGGGTTTATGGTCGTGGCCGATATCCTGTGACAACGGGTCAGCCGGTCAGCCGTTGTAAAAGTACCCTTCAAAAATCCATACTCGTTGTATAATTGACGGCTGTATTCAGAGCAGGAGGGAACAAACAGGCACTGCGCCTGTATTTGAGGAGAAATGAATTTTTGATAAACAAACATCAATCCACCGAATGCAAGATTTACCGGGTTGTATTTTATAAAGAGGTTTTTTTCCTGTGAAATCCCGAATTTTACTACCCTTTCATTGTATGATGTATTACTGAAATCCCGCGTGCTAATTAATTGGTAGTTGTTTGCAGCCTGACCACGTGTTGGGCAGGAAAGCAGGAAAATGAAAAATAGCGGTAAAATCCATTTAAGATGATATCTCATGGTATTCAATTACTTCGGTTTTTCAATTAATTCGGCATTATCTGGAATTCTAAAGTTGAAATAGGGGCTTATCGCGGCCCCGCCAAATCTCAAATTCATTAATTGTTTACGGGTCACGATGGAATCCCCGTCAGCAACGTACTCGATTTCCGTGATTCGGGTTGGCAGGTTTATCCCGTTTTCATGATGATAATCCGAGTAATAAACTTTCCGAATAATATCTGACCGCGGCCCGTGATGAGCCATGTAAATCGGAATATATTCCTCGTGAACCAGTTCGATCTTTGAGATTTGCTCAACCAATGATACAGGCGGGTACCAGCTCGATATCATCAGGGAGTTGTCGAATTCCGTCTTTTCGAGTTTAAATCCCATCTCCCGGAGCCCCATGTCATCAGCCCGGTTGTTCAGGAAGAAGTGTAAATCATCATACTTGTTGCTAAAAACGGCGCCCTGATTAATAACTACCTGATTTTTACCCGGGTAGTATATCTTAACTTCACCAAGATTATTAGAGATAAAAAAAAACTCTTCGGGGGAAGTATAATGTGTTACCTTATTTCCTGTTTCATAAGAGTAATATATATCGGATTCAACCGTCACTACTTTACCTTTAAATATCTTTTTACTTTCAACGTGGAGGCTCACCCTTCCCGAATACCACGAAAAACCCTGCAAGAGAAACAGGATGACCAGGAACGCCATGAATATTCTTTTGGATTTCATCATCTTCAGGAGTATAAATTATTTTGATTATTCAAGTGCTTCAGCCAGTTCGTCTGTCATTTCAAGGTTATGATAAACCGCCTGCACGTCATCATCATCCTCGAAATCATCAATCATTTTCAGCACTTTCATGCCTTCTTCTTTATCCAGTTTCTTGTAATCATTAGGAATACGTTGCAGTTCAGCATTCTCGGCGCTCACGCCCATTTCATCCAGCTTGTCTCTCACGTTGGCAAAGTCTTCAAATGAAGTCGTGAGAATAAATCTTCCGTCATCATCTTCGATTTCTTCCACGCCGGCATCAATTATCTCGAGTTCGAATTCGTCGGGATCAAGATCTCCTTTGGGCACGGTAATAATTCCTTTTCTATCAAATATGAAACTCAGGGAACCATTCGTTCCCAGGTTCCCACCCCGTCTATTAAAAACAGAACGGATATTGCCCACGGTTCGGTTATTATTATCGGTTAAACATTCCACGAAAATGGCTACCCCGCCGGGCCCGTATCCCTCGAAGGTTACTTCCTGCAGGTTGCCCCCCTCGTCGCTGGCTTTATTGATGGCTCTTGTTATATTATCCTTGGGCATGTTCACGCCCTTTGCATTCTGAATGGCCAACCTTAAACGGGGGTTGGCATCTTCTTCCGGACCACCTTCTTTAACAGCTACTTGGATTTCTTTCACTATCCTGGAAAAAATCTTGGATCGCTTGGCATCCTGAGCTCCTTTTTTCCTTTTAATGGTTGACCATTTGCTATGACCTGACATATTCGATTGTTTTAAAGTTTGCTATACCAAATTGGAACGGGCGTCAAATTTACAAAATTGCTTACAATTTAAAAATAGCTATATTCTTTTGCAAGAAAAAACCCTACTCTTAAATATTTCCTTTCCTGTTACTCATTAGAAAACGGGCAAATTATTCTACATATTTTGTTTCAGGAAATCAAGTTTTCTTATGGATACTATTGTTACACTATTGTTATACTATTTATACAATAATTAAATTTTCAATTGAAAACTGGTATTATTTATGGACTCCTTAATTTTTGTTATTTTTAAGCTAAATAAAAAACGAAGCTATGAAAAGGTCGGCCATTTTTGTCTCGGTTTTTCTTATCAGCTTAATCATTGGAGCATTTACCCTGCGATGGGATGATTCAAGGAAAGAGTATGCCTACGATGATTTTCAGTCGACAAAGTACTGTAAATCATGCCACGAGAGTTTTTTCCAGCAATGGGATCAATCCATGATGGCGCATGCTTACGATCACCATTGGGATGAAATCGAATATTTCGAGTTGGCAGTTCCTCATGGTGAAAAAGTACCGGAGTTGAAGGAAGCCACGGAGGGTTGTAACGGATGTCACACGCCCATGGCATGGGTCGTAGGAGATATTCCACCGCCAAGACCGGAAAAAAATTCCCGTGCCAACGAGTCGGTATCGTGCGAGGTTTGTCACCTGAGAAACCCGGGCCGGGAAATAGATGATACATCTTTTAATTATGATTATACCCTGCTGCCTGGGAATACAAAATATAATTCAAGACAAGGAAAGAGGACATCACCCAACCATGAAATAAAAGTTAACGAACGCTTTAAAAAAGGAGAATTCTGTGGCACATGTCATAACGAGAAAAGTCCTTTCGGGGTATGGGTAAAATCCACTGTTTTCGAATGGAAAGAGGGTCCATATTATGAGCAGGGCGTGCAGTGCCAGGATTGTCATATGCCAAGGGCAAAAGCAAAAACCGCAAAAATGGGGGCCATGTATGATGATGCCCGCCTGCATCTTTTCAATGGCGCTCATGACCCGGGTAAATTGAGAGGAGTTATTGAAATCAGGATCATTCCCGATATCAGCGAAGTAGTTCCCGGTGAGCCGGTCATTATTACACTTTCATTATATAATCAGAAAACAGGACATAAATTCCCCACGGGTTCTGTTGAGGACCGTATAGTATGGCTACACGTTGAGGCCGTTGACGCGGGAGGTAAAAAATATCATCTCCCGGTGGATAAAAAAGGATTTGAAGGTGAGAAATACACTATTGGAAGTAAGGAACTTGCTTACCAGGATATTGGAGTTCCATTGGGAATTGAGAATTTCGAGGGTGTTGAAAGAGACGGAATTCCGGTTGGAGATAGAATTTTCAGGATGCCTTTTTTTGACCCGGAAGGGAGAATGACCATGATGCAGTGGAACACCAAGTCATTGGGGGTCGATTACCGGATTGGTCCACGGGAAACAATCATGGAAACCTATACCTTTAATGTACCATTTGATATCGAGCCCGGGAAATTAAAAATTAAGGCAAAAATGTACTACCAGCTTTTGGTTACCCCGGTGGCTAAACTGCTAAAAGTGCCGGAGGAGGAATACACCCCTCACCTTGTTAACGAAGCAGAATATGAAATAGAGATATTACCTTAAAACCTAAAAAACCAAGATGATGAAAAGATTTATTTGGATCACTTCCGTGTTCGTGATAATTGGAATTGTATCATTCTTTTACAAACAATCAACTGCAATTCCGGCATTTGCCAGGAAATACAGGATCAGTTGTCAAACCTGTCATACCCCCGCTATTCCTAAACTCAAGCCTTATGGTGATGATTTTGCCGGTAATGGTTTCAGACTTGAAGATTATGATGCTCCCCGCTATTATGTTGAAACTGGTGACACCAAACTTTCGCTTGTTCGTGATTTTCCGGTATCTGTGCGTCTTGATGGACATTTAACCTACAATTTAGCCGATCAGGAAAAATCCGACCTGGGAGTTCCCTATCTCATGAAGTTCTTATCTGGAGGCGCTATTTCAGATAATCTTTCCTATTACTTTTATTTCTATTTTGATGAAAGAGGAAAAGTTGCAGGAGTTGAAGATGCTTACCTGATGTACAACAATCTGGCCGGAACAGAACTGGATATCTACCTGGGCCAGTTTCAGGTGTCTGATCCCCTTTTCAAAAGAGAATTACGCCTCACTCTCGAGGACTACTATACCTATACAACCGCTCCCGGGATGTCAGATATTACCCTGAAATATGACAGGGGAATTATGCTTACCTATGGTTTTGAAACCGGGACTGATGTTATTTTCGAGCTGGTAAATGGCAACGGGCTTGCCGATGCAGGATCATTCCATATTTTTGATAAAGACAAGTATAAAAACGTGCTTGGCCGTGTTTCCCAGGACATTGGGGAAAACTTCAGGATAGGTATGTTCGGGTATTACGGGAAAGAAGAGATCACGAACCGGTTGGGTACCATGGTTACAAATACAGCACTTATCTATGGACCTGATTTAACAATATCATTGGGTAAGTTCGAGTTGAATGGGCAGTTGGTAGTAAGAAATGATGATGAAGTATTCCTGGCACCTGCGGATATTGTTTCAACAACCGATATTAACACGCTTGGAGGTTTGGGTGAAATCATTTTCGCGCCAAACGGGGATCAAAGCGATTGGTACGCGGCAGGGCTGTTTAACTGGATTGATTCTGATATCAATTCTCTCGATTATACCTCGGGAACATTGCATTGTGGTTACCTGTTACGTAGAAATGTGCGACTTGTAGGTGAATACATGCTCAATTTCTCTGATACGGACAATGTTTTTGGAGTGGCGAGTATGGGTTTTGTTTCCGCTTTTTGATTCTCTACCTGTTAAAATACAGCCTCTTTCCTTTCACTGATTCATCAAATTCACCGTTTTTATAAACCAGGTGCCCGTTGACGAAGGTGTGTGTCACTGATGAATGAAAAGTAGTACCTTCCATCGGAGACCAGCCACATTTATATAGAATATTGTCTTTATTAACCGTCCATGTGTTGTTTAAATCGAGCAGTACGAGATCGGCCCAGTACCCTTTCCTGATGAATCCTCTTTTTTCTACCTGGAATAAACGGGCAGGAGAGTGGCACATTTTTTCAACAATCTTTTCAAGCTTGATTTTACCCTGGTGATGGAATTCGAGCATGCACACGAGTGAGTGCTGTACCATGGGTCCGCCTGAGGGTGACCTGAAATATGAATTTTCTTTTTCTTCGCGGGTGTGAGGGGCGTGATCAGTAGCAATTACATCAATTGTATCATTCAACAAAGCATTGAAAAGCGCGTCTTTATCCGAGTCTTTTTTCACGGCAGGATTCCATTTTATAAACGCCCCCTTTTCCTTGTAATCGCTTTCATTGAACCACAAGTGATGCACGCAAACTTCAGCGGTTATCTTTTTTTCTTCAAGAGGAACTGTATTCGTGAAAAGTTCCATTTCTTTTTCGGTGGATAAATGCAGAACATGAAGCCGGGTACCATACTTTTTAGCCAGTTCTATTGCCCTTGAAGAACAAATGAAGCATGCTTCGGCGCTCCTGATAACCGGGTGGAGTGAAACCGGGAGGTTCTCCCCGTATTTATCCCTGTATAAGCGGGTATTATTTTGTATAGTGTCTTCATCTTCCGCGTGGACGGCAATGATATGTCCTTCTAATGAAAATATCTTCTTTAATGCGTCTGTCTCGTTTACCAGCATGTTCCCGGTAGAAGAACCCATGAAAACCTTGATACCACAAACAGTGTTGGCATTTGTCTTTTGTAGCTGATGCAGGTTGTCATTGGTAGCTCCCATGTAAAAAGAATAATTTGCCAGGGACTTACCGGATGCCAGCAGGTATTTTTGCTCAAGTAATTCCTGGGTTACGGTTTGAGGCCACGTGTTGGGCATCTCCATGAATGATGTTACACCTCCCGCGATGCCGGCCCTGGCTTCCGTGTATATGTCTCCCTTGTGAGTAAGTCCCGGTTCCCTGAAATGAACCTGATCGTCAATTATACCAGGGATAAGAAGCTTTCCTGTCGCGTCAATTACCTCACAATTTACCGGGAGTGAATCGGGAAGTACACCATTATAAATGTCTGCAATTTTCCCATCTGTAATGAGAAGAGATCCATCAAAAGATTTACTCTCGTTTATAATTTTCGCGTTTTTTATAAGCCGTGGTCTCATGGATTACTTTTTTGCCCGGTTATAGTTTCTGAATAAGCTGCGCAGTTTCATGCGTATCACCCCGAAGGCAGCCTCACTGAATATACCTCCCGACATTTTTGAATACCCTGCCTTGCGATCAGTAAAAATAATAGGAATTTCCACCAGTTGAAATCCCAGCTTCCATGCTGTAAATTTCATTTCAATCTGGAACGCGTATCCCTTGAATTTAATTCGGTCCAGTTGTATTGCTTCCAGAACTTCCTTTTTGTAGCACTTAAAACCCGCGGTGGTATCATGGATTTTCATCCCGGTAATGATTTTGACATATTTTGAGGCAAAATATGACATGAGCACCCTTCCTATAGGCCAGTTCACCACGTTAACACCCGAGACATAACGGGAGCCAATGGCCACTTCGGCACCATCGTACGCGCAGGCGGCAAAAAGCCGGGTTAAATCTTCAGGATTATGGGAAAAATCAGCGTCCATTTCAAATATATACAGGTAATCATTTTGGAGTGCCCATTTAAAACCGGTAATGTAGGCAGTTCCCAATCCCATTTTTTCTTCACGATTTATAAGGTGTAACCTGCCGGGGTATTGGAATTTCTTTTGCTCAACAATACTTCCTGTTCCGTCTGGTGAATTATCATCTATAATTAGTATATCAAAAGGGATATCAAGAGAAAACACCTTATCGATCATTGCCGATATGTTTTCCTTTTCATTATATGTAGGTATAATTACCAGGTTATCTGACACTTTCTTCATTTTTAAATTCTATTGCCGCTTTGCTAAGATATAATATAATTCTTAAATAGCGGGCAGAATCATAGAAGTATCAAAGAATAATACCAATATATTATTGATTCATAAGCACATGAAAATTTCTTTTTAAAATTAATGAAAAAACTATTGCAGAATAAAAAATGTCACTTATATTTGCAGCCCGCAAGACAAAAAATAGACGTTCTTTACAGGCTGAAAAAATTTTGAAAAAACGAAGAAAAAGTTTGCAGATATTAAAATTAAGTTTGTATATTTGCACCCGCTTTAAAAACGAGAGACGATAGAATTAGGAGAGAAAAAAAAGTGGGAGAAAACGAAAAATAGTTTTGCAGATTAAAAAAAAAGGTTTAAATTTGCACTCCCATTTGTGACAGGGAAAATAAAAAAAATCAAACCTGAGTTCTTTAAGACAAAATTGATAACAAACACAAGAGTTTGTTCAGAATATTAATGTTCTTTGAAAAGATTGAAGAAGACTTAAGAGGTAAGAAAGATACTCTGGAAATTCCAGAAGAATTGAACTTGAGCACAGACATTAAACTTTTTAATACAACGAAGAGTTTGATCCTGGCTCAGGATGAACGCTAGCGGCAGGCCTAACAC
>CAYRRV010000023.1:43647-52347 GCA_964426725.1 uncultured Bacteroidales bacterium | reverse complement strand
TGAAAAATGTAGGACTTTTCTTTGGTTCATTCAATCCTATCCATATCGGGCACATGGCTATCGCCAATTACATGGTTGAATTTACTGATATGAAGGAAATTTGGTTCATTATAAGTCCTCAAAATCCATTCAAGGAGAAAAAAAGTTTACTGGAAGATCATCACCGCCTGGACCTGGCAAATCTCGCCATTAACAACGATCCCGACTTTATGGCCTCCGATATAGAATTCAACATGCCCCGCCCCTCCTACACTATCGATACACTCGCCAGGCTAACTGAACGACATCCCCGTTACCGGTTTTCACTTATCATGGGTTCCGATAGTCTTCCTACCTTCCACAAGTGGAAAAATTACGAGCAAATAATTGAAAACCACACCCGTTACGTGTATCCCAGGCCTGGCGTGGACCTGGAAGAGATTGAATCTCCTGAGAATTGCGTGATTGTTGATGCACCGCTAATGGAAATTTCTTCTACCTTTATAAGGGAAGCCATCAAAAAGAAAAAAGACATACGGTATTTTATGCCATCAAAAGCTTATCGTTACATGAGAGATATGCATTTCTACGAGTAAATCCATCAAACTTTTATCACGTGAAAAGTACCGGTTTCTAATTTTACTATTTTTATTTTCTCACCTTTATCGATATACCCCATCAGACTCTGTCCCTCGTATATTTCATCATCTACCAGAATTTTCCCGGAAGGCATAAGCCGGGTTTGGGCGATTCCTTCTTTACCTACCAGGGTCTTATAAGTAACATCCACGCTCTCGTAACCTTTTTCTTTTTCCTGGGTAGTGAATAAGGCCAGATCCCCGAAAACATGAGAAGTAAATAACTTCTGACTGATATATATAGAAAGTATAAAGGAAAGAAAACCAGACCCGATCACGATGAACAGGGCTCTCAATAATACATTAACACCACTGGTATTGGGAGATTCAAAAACCACGTTATCGATCATACTTAGCGTAAGACCCGCGACAACTAAAACGATACCTGCTATTCCGGCAATACCGAAACCAGGAATCACGAATAATTCAAGCCCGACAAGCACCAGGCCCGCTATAAAAAGAAGTATTTCCCAATTCTCAGCGAGCCCCTCAAGATATAAAGGAGCGAAATATAACATCGCTGCAATAACAGCCGCGATAAGAGGGAATCCGATGCCTGGTGTTTGTAATTCAAAATAAATTCCTCCAATCACCACCATTATCAGCAACCCATGCACCATGGGATTTAAAAGGAAATTGATCACCTTATCCAAACCGCTGGGTTCGTATTTTTTTATCTCGTATTCTTCAATTCCGGCTTGTTCAAGCACCTCGGGGATGCTGGCAACAATACCTTCACAATAATCAAACCTGATGGCCTCTTCCGCGGTCATGGTTAACACCTGGCCCGAATCGGATATCCCTGGCACATGAACACGGGGATCTACCATAGCCTCGGCAATCCGCGGATCCCGATGCCAGACGAAGGTAGTGTCATTTCCGACAATAATTGTGTCTTTCCCGTGCGACTCGGCAGTTGAACGCATGGTACTACGCATGAACGACTGGTACTTATCGGGAACTTGCTGCCCCGACTGATCTACCACCGTGGCCGCTCCAATATTCGCTCCCTGCCTCATGTAGATGCGATCACACGCGATGCAAACCAGGGCGCCGGCCGAAATGGCTTGATTATCAATAAATACCCAAACCGGTATCTTGCTGTTCAAAATTTTTGTCCGGATAGAATCAGCCGTGTTCACCATTCCCCCGTAGGTATTCAGGTGAATGATAATAAGATCAGCTCCTAAACGTGTTGCTTCTTCAAAACTCTTTTGTGTTGTTCTCCAAACCGGGGGGGCTATCTGTTCTTTTATATCAAATACATATACAAGTGTTTTAGAGGTAGATTCTTTCTTGTTTACATCCTGGGCGGATGCAAAAAGCATCAGGCTTGCTAAAACAAAGCCCAAACGGAACATTCTTTTCCTGCTCATTAGATAAATTATATGATTGTTCAACATCACGAATTTAATTAAAATTGTTTTAATTACATCCGCCATTTCCAAACTTTCATCCCTCGGAAAAATAATGTAATTTCGCGAGTATTAAATAAAAATTATGGGTTTATGTTAACATTACTGAAGAAAGAATTCTGGTCTTTTTTTAGTTCTATCACGGGATATGTCGTGATCAGTGTATTTTTACTGGCCAACAGTCTTTTCCTTTGGGTATTCCCGGGTAATCTTAATATCATGGAAGCCGGTTATGCCTCATTAGACAGTCTCTTTACAATTGCTCCATGGGTATTTCTTTTTCTGGTGCCGGCATTGACCATGCGAATGTTCTCTGAAGAGAAGAAAACAGGTACAATAGAATTACTGCTAACTCGTCCGCTCACGGAAATGGAAATTGTATTGTCCAAGTTTTTCGCGTCGGTTTTACTTGTACTTTTCGCGTTGATCCCTTCTTTAATTTGGTATTTATCCGTGTATTACCTTGCCAGCCCTGTTGGAAACATGGATACTGGGGCAACCTGGGGTTCCTTTATCGGGCTGTTTTTTCTGGCATGTATTTACGCTGCGGCAGGGTTGTTTGCTTCGGCGATTACAGAAAATCAAATTATTGCTTTCCTCTTGGGATTGATTATTTCCTTCTTTTTATACACGGGCTTTGAATCAATTGCTTCCCTACCCTTTTTAAGTAATGTTGAGAACTTTATCATATACCTGGGTATCAACGAACATTATCAATCAATTAGCAGGGGAGTTATTGATACAAGAGATATTTTCTACTTCTCGGGTTTGGCAGCCTTATTTTTATTTTCAACCCAATTGTACCTGCAAAGCAGAAAATGGTAAAAAAAATGGAAAAGAAAAATCTAAAAAGAAAAGATATTACAGGGTATTTCACTGCCCTGGCCATTACGGTCCTGGTGGTTTTTGTCTCGAATTCTTTTTACGCGCGTCTTGATCTCACGGAAGATAAGCGATATACTCTCTCGGAAACGACCAAGAATATCCTCGGGAACCTTGAAGATATCGTGTACATAAAAATTTATCTTTCCGGTAACCTGCCCCCGGCATTTAATCGTCTAAGAAACTCCGTGAGAGAATTGTTGGATGAATACCGGGTAATTGCTAAAGATTTAATACAATACGAGTTTATCAATCTTTCTGAAATTGAAGATGTCGAGGCCAGGAACAGGTTATACGAGGAATTGAGCGAAAAGGGTTTGAAACCAACCAATATCCAGGCAAGAGATAAAGAAGGAAACCTCTCGCAGAAGCTTATTTTTCCAGGTGCACTTGTTTCATACAACACGATTGAAATTCCCGTTCAGTTCCTCCGCAATAATCCCGGGTTGAGCGCGGAAGAAAATATCAACAATTCGATCCAGATGCTCGAGTACGAATTTACAGGCACGATAAAGAATCTAACAGCAGATACCGTTGAAAAAGTTGCCTTTATAGAGGGGCATGGTGAGTTGAATGAACTTGAAACAGGAGATATTACAGCCGAAATAGCCAATTATTTCCAGGTCGACCGCGGTGTGATTAATGGAAATATTGAAAGGTTAAAACCTTACACCGCTATCATAATCGCCAAACCAACCGAGGCCTTCCCGGAAGAAGATAAGTTTGCTATCGATCAGTACGTCATGAACGGGGGTAAGGTTTTATGGTTCATTGATGCCGTGAGGGCGAGCCTTGACAGTCTTGTTGATGGAAATACAGTAGCCTTGCCTTATAACCTGAACCTTGACGACATGTTTTTCCGTTACGGATTCAGAATTAACCACGATCTTGCAAAAGATATACAAAGTGCGATAATACCTGTTAATACAGAGCTAGAAGGAAATGCCCCGAGGTTTACTCCTGCCCCCTGGTACTATTTCCCCCTTCTTTCAAATAACCCGGATCATCCGGCAACAAGAGGCCTGAACCTTGTCTATTCCAGGTTTGCAAGCACAATTGATTCGGTGGGAACCAGACCATCACTTGAAAAGACAGTATTGCTGCACACCAGCGAAATGTCAAAAACAATTGATGTACCTGCCGTTGTAAGTCTCGAAGAAATAAGAAATACCCCAACGAGAAAAGAATTCAATCAGTCCAATCTTCCTGTTGCGGTTCTGATTGAAGGTACTTTCGAATCTGTTTTCCGGAACAGAATGTTATCTGCCCTTGATATTAAAGGGGAGTACCGGTTTAAGGAAGAAAGCAAACCCACGTCCATGCTGGTAGTGGCAGACGGGAATATTATCGGGAATGATGTGCGTTATACCCCGGGTGGTCCACAGATAACCCCGTTAGGATATGACAAGTACTCAAGACAAACATTTGGCAATAAAGAATTTATCGTGAATGTCATGAATTTTATTACCGGGAACAAGGGATTGATTCAACTTCGAAATCGCGACTTTAAATTAAGATTGCTGGATGAAAGCAAGATAAAAAATAACAAATTAGAATGGCAACTGGTTAACGCATTACTACCAGTATTGATTATTATTTTTATAGGACTTCTGCTCACGTACTACAGGAAAAGACAATACACGATAAAATTCTAAAAAAGATGTTAGCTATGAAAAAAAAGCATCTTGTACACGTGTTACTTTTTTTATTACTGATGGTAGCTGGTTATCTGATTTTTAAGGACAGGGCCTCAACCCTACCCCGCTCTGTCAGGGATTTTGCTATTGACCCGGGAACCCGTGTTAATTCTTTTTCCATCACCCGTGGTGATTCATCATTAAAAATAATAAAAACTGAAGAAGGATGGAAACTGGAAGATAACATTTTCACGAGAAAAGAACTCGTGTTGACAACCATACGGGCATTGTCGGTTATCCAAATTAAATCACCGGTACCAAAGTCCAAACGCGATAGCATTACAGGAGTTTTAAATGAACAGGGTAAACTGGTTGTCTTTTACTCGGGTAATAAAAAAGTAAGAGAATTTTATACCACTGATGGGCCCTCTCCCGCGACCAGCTACATGCTCATCAAGGGTAAAAATTTTCCTTTTATTACTGAAATACCGGGTTTAAACCGTGGGCCGGCTACCTTATTTGATATGGATGAAAAATACTGGCAGGGAAATACTGTTTTTAATTTCAGCCCGGCCGAAATCAGTCTTGTTCACGTTAGAAATTACAAGAATCCTTCTGAATCTTTTAAAATAAAGAAGGTCAATGATAGATACGAACTTTACACGGGAAAAGAAAACGAACCGGCAAAAGCTCCAGGGCAGGGATTAATTATGTCTTATTTAGCCGAATTCAGCGATGTCTCGTTCGAGAAATGGAATTCTTCCGTGAAAAAACAAAAAGAAGATACGCCCTTGTACAAAATTCAAGTAATAACACAGAATGAATTAGAAATTACCCTTGAAATTTACAGGATAATTAACAGGGAAGAGGTTGACCCCGATAGATTTACTGGCTTAATACAAGGTAGTGACCGTTTATTTATTGCAAAGTACCTGGAATTTGATCCATTACTTGTAAAACCATCATTTTTTTATGAAACGCCCACGAGCAAATAATCATTAACACACACATGACAACCGATCCCGTGATCTCGATGAAAGCAATTAATAAATAATATTTACTAATGATAATTCTATTTAAATATTATCTTTGTTAAACCTTTTTGGTATTATTGAATTCCAATTGGACAACATGTTAAATATTGTAAAATACTAATAATCAAATAACAATAAAAATTAAATAAATGAAATTTGTAGTTTCCAGTACTGGTTTATTGAATCATCTCCAGGCAGTAAACAGGGTAATCAGTTCAAAAAATACCCTTCCAATTCTCGACAATTTCTTGTTTAATCTTGATGATGGTATACTTGAGATAACAGCCTCGGATCTTGAAACAACGCTCATTACCAGGATGCCCCTCGAGAATGCAACTGATAGTGGAAAAATCGCAATACCTGCAAGAATTTTAATGGACATCCTGAAAGAATTTCCGGAACAACCCCTGAATTTTGATATCAATGATGAAAATCTTTCAGTTGTTATCAATTCAGAAAACGGGAAATTCACTATCGTGGGGCAGAATGGTGATGATTTCCCTCAACTTCCTGCCATAAAAGAAGAAAAAACTTCTGAAGTAAGTATTGCTCCGAATGCTCTGTTATCGGGAATAACCAAAACTATTTTCGCGACTGCAGAAGACGAGTTAAGGCCTGTAATGAATGGAATCTTCATTGAACTCGCTGAAAATGAAGTGACATTTGTTGCCTCTGATTCACACAAACTGGTAAGATGCAACCGTAAAGGCATCAACTCAGACGTGTCTGCTTCTTTCATTTTACCCAAGAAACCAGCATCATTGCTTAAGAATATTCTTCCCCGTGAAGAAAATCTTGTATCAATAGAATTTGATGATAAAAACGCGTTTTTCAGTTTATCAAATTACAAGATGGTTTGTCGATTAGTTGAAGGAAATTACCCTAGTTATAATACTGTTATTCCGAATGATAACGAGAGTATACTTACAGTCGACAGGATCGATTTGCATAATACAATTAAACGTGTTTCTGTTTTCTCGAACCAGGCCAGTAACCTTGTAAAGCTCGAGGTAAATGGCAGCCAGCTAACAATTTCAGCTCAGGATATTGACTTTTCGATATCAGCCTATGAAAAACTTCCATGTAACTTCGAGGGAGAAGATATGGATATTGGTTTCAAATCAGTATTCCTGCTCGAGATATTGTCTAATCTGACCTCAGAGAATGTTATCGTGAGACTTTCTGATTCCTCAAGAGCAGGTTTGTTTATCCCTTCCGAACAGGAAGACGAAAACGAGGATGTGCTCATGCTTTTAATGCCTATGATGGTAAATGCCTGATTTTTATATTTTTTTATATATTTTTTTTATATTTGTACAGACCAATTATTAACTAAGATTAATTTAACCTAACGGTTTTCTGATAAGCCGTTAGGTTTATTGTTTTAAAGAAATAACAGTTAGTAACAAAACAAAACAAAATGACGGAACCTTTTCAATCCATTCCGCTAAATCTTAAAAACCCTATTGTTTTTTTTGACCTGGAGACCACTGGTATGAATATTGTTCATGACCGGATTGTTGAAATCTCATTTCTCAAAATAGATGTGAATGGACAAGAGGAGATGAAAACGTACCGGGTAAATCCAGGAATTCCAATCTCCCCTGAATCCACCAGCATCCATGGCATATCGAATGAAGATGTAAAAGATTGTCCCACCTTTGCAGAAATTGCAAAAAGTATCCTCCATGATATCGAGGGATGCGATTTAGCAGGTTTTAATTCCAATAAATTTGATGTTCCCTTGCTTGTTGAAGAATTCTTAAGAGCAGAAATAGATTTTGATCCCCGGAAAAGAAAATTTATTGATGTTCAAGTTATTTTTCACAAAATGGAACAAAGGACACTCTCGGCAGCTTACAAGTTCTATTGCAAAAAAACGCTGGAGAATGCCCACAGTGCTGAAGCAGACGTGAGGGCAACCTACGAGGTATTGAAAGCACAAATTGGACGATACAAGGATATGGAGTTCAAGGATAATAAGGGAAATGTATCTGTTCCGGTTGTTAATGATATGGAAGCACTTGCAGCCTTTTCTTCACACACCGTAAACGTTGATTTTGCCGGTAGAATTGTCATGAATGACCAGGGAAAAGAATGTTTTAATTTCGGCAAGTACCGGGGTGTTCCCGTTGAGGAAGTTTTTAGCAAAGACCCGGCCTACTACAGTTGGATGATGAAGGGGGATTTTCCCCTTTACACGAAAAAGGTCATTACTGCTATTAAACTCCGGAATTTTGGAAAATAGAATAAAAATTAATCATGAAAATCATTTGTATAGGTAGAAATTACGCGGAGCATGCAAAAGAATTAGGCAACAAGATCCCGGAAGCACCCGTGTTTTTCATGAAACCAGATACAAGCCTGTTATTAAATAACAAACCATTTTACCTCCCCGATTTTTCCACCGAAATCCACCATGAAGCTGAAATCGTCATAAAAATTAACAGGCTTGGAAAAAATATTGAGAAGAAATTTGCTCACCGCTACTACGATGAAATAGGCATGGGAATAGATTTTACAGCAAGGGACTTACAACGAAAAGCAAAGGAAAAGGGATTACCCTGGGAAATCGCCAAATCTTTCGAACATTCCGCGCCTCTCGGTGAGTTTATTCCTAAAAGCGAAATTGAAGATATCTACAACATTGATTTCAGCCTGAAAATCAACGGGACAGAAGTACAGCAGGGAAATACCCGCGATATGATATTCCCGTTTGATGAACTAATTAGTTATATTTCCCGGTTTTTTACATTGAAAATCGGTGATCTTATTTTTACCGGAACCCCTGAAGGAGTTGGTCCGATAAAAATTGGTGACAGGCTGGAAGGTTACATTGGTAAAAGAAAAATGATTGATTTTGTTATAAAATAGTTCCAAGCATAACCGTTCCCAGCATGGTAGAAATCGTAACAACTCCAAACACAACAGATACAAGCAAAACCCCATTGGTACTTTATTCGGCCGCGGGAAAAATTAGTACCGGAATCAATGGTTCGCAAGGCCCCAGTACAAAAATGGCAAATAAAATCCAGGGCATAATGTTCTTATATCACCCTGCTCGAGAATTTGGACGTGTTTATTCTCATGCGCGTGTTCATGCTCGCGGGCTGTT
>CAYRRV010000023.1:0-43547 GCA_964426725.1 uncultured Bacteroidales bacterium | reverse complement strand
TGCGATACATGGTTCATAGTGTTACTATTATCATATTCGCGCTACCTAACGACTAAAAAAAATTATTGTCCGGTAATTATAAATATCTCGTTTCTATGCCAGTTTGTCCAGTATTCGATAGCCAACTGCCGTACGAGATTCCAGTATCCTTCAGAAGTAATTCCAAATTCAATAAGTCCTTTATTAATATCACCTTTCACGCGTTCAACGTATTCCTCCTTCAATTGTATCGTGATAGATTTTTCATCGAGCGTAAACGTTGCGGCCGGATATACTGGACCTTCAGGATGAATGGAGATAGTTCCCTGTCCCAGTGTAGCCCCGGTACTCACTTGCAAGCCATCATTAAGACAACTTACCGGTGGCTTATTTCCCGCTTGAGTTACGACAGTTAACCTGTCGATACCCACGTTGAAATACTCTCTTGCCAGGATCCCCATCTTGGCGCCCAATATGGAGTAAATACCCAAATGACCGTGAAATTCATCGGTTAAAACACATGCTTTAAATTCGTCGATCCCGTTTTTTTTAATCATCTCGTCCATACGGGCCCTGACATCATAAGTGTACAATGATTTATCGACGGGAAAAGAAGCAAAAGCAACACAAGCGTCAGTGTTAAGTGAACCTTGCAAAATATCCTTGACAATATATGTTGCCGCGGCAGATTGCAGTGAACCGACATTGTGAATTCTTCTCTCAAAAGAGTGCGTGCTAACAGAAAAAATCTCCGGGAAATAAAATACAAGAAATGCCAACTCGGTAAGTTCAAAATCACTGTATTCTCTTCCAGGGAAAAGTGATTTAACTGAAGAAATACTCGTGTCCGGCAAGGTGAGGGAAAATTGAAATTTATCTCTAAAGTCATCGTTTATCACGTAAAGATTAATCTTCCTGTCCAAGGATTTGAGTGAGGTTAATTCATTGTTTTGCACCGTCAAAATTCCTTCAACATTACCCGGGTTAATTTGTTTCAACCATGCAATTTCATCGATATCCGAGAGAATTAGCAAATAATAACTATCAATCAATCTGGCAAACTCGTTGGCCAAGGATTCATCACCAGTTCCATGTAGTATCTCCGTTGAAATATTCAATTCATACACCAAATGCTCAACGCGTTGATGATTAGAAGTAACGACAATGCGGGAAATATCATACAATCCTGATTTTTCGAGCAGGTACAATGATCTGAGTTGACTTTCGGTACCATCTGTTACAACGATTATTTTACCCGCGCGGGCACTCAGGCCTGAAATAGAAATTATTACGAGAATGACAAATAGCAGGTATTTAACAATCCCCGGTCGTTTTTTATTAATTTTTCGTGTCTCCTTCATTCTGAAAATCATTTGAATGAATATTGTAAAACCCGTCAACCTGCAGCGCTCATGACGAGTTTCCCGTGTTTCACGCCCTTTAAACCTATTAATCTATCAGACAATTCGCTTAATTCATGAGCTTTACCTTTCACCGTGATGGTTTCAAGACAATTATCATGGTCGAGGTGTACATGTTGAACAGATAAAATCAAGTGATGGTAATCGTGCTGAATATCCAAAGAACGACTGGTCAAATCACGTTTATGGTGATCATATACCAGAACAATGGCACCCGCCACGGTGTTGTTGCATCGCCATTTTTTTTCTACAATATTTTTCTCAATAAGAAATCGAATAGCTTGTGACCTGTTAGGAAATTTATTTTCATGCACGAAGAGATCCAACTCTTCCAGCACTTCTGCCTCTAATGAGACCCCGAATCGTTTAATTGACATCCGTGTTACCTATTTTTTAATTCGTGTTACAAATATAAGAACAATCTACCTGATTCAAAACAAAATCCTGATATTATTCAATAATTTCCATTTCATCAATCAGATACGAGGCACCTGCATATTTTTCAACTATAAATAGAAAATACCGCATATCGAGACTGATATTCCTGCACTGGTCAGGGTCGTACATGATATCGCTCATGGTTCCTTCCCAGTTGCGATCGAAATTTATCCCGATGAGATGGCCATTGGCATCTAACACGGGACTCCCGGAGTTGCCTCCCGAGGTATGATTAGAAGCGATAAAACAGGTATACATGGTATCATTCACCCCGAAGCGGCCATAATCTTTTTCATCGAATAATTGCTCCAATTTTTCCGGAACAATATGATCATAAGCGCCCAATGCCTGTTTTTCCATAACCCCGGATAATGTTGTAAAATAATTGTAATTGACCGCATCACGTGGTTGATAATCCTCCACTTTCCCATACGTAATTCTCATGGTAAAATTGGCATCGGGGTAGAAAATTTTCCCGGGTTGCATTTCCATGATACCCTGCATGTATATTCTGTAGAGATCATCCAGAGCGCTGCCGGCAGAAGCGTAAACAGGGTAAACAACTCCCCAGTACAACTGTCCAAAAGCAGAATATAACTCATAGGCAGGATCCCGTTTTATTTTTTTTGCATCACGCGGTTTAAAATCATCCAGGAATTTAAAGAGTTTAACGCTATCGGGAAATAGCGATTTATTGTAAATAAAATCAGCATATTCTTTAAAACTTCCCTTGAATTTATTGTTGATTTGCTCGTGTAAAACTTCCGGTATAAATTCCTGATCCACGTTGGTATAATATATTCGCATCATTTCCCTGAACACATCACGATCAACAGGGAGATAGTAATCCTTGTAAAAGCTTCTGGATGAGACCTTTAACTCTTCTATACTTTCAGTTAATTCAGCTTTGGAAAGATTTTGAATATCATCTGAAACGA
Source organism: uncultured Bacteroidales bacterium (assembly GCA_964426725.1). Lineage (GTDB taxonomy): Bacteria > Bacteroidota > Bacteroidia > Bacteroidales > CAYRRV01 > CAYRRV01. The sequence goes on along the minus strand of CAYRRV010000023.1, from coordinate 40,771 downwards.
GCTGATTAAAACGTCCAATAAACCTGATCAACTCAATGCCAAATATAGCTTCATTAAGGTAATCAATGGTAAAGGCATACCTGCTTCTCGCATTATAAATGCTATCAAACACGGGTAGCAGTTCGCTGTATTTTTGTTTCAGAAATGTATCACTATCAGACCAGGTCTGAAAATCTTCCTCGAATTTTTCCTTTTTTTCTACCGCGTTCAAGCGCTCCAGCCCCCTGATAATTCCTTTCCATTTTTTCCAGGCATTGCTTGTTCTGGCATATTTCCCGATATATTTTAGTTTCACCTCATCATACATCATCATATGTTCATTCATTTTTTCAAGAATTATGTCACGGATTTTTATTTTCGAGGGTAAACTAACTTCAAGCATTTCCTGTACCTCGTGAGATGTAATGTACTGCTGGGTACTTCCCGGGTAGCCATACACAAAGGTAAAGTCTCCTTCATTAATTCCTTTAATTGAGATAGGAAGATATTTTTTAGGTTTGTATGGTATATTATCGGGTGAGTATTCTGCAGGTTCATTGTTCTTGTTGGCATATACCCGAAAGAGAGAAAAATCACCAGTATGTCTTGGCCACATCCAGTTATCGGTATCACCCCCGAACTTCCCTATATTTGAAGGAGGGGCACCCACGAGCCTGACATCTGTAAAAACCTCATAAACAAACAAATAATATTCATTTCCATAAAAAAAGTCCTCAACCCTCGCCGTGTAATGGGTTCCTTCAACTGCCTCACTTTCAACACGTGTAATATTTTGCTGTATTTTTACCTCCCTTTCGTTCCCATTCAGATCGTCTGTTAATCCTTCTAGCACAAGGTTTGTAACATCCTCCATTCTCACCAGAAATGTAGCAGTTAGCCCGGGATTTGGGAGTTCTTCATCTCTCGACATAGCCCAAAATCCATCATCCACGTAATTATTATCCATTGTACTCTGTCGCTGAATGATACCTAACCCGCAGTGGTGATTTGTAAGTAAAAGTCCCTCATGAGAGATAATCTCACCCGTGCAACCTCCCCCGAAAATAACGATAGCATCTTTCAGGCAAGCCTGATTCACGCTATAAATATCTTCCGCTGAAAGCTTAAGTCCCATTTTCTGCATTTCTCCAATATTAAGTTTTTCAATGAGAATGGGCATCCACATGCCTTCTTTCGGGTGAACAGGAAGAGTTAATAAAACCAACAAAATTGTCAACAACGCTTTTCTTATTTCCTTCATGATATTAATATATAATTATTCAAAATGAAACATGCCTGCACAGTTCATGGTATAATGCCTGAACTGGCAATCCCATTACATTATAATAGGAGCCTTCAATTCTCTCAACACCGATATATCCTATCCATTCCTGAATACCATAGGCACCTGCTTTATCAAGTGGTTGGTAATTATTTATATAATACTCAATTTCTTCTTTTAGGAGTTTTCCAAAATACACCCTCGTGAGGACTGAAAAAGAAGATTCAGTCGTATGGGAACGAAGATACATTCCCGTTACTACTTCATGCATTTTTCCGGATAATCTTTCAAGCATAAAAGCCGCCTCTTTTTTACTAACGGGCTTTCCAACCGGTTCATTGTTCAGAATGACAATAGTATCGGCAGTAACCAGTACCTGGTTGTTCTTTACAGAAATGTTCTTTCCTTTTTCTTTTGCCAGGTATTCAGGCACATCTTTAGCATTCATTTCAGGGGGATAAATTTCCTCCTGAGCTGGGTTATCAAGGATTCTCACGTTAAAACCCAATTCACGGATCAGATTTCGTCTCCGCGGAGAATTCGAGGCCAGGAGTATCTCGTATTTTTTAAGTTTCTCTAACAGCATTATATTCCCTTGAACTTGTCAATTAAATAATCAATTAAAAAGCTATAAAATATTCCTGTAAGCATAACAATTTTCAGCATCTGACTTATCAAGTGATAATGTTTTTGCTTCCGTGCCCGGATTAAAATTGCCATCGTGAATATTAAAGGTAACACGATAGCCAATGAAGCATAAATCCAGGTAATAATATCGTTAATGTAAAAAAATACCGTGTAATAAATAAGTGTTATTACAACAAGACACAATAATAAAAGAACAATTTTTGTAGTGAAAACACCCAAAACAATCGGAAGCGTATCTCTCCCGTATGCCTTATCACCTTCAAAATCTTCAATATCTTTTACAATTTCACGGGCAAGAGTAAGTAAAAAAGCAAATATTGAAAATCCACCTACCCAGATGATGATATACTTGAAATTGACAATATCATCTTTTAAAACCAATGAATAATATTCATTAAGGGCAGGAATTTCAAACAAAATAACCATAAACGGAACCAGGGCTGTAAGAATAGCCACGATAAGATTACCGATTAAAAACTGACGTTTGTAACTTGTTGAATAAAACCATAATATTCCTGTAACCAGTAAAAAAATAAAGCTCAACGCAGGAAGTCCCACATGAAAGGAAACATAAATCCCCAGGCCGATACCTGTAAGATTCAGAATAACGTGCAAGATCATGGCTTTCCGGCGGTGGATACGTGTATCAACAACTACCCTGGAGGGGCGGTTGAGAATATCTGTTCTCGTGTCGAAATAATCATTAATAACATAACCAGCGGCTGTTAACATAACTGTTGCCATCATAACCATCAGAAAAATATGAAGAGGAAGCTGTAATTTAAACCCGTAATAATTCAATAGAGGTTCAACAACAGCATACCGCATAAGAACCTGGGTAAGTGCAATAATAATCAGGTTCTGAATTCTGACAAGTCTCATGTATGCCAGAAAAAGATTAAATTTACCAGTTATAGGCATCTTCATTAAGCCATTTACCCTGCAATTTCAGTACTTGTTCGATTACATCTCTCACGCACCCCTCTCCACCGTTTTTATCCGAAATATAACGGGATATCTCTTTTATCTCTTCCACGGCATTAGCCGGGCATGTAGGTAACCCGACCTTGTTCATCACGTGAAAATCAGGAATATCATCTCCCATGTATAGTATCTGTTCTGCAGTAAGATTATTTTTATTAAGAAAGTCATGAAAATCTTCAATTTTATTTTGTGATCTGAGGTAAATATCAGTTACCCCCAGTTTCACGAAACGCTCACGAACTGATTTTGAATTTCCCCCGGTGATAATAGCAACCGGGTAATTTTTCTTTATCGCGTACTGTACAGCATAACCATCTTTAATGTTCATGGATCGCATCAGTTCTCCTGATGGATGCAGGTAAACATTTGAATTCGTGAATACACCATCAACATCAAAGACAAAGGCTTTAACATTCCTTAAATCTTCTTTGAAACTCCCCTTTTCAAGGTCCATTTTACTTTTTACATTTTTGTCGATAAATACTCTCGCTTACAAAAGTATATATTTTTTGATAGCCAGGATGACCTGAGAGCAGATCAATATGTTTTTTTATTACAGACTTGTCATTTCTAATGGATGGACCGGTTTGTGCATCAGCAGGATCAATATCATTAATTTTCGATGCAGTTTCCAATATCAAGGGTTTTAAAATTTCAAAAGGAAGTTCAATTTCATCGATTACCCGGGCTGCAATATTATACATGTGGTTGGTAAAATTACACGCGAAAACTGCAGCCAAGTGCAGTTTAGCTCTCTGATGGCTGGAAGATTCATAAACACTTCCTGAAATACTCCTGCCTATATTTAATAGTTTTTGAAGAGTGCCTGGTGTATTTGCTTCAATGAACAAGGGTATTTCACTAAATTTCACGTTTCTCCGCAATGAAAATGTTTGCAGTGGATAAATTACCCCCGTGTGACTGGCTGACTGGTGAAGAACTTTAATATCTACAGAACCTGAAGTATGAACCAGAATTGAAGATCGCAGGTTAATTTTACCTGCAATGCCTGCAATAGCATCATCACTAACAGCAAGAATAACAAGTCCCCCATTATCCTGTAAATCATTTAAATTTCTTAACGATTTGCAGCCCAATTTCCCGGCAAGTTCTGCTGCTTTTTCAAAAGTTCTGTTATAAACTGCAAGAGGTTGATGACCAGCATTTTTTAAGGCACAAGATAAATGAAATGCAACATTGCCGGCCCCTATCATGGTAAACTCCATTCTTTATTTTTTATTTTAAACAGTATTCTTTTAAAACATGTTTGTTTGTAATACAGATTAATTCATGCAATTTACAAAAGGTCATAAAAATAAAAAAGCCTTTCAAATGAAAGGCCTTCATTTTAATCCACCCTGCTAAAAATATTACTTTTGATTAGTACCCAAATTAAGCGATTTGCTCATTCAATAAAGATATAGTAAGCATTTCACAACACTTCGTATGTGAAATTCAACAACCTCAATATCGGGGTTACCTGTCAACTGACGGAAAGCGCCATTACGCTTATCTCAAATGGTTCGGTTATTATTTACATTGACAAGTATACTGCACTGCTCGTAATCTTCTTTTTCCTGGTAATACTTCAACAACCGGGCAAAAAATTCTTCGTTTTTGTACCGGGGATGAAAAATATTATATTCCAGTTGACCGGTAATGGTCTTTTCAAAAAGAACATCGTCAGAATCAGGGCCGGTTTCAGGAGACAATTCCTTTTCGTCAGGAGAAATAAATTCAGAAACTTCATCCGGGAATATCTTTTCATCACCACCCTCGTCTATAATTGAACTGTATTTCTCAATGAAAGAAACAATGGTCAACTGAAGATTTATAAAATCCTGATTTTCCTTTAAAAGCTCCTTATTAGACTTGTATTCCCTATCCAGTTTATCAGAACGGTCAGAAGATACAGGTTCCTGAAGAATGTCCCGAATAACCATTTGACTTTTTCTAATCTCGATCAGATTGTGATGCACATGATTTTTTAACCCGTCCAATGCTTTTTGTAGTAACTTTTTCATGGTCCAGCGGATTTTAATGAACAATTTGTTTATTTTCAATAGTCAGCACGTTTCCCGATGACTAATCGGGATGATATCGCATGATGAAAAATAATCTTTAGCTTCGCCGAGCCCGTAAACCCTGTTGTTGTACTCGTTAATAACAACACGCTATCGTTTTGTGGAAACACTTCGCCATGTTATTTTTATCATGCCTGCTTCATATTCTGTTACAAAAATAATTCTTCAATGTACTCCAGTAAACCGTATAAATACTGAAATTATAAAATAGGTATTTTTACCGATCTGTAAATCAAGCCACTAACTTATTTACGAAAAGGAAACTGATCCATTTTAAAAGATTATAAATATTCTTATTTTTATCTCTGGTAGAAAAAAATACACGGGGAAATAAGAAGAACTTGTCCAAAATGCACTACAAAAAAGCAAAATGATCGGCAGGGTCCGAAATTCTCCATTTAGGCATTTAATGAATAATGGGACTGTAAAAAACAAATAAGTTCCTCTTCTTTCACTTTCCCGTTTTTCTTTTTAATTTCTTCACAATAAGTAACAATAGCTAACTGTAGATTTATTAACTCAAGATTTTCCTGGAGCATTAATTTATTCTCTGAGTATAAATGTTGAGAATGTTCAAATTTTTTCCCGGGATTAGAGGCTAATTGATTATTTGTCTTAATATTTTGCAGGTTTTTTCTGATTCTGTCCTTGTAAAATTGAATTATATTCTTCACAAACGGCTCCATTATATACATTACATCCTTTTTCATTTTAAAAACATGATCACACCCAAATTTACGTAACCTTTATGAAATTGTATATAAATATTTGACGAACAGGCTGAAATGGGAGATAACCGGATAATAATGAATTATACCTGGTTATTTTGAGTGACGAATTATGAAAAAAGAAGGATTAAAAAAGAGGTACTCGTTAGAATTGCTTCAAACAGAATACCTCTTTCAAATATTGTCTCTAAAAGGATCAGGAAATCTTGTAAATTCCCAGGTCTTTTATTTCAGAATTATTGATATATTCCCTGCGATTTGCATTTTCCGTCATTGCCAGTTTGATAAAGATTTCAGCGGACTTATCATACTCGTTATCTCTCATCGCGTCAATAAGGAGCAAGTATCCCATGATGATATTTCCTGCCATTTCCACGAGGCGTCTGGCATGAAAATCCAGAAATTCACTGTCTTCTTTATCAACAACAGACTTGACAGTATTCTCATAATTATCCGTAAGATTCACGAGAATTTTTTTCAGGAAATCAAATTCAGGTTTATAATTACCATTTTCAAATTCGCGAATTCTTGTAAGAAATAAACCAGAGGTCACGCCTCTAATAGCGGCTACTACCTGCAATTGAGTTGTTCCCTCGTAAATAGAAGTAATTCTCGCGTCGCGATAAATCCGTTCAATTTCAAAATCCTTCATGAACCCTGCTCCACCATGTATTTGCAGGGCATCATATGCTATCTGGTTACAGGTTTCGGAAGAGTACATTTTTAAAACAGGAGTAAAGACATCGGCAAGGCGTTGATATTTTTTCATTTCATTTCTTTCATCAGCCTCAAGCTTGCGCGATTCAGAAATATGGTTATATGCCTTATAAATATCAACATACCTGGAAGTTTCATACAGTAAAGACCGCATGGCCTGAATTCTTACCTTCATGTTGGTCAACATCTCGTAAACCGCGGGAAACTGAATAATAGGCTTTTCGAATTGTATCCTCTCGTAAGCGTACTTGAGGGCTTCCCTGTAAGCTGCTTCAGCAATTCCAACCGATTGAGCACCGATCCCTAACCTGGCAGAATTCATCAGGGCCATCACGTACTTTATAAGTCCCATTTTCCTTGTTCCGACAAGCTTCGCGGGGGCATTGCTGAAGACAAGTTCACAAGTGGGAGAACCTTTAATTCCCAGTTTTTTCTCTATACGTCTTACTTTAACCGCCTGGTTTTTCCTGTCATAAACAAAAAGAGATAATCCTCTCCCGTCTTTGGTTCCTTCTTCTGAACGGGCCAAAACAAGGGAAATATCCGCATCACCGTTGGTAATAAAACGTTTCACCCCATTCAGGTACCAGGTGTTCGATTTTTCATCATAAGTTGCTTTGAGTTGAACAGATTGTAAATCGGAACCGGCGTCTGGCTCTGTAAGGTCCATCGCGGCGGTTGCGCCCTCGTTAAATCTTGGCAGAAATTCTTCCTTGATATCTTCCGATGCAAATTCATTGATGGTTTCCGCGCAATCCTGCAAGCCCCATATATTAGCAAATCCCGCATCGGCCCTGGAAACAATTTCAGCGGCCATCACGTAAGGTACCACTGGGAAATTAAGCCCCTTGTATTTCCTGGGCAAAGACATACCAATTAGACCCGCGCGAGTTAGTGCCTCGTGATTTTCCTGGGTTCCCCTGGCGTATTTTACCTGATTATCTATTAAAGAGGGGCCTTCCTGATCAACAGATTCTGCATTGGGAGCGATAATATTCGCGCAAATATCTCCCACGATATCAAGCACTTTATCATAATTATCCAACGCGTCTTCAAAATCAATAGGAGCGTAATCATATTTATCTTTATCCTCAAAATTATTCTCCTTAAGAGAAACAATTTTCTTCATAAGGGGATGAGTGAGGTGGAATTTAAGATCCTTGTTATCTGAATAATAATTTGACATTATCTTTTAATTTTATTAGAAAAAGAAACTTTTATTTCGTATTTTTCTTGTATGCCTTTATCATTTTCGGAATAATAGCGGTGATATCACCTATAATGGCATAATCAGCTATTTCATTTATTGGTGCATTTTCATCAGTATTTATCGAAATAACCATAGAGGACTCCAACATACCGGCACGATGCTGAATCTGGCCGGATATTCCACAAGCGATGTATAATTTAGGACGAACAGTCACGCCTGTTTGTCCGATTTGCCTCTCATGCTCAATAAACCCTGAATCTACCGCGGCACGGCTTCCACCAACTTCAGCACCCAGCACCTCGGCCAGTTCGAAAAGTAACTTGAAATTTTCTTTGGAACCAACACCATATCCCCCGGCAACAATAATACCAGCGTTTTTGATATTTACCTTCGATTTTTCAATGTGACGTTCAAGGATTTGAACAGCAAAATCTGTATCACTTAAAATTTTTGAAGTATCTATTTTTTTAACAGTCCCCTTGTAATTCTCGGAGGTAATTTCCTTTTTCATCACACCTTCCCTCACTGTTGCAAGTTGAGGTCTTGTTTCGGGATTAATAATCGTGGCAATAATATTACCTCCAAAAGCCGGCCGGATTTGATAAAGTAAATTTTTATATTCTGCACCTGTTTTCTTCTCGTGGTGATCACCAATAACCAGGCTCGTGCAATCGGCAGTAAGACCACACTTAAGAGCTGAAGCTATTCTTGGTGCAAGGTCTCTTCCAATGCTGGTAGCCCCGAAAAGAGCAACCTGGGGTTTTTCTGTCTCAAAAATTGCTTTGATCACCGCCGAATGGGGTAATGTGGTATAGGGATACAGCTTTTTATCATCGGCAAGATGAACGATATCAGCGCCGTAAGGAAACAATTGCTTTTCAATCCCTTTTAGCTCAGAACCAATAACGATGGCTTCCAGTTTACATCCTAATTCATTTGCTAACGAGCGACCCTTGGTTAGCAACTCAAGACTTACTTCTACAATAATGCCATCTTCAATTTCACAATAAACAAATATGTTATTCACTTTTAACCTGTTTTTAATTAGCTATGTTTGTTTTAACCTATGGTATGATTTTCAATAAGTTCCTTGATTAAATCGTCAATTTCGGATTCGTCTCCCTGAATCACTTTCGCTTCTTTTGCTTTAAATACCACGTTTTCGATTTTTTTCACTTTCGTTGGAGAACCTGATAAACCAAGTGCTTCAACATCCGCGTTAATATCGTTAACACTCCATTCTTCAATTCTCAGGTATGGTCTTGCATTATACAATTGGAGATAATCTTCAGAAATATCCTGCAATTCAGTGACAGTTCTCGAATGCTTGTATTTCATCACGTATTTCGCGTTACGGGCACGACAAGCTGGGGCGCTGCTATGCACTGTAATTAATACAGGAGTTTTGCAACTAACCAGTTCGACCCCTCTTTCCAACCGTCTTTTAATTACCACTACTCCTTTTTCTACTGAAAGAATATCTTCCGCGTAAGTTACCTGCGGCAAATTAAGTTTTTCAGCAACCTGAGGACCCACTTGAGCGGTATCGCCATCAATAGCCTGCCGGCCGGAAATTACAATGTCGAATGGTTCGAGTTTTTTACAGGCCAACCCAAGAGCATATGAAGTTGCCAGCGTGTCCGATCCGGCAAACTTGCGATCTGTCAATAAGTATCCATTATCAGCTCCCCTGTAAAGACCTTCCCGGATGATATCAGCCGCTCGACCTGGACCCATGGTAAGTATGGTAACCGTGGAACCCGGGTATTTATCTTTCAGTCTTAAAGCTTGTTCGAGCGCATTTAAATCTTCAGGGTTAAAAATGGCGGGTAATGCAGCCCTGTTAACTGTACCATCAGCCTTCATGGCATCTTTTCCAACATTGCGGGTATCAGGCACCTGCTTTGCCAATACAATAATTTTCATGTGTTTAAAAATTGTGACCAAATCTGAAATCTTGCATTCCCCGATAACTGTCGGGGTTAATCATGGTAGCGCGTGCCTCGATTACTATTTCAGACATGGTCTGTTTCATGTGTTTATATTTTATTTATTAATGGTCAGATGTTTGCCAGTGGACAAACAGGTAACTAATCATTCCTGAATAATCATGTTCGTTTGTGAGTTAATGATTATTTACTCCTGGATATTTCATTTTATTTTATCAATGAATAATATCTTTTTTTCATTGAAGGGACAAATATAAAAGAATTTTATTAATTGAAAACAATCATGACACTACAGTGAATAATTTAATGTAAAAAATCTTTGTTTTTTAACGAATTATGGATGATTCTCAACCATTACGCAAAATGAATAATAACCCAAAATGAGCGATTTGCTCAATCGATGAAGATATTGTAAGCATTTTAAAGCAATTCGTTTGTTAAATTCATTAAACTCAACAGGGGTTATTCCTCAAATGACGGAAAACGTTTGTTCGTTTCTCTCCAACCGCTCAACTTTAGGCATAAACAATTAGAAGACAAATTTAATAAAAATAAAAAGGGCTATTCAACCAGAATAACCCTTTTTATTTAGTATCTATCGATAGATTCGAGTGTACAATTTACGCCTGCGCGGTAGGTCCGCCAAAACTCATGGGAACAACAGGCCCACCGCTACCTTCAACGTTCTTAATCTCGCCATGAATGTTTTCGAATTTGGCGATATTATCTTTTAACGCTGTAAGCAACCTCTTGGCATGTTCAGGGGTAAGAATCACCCTTGATTTTACCTGAGCCTTAGGTAGCCCGGGCATTATCCTGACAAAATCCAAGACAAATTCGGATGAAGAGTGCGTTATTACAGCAAGATTTGAATACACACCTTGCGCGACATCTTCTTTTAATTCAATCTGTATTTGGTTTTTGTTTTTATTATCTTCCATAATAAATAAAGATTTTAGTCTTCCCTGTCAATGGTTTCAAAATCTTCGGATTTGGCAGACACGAGTGCATCATATTCCTCCATGGATCCTACCACGAGATTATCATATTCCCTTGAACCGGTTCCGGCAGGAATCAGATGTCCAACAATCACGTTTTCTTTCAATCCTTCAAGATAATCGACCTTACCAAAAATAGCTGCTTCGTTCAACACCTTGGTAGTCTCCTGGAATGATGCAGCCGAGATGAAACTTTGTGTTTGCAGCGCGGCCCTGGTAATACCCTGGAGAACCTGGCTTGAAGTTGCCGGGATTACTTCTCTGGCTTCAATTTGCTTGAGGTCTTTTCTCTTGAGCAACGAATTCTCGTCGCGCAATTTTCTGGCCGTGATAATTTGTCCTGGTTTCAGGTTCGCGGAATCTCCCGGGTCCATAACGACTTTTTTAGCGTAAATCCAGTCATTCTCATCCATGAACTCAATTTTATCCACGATTTGTTTTTCAAGAAACTTGGTGTCACCCGGGTCAACGATTTCAACTTTGCGCATCATCTGACGAACAATTATTTCAAAATGTTTATCATTGATTTTTACACCCTGCATCCGGTAAACTTCCTGAACCTCGTTAACGATATATTCCTGCACTTTCGTGGGTCCTTTAATCGCGAGAATATCTGAAGGTGTAATTGCACCATCAGATAGGGCTGTACCAGCTTTCACGTAATCATTTTCCTGAATCAGGATTTGTTTGGAAAGTGGAACCAGGTATTTTTTCACTTCGCCAGACTTTGATTTAATGATGATTTCCCTGTTTCCTCGTTTTACTTTTCCAAATGTTACTTCACCGTCAATCTCGGAAACTACTGCCGGGTTAGACGGGTTTCTTGCCTCGAAAAGCTCTGTAACACGAGGTAAACCACCGGTAATATCACCGGATTTACCTACCGCCCTGGGGATTTTCACGAGAATATCACCCGTTCTGACGTTCTTTCCCTCATCAATGATAATATGAGCATTTACCGGAAGGTTGTAATACTTGAGTAATTCGCCCTTATCATCAACAATTTTAATCAAAGGGTTCTTGGTTTTATCTCTCGTCTCTATAATTACTTTTTCACGATAACCGGTTTGTTCATCGGATTCTTCACGATAAGTAATTCCATCGATCACGCTTTCGAAAACAATTTTACCCGAGACTTCAGAAATAATCACGGCGTTGTATGGATCCCATTCACAAACCAGGTCTCCTTTTTTAATCTCCTGGCCGTTCTTTATGTAAAGTTTCGAACCATAAGGTATCGTATTCGTCGTGAGTGCAATATTGGTCTTTTTATCCACTATTTTCATTTCAGCAAGACGACCAATAACCATATCTATTTTTTTACCGGTTTCATCAGTTTTTTCTACCGTACGAAGTTCCTCAATCTCGGCAATACCATCATATTTGGCAATCACGCTTGATTCTGAAGTAATATTGGACGCAGTACCACCCACGTGGAATGTACGCAGGGTAAGCTGGGTCCCTGGCTCTCCAATTGACTGTGCAGCAATAACACCTACAGATTCACCAATCTGAACCATACGACCTGTTGCCAGGTTTCGTCCATAGCATTTTCCACAAACTCCTTTTGTACTTTCACAAGTCAGTACCGAACGAATTTCAACCTGCTCGATAGGTGAGTCTTCAATCTCTTTAGCAACATCTTCGTTGATTTCATCACCTGCTTCAACGATTACATCTCCTGTAAGGGGATGATAAACTGTATGAACAGCGGTTCTACCTAATATTCTTTCGAATAGTGATTCTACTACTTCTTCGTTTTTCTTGATTGCTGTTGCGACCAGCCCCCTTAAGGTTCCACAATCCTCTTCCTGCACGATTACATCCTGGGATACATCTACCAAACGACGCGTAAGGTAACCAGCATCCGCCGTTTTAAGAGCAGTATCGGCAAGCCCCTTTCGAGCCCCGTGTGTAGAAATAAAGTACTCGAGAACCGAGAGACCTTCTTTAAAGTTTGAAAGAATCGGGTTTTCAATAATCTCTGATCCTGAAGCTCCTGATTTTTGAGGCTTGGCCATCAGTCCTCTCATACCTGAAAGCTGACGAATCTGTTCTTTAGAACCCCTGGCGCCTGAATCAAGCATCATATATACCGGGTTGAAACCCTGATTGTCATTGGTAATTTGCGTGAGAAGAATCTGGGTCAATTTAGCATTGGTATGTGTCCAGATATCAATAATCTGGTTGTACCTCTCGTTATTTGTAATGAAGCCCATGTTATAATTTGTAAGAACTTCATCAACCTGTTCATAACCTTCTTTCACGAGTTCTTCTTTGGCTACCGGAACGATAACATCATCGAGATTAAAGGAGAGTCCTCCCCTAAAGGCGTTCATGAAACCAAGATCTTTGATAGCATCGAGGAAATTGGCTGTTCTGGATGTTCCGCTTTTCTTAAGCACCAGGCTGATAATATCCCTGAGCGATTTCTTGGTAAGCAACTCATTAATGAAACCAATCTCTTTTGGAACAACAGCGTTAAAAATAACTCTTCCCACTGTTGTTTCAAGAATCTCGCTCTTGAACTTACCTTCAATTTCTACATCAAGCCTTACTTTAATTAAGGCGTGCAAATCAACTTCTCCCTGGTTATAAGCGATAGTTACTTCTTCAGGAGAATAGAAAACAAGGCCTTCACCTTTCACGGGATGTTCAGGTGTACTTTTTCTTGCTTTTGTCAGGTAATAGAGTCCAAGAACCATATCCTGAGAGGGAACAGTAATGGGAGCACCATTCGCGGGATTAAGAATATTATGTGATGCCAGCATCAACACCTGTGCCTCAAGTATTGCCGCATTTCCCAGGGGTAAATGAACTGCCATCTGGTCACCATCAAAATCAGCATTAAATGCAGTACAAACAAGGGGATGAAGCTGAATAGCTTTACCCTCGATCAGCTTGGGCTGAAAAGACTGAATACCAAGCCTGTGCAATGTCGGTGCACGGTTTAGCATAACAGGATGACCTTTCAGTACATTTTCGAGAATATCCCAAACGACTGGATCTTTCCTGTCAACAATTTTTTTGGCTGATTTCACGGTCTTCACTATCCCTCTTTCAATCAACTTCCTTATAATAAAGGGTTTATAAAGTTCCGCGGCCATATCTTTTGGTAAGCCACACTCGTGTAATCGCAATTCTGGTCCAACCACGATAACTGACCGGGCAGAATAATCAACACGTTTACCCAGAAGATTCTGACGGAAACGACCTTGCTTTCCTTTTAGACTGTCGCTAAGCGATTTAAGAGGCCTGTTCGCGTCTGTCTTAACCGCGTTGGATTTTCTTGAATTATCAAAGAGGGAATCAACAGATTCCTGCAACATTCTCTTCTCGTTACGAAGAATTACCTCGGGAGCTTTTATTTCAATTAGCCTTTTGAGCCTGTTATTTCTTATTATTACTCTCCTGTATAGGTCGTTAAGATCTGAAGTAGCAAAACGACCTCCATCGAGAGGCACGAGAGGTCTTAATTCTGGTGGAATTACAGGTACCACTTTAACAATCATCCATTCTGGACGATTTACACCCTTAGAAGCACGAAATGCTTCAACCACCTGCAATCTCTTAAGCGCTTCATTTTTCCGCTGCTGAGAAGTCTCGGTATTTGCTTTATGCCTAAGTGAATAGGACAGTTCATCGAGATCAAGCCTTTCAAGCAGAGTATGAAGTGCCTCGGCGCCCATTTTGGCAATAAATTTATTGGGATCGCTATCATCGAGAAACTGATTTTCCTTGGGAAGCGATTCCATGATATCAAGATACTCTTCCTCGGTAAGGAAATCGAGGTACTTCACTCCATCTGTAGCTTTCACACCAGGATTCACGACCACGTATCTTTCATAATAAATAATCGCGTCTAGTTTTTTCGTGGGTAAGCCAAGTAAGTATCCGATTTTATTAGGCATTGACTTGAAATACCAGATGTGAGCAACAGGAACTACCAGTGAAATGTGCCCCATTCTTTCACGCCGCACTTTCTTCTCTGTAACCTCAACGCCACACCTGTCACACACAATACCTTTATACCGAATTCTCTTATATTTACCACAATGACACTCGTAGTCCTTAATTGGCCCAAAAATTCTCTCGCAAAATAATCCATCTCTCTCGGGTTTGTAGGTACGGTAGTTTATGGTTTCCGGTTTTAAAACCTCACCACTGGAACGTTCCAGGATTTCTTCCGGGGAAGCTAAACCTATAGAGATTTTCGTAAAGTTGCTTTTTACTTTATTATCTCTTCTGAATGACATATTATAATCAATTAAATTTGTATAATACTATAATTAATTAGCCTACAGCAAATTAATGCTCAGGCCTAGTCCTCTCAACTCATGTAAGAGAACGTTAAGAGATTCAGGTATTCCGGGTGTAGGCATTTGCTCACCTTTAACGATTGCCTCGTAAGCTTTAGCCCTACCTACAACATCGTCTGATTTGACGGTAAGAATTTCCTGAAGAATATGAGAAGCCCCAAAAGCTTCCAGGGCCCATACCTCCATTTCACCAAAACGTTGACCACCAAACTGAGCTTTACCTCCAAGTGGTTGTTGGGTGATAAGTGAGTAGGGTCCGATTGATCTGGCATGCATTTTATCGTCAACCATATGACCCAATTTTAGCATGTAAATCACGCCAACTGTTGCTGGCTGATCGAATTTTTCACCGGTACCACCATCATAGAGATAAGTTTTCCCATAATCTGGCAATCCTGCCTTCCGGGTATATTCCATTATCTCATCAGCTTTGGCACCGTCAAAAATTGGAGTTGCAAATTTCACGCCAAGCTGTTCTCCGGCCCACCCCAAAACAGTTTCATAAATCTGTCCAAGGTTCATTCGTGATGGTACACCCAACGGGTTAAGCACGATGTCAACGGGAGTACCATCTTCAAGAAAGGGCATATCCTCTTCTCGCACAATTTTTGATACTATACCCTTGTTACCGTGCCTACCGGCCATTTTATCACCAACCTTTATTTTTCTTTTCTTGGCAATATAAACCTTGGCAAGTCTAACAATACCAGCAGGTAGTTCATCACCAATGGTTATATTGTATTTTTTTCTCTTGTAAACTGCTTCAACTTCTTTACGTTTCTTGCTGTAGTTAAACAGGAGGGATTTTATCGTTTCGTTCTTATCCTTGTCAGTAGTCCATTTGCTAGGATTGACCGTATTATAATCAATTTCCTGCAGTACTTTAAGGGTGAATTTCACACCTTTTGGAACTACATCCACGTTGAAATAATCCTTAACTCCCTGACTGGTTTTACCGTTAACAAGAATAAACAACTTGTCAATCAACTTGTTATTTAATTCCTCAACATTCGCGTTGAATTCTTCATCTATTTTTTGTATCAGGGGTTTCTCGGTAACCTTGCTTTTACGATCTTTGATTGACCTGGAGAAAAGCTTTTTATCGATAACAACACCCTCAAGGGATGGAGATGCTTTTAACGAGGCGTCTTTAACGTCACCAGCCTTATCCCCAAAAATTGCCCGTAGCAATTTTTCCTCTGGTGAAGGATCAGATTCACCTTTCGGGGTAATTTTTCCAATGAGTATATCACCTGGTTTTACCTCGGCACCAATGCGTATCAATCCGTTTTCATCGAGGTTTCTTGTTGCTTCTTCGCTCACGTTGGGAATATCGGAAGTAAGTTCTTCCAGTCCTCTCTTGGTGTCTCTCACCTCAAGCAGGTATTCATCAATGTGAATGGAGGTGAATACATCTTCCCGTACTACCCTGTCAGAAATCACGATAGCATCCTCAAAATTATATCCTTTCCATGGCATGAATGCCACTTTCAGGTTTCTACCCAATGCCAGGTCACCTTCCCGGGTAGCATATCCTTCCGTGAGAATTTCGCCACGGGTAACATTTTGTCCTTTCCTGACAATAGGTCGAAGATTTAGACATGTATTCTGATTTGTCTTTTTGAACTTGGGTAACTTGTAATGTTTTATTTCGTCTTCGAAATTGACAAATTTTTCTTCATCATTGAGGTTATACCTGATGACTATCTCGTTTGCATCCACGAATTCAACCACACCATCCCCTTCGGCAACAACCATCAGGCGGGAATCTTTTGCCACCATGGATTCAATACCTGTTCCAACTATCGGGGATTCGGCATTCACGAGTGGTACTGCCTGGCGCATCATGTTTGAACCCATTAGTGCACGGTTGGCATCATCATGTTCCAGGAATGGAATCAATGAAGCAGCGATAGATGCAATCTGGTTTGGCGCCACGTCCATCAGATCAACGGTTTCTGATTCTGACAAAGGGAAATCGCCATTGAACCTGGATTTTACTCTTGGATTTGAAAAAGTGCCATCATTATTTAATGGAGCGTTTGCCTGAGCGATAATCTTGGCTTCTTCTTCTTCAGCCGAGAGGAAAATAATTCCTTCCTTCTCAAGTTTTACCTTTCCCTTATCAACCTGCCTGTAAGGAGTTTCTATAAATCCAAGGTTGTTTATTTTAGCATATACACACAAGGATGATATCAAACCAATGTTTGGTCCTTCAGGTGTTTCTATCGGACATAGTCTGCCATAATGCGTGTAATGCACGTCCCTAACTTCAAAACCGGCTCTTTCTCTAGACAAACCACCGGGTCCGAGTGCTGACATTCTGCGCTTGTGAGTCATCTCAGACAATGGATTGGTTTGATCCATGAATTGAGAAAGCTGGTTTGTCCCAAAGAATGAATTAATTACTGATGATAAAGTCTTTGAGTTAATTAAATCAATTGGTGTGAATACTTCATTATCTCTGACGTTCATTCTTTCACGGATTGTACGTGCCATACGGGCAAGACCCACGCTAAATTGATTAGCAAGTTGCTCTCCCACTGTACGTACTCTTCTATTGCTAAGATGATCAATATCATCAACGTCTGTTTTCGAGTTAATCAACTCGATGAGATATTGGATAATGCTTATAATATCTTCGCGTGTCAGAACCCGGGTATCAATGGGAATATCTAGTCCCAGTTTCTTATTGATCCGGTACCTGCCAACATCACCAAGGTCGTATCTTTTATCGGAAAAGAAGAGTTTGTCTATCACGTCACGGGCAGTAGCTTCATCCGGTGGTTCCGAGTTACGTAATTGCCTGTAGATATGCAATACAGCTTCTTTTTCAGAGTTACAAGGATCTTTTTGAAGCGTGTTATAAATGATCGCGTAATCGGAAAGATTTTGATTTTCCTTGTGCAACAGGATGGTTTTGGCACCAGAGTCGACAATTTCATCAATATGTTCGTTTTCGAGAACAGTTTCCCTGTCGATAACAACTTCGTTTCTTTCGATTGAAACCACCTCGCCTGTATCCTCATCAACGAAATCCTCGACCCAGGATTTCAATACCCTGGCTGCCAATTTTCTGCCTACCACTTTCTTAAGCCCGGTTTTTGAGACTTTAATCTCATCAGCAAGACCAAATATTTCGAGAATATCTTTATCCGTCTCGTAGCCGATCGCCCTAAGCAGGGTTGTAACAGGCAGCTTTTTTTTCCGGTCAATGTACGCGTACATCACGCTGTTAATATCTGTAGCAAATTCTATCCAGGAGCCTTTAAAGGGAATAATCCTGGCAGAATAAAGCTTGGTTCCGTTTGCATGAAGACTTTGTCCGAAAAACACTCCCGGAGATCTATGCAACTGAGATACAACAACCCTTTCGGCACCGTTAATCACGAAAGTTCCTCTTTCGGTCATATATGGAACGGTGCCAAGGTAAACATCCTGTACCACAGTATCAAAATCCTCGTGTTCGGGATCGGTACAATATAATTTTAATTTAGCCTTTAACGGAACGCTATATGTCAAACCTCTTTCAAGACATTCATCAATAGTGTACCTGGGAGGATCAACAAAATAATCAATAAATTCAAGAACAAAATTATTTCTCGTGTCTGTAATAGGAAAATTTTCTGAGAATACTTTGTATAGTCCCTCATTTTTCCTGTTTTCAGGCATAGTATCGAGTTGAAAGAAGTCTTGAAATGATTTCAGCTGAATTTCCAGAAAATCAGGATATGACATCTGCATTTTCGAGGAAGAAAAGCTGATTCTTTCGGTTAAATTTCTATTTAAGGTCATATGTAAAAAATAGGATTATTTGAACTCAATAAATGACAACAAAAGGTTTAGTAACCCGGTGAGCCGGGAAACTAAACCTGTAAAAACCTGCTATATAATAGGTTACTCTATTTAAGTTCAACTTCTGCTCCTGCTTCTTCTAATTGTGATTTAAGAGATTCAGCTTCTTCTTTTGAAACACCTTCTTTTACAGGTTTCGGAGCGGAGTCAACCAGTTCTTTAGCTTCTTTCAGTCCAAGACCAGTAAGCTCTTTAACCAGTTTAACTATCTGAAGTTTAGCTCCACCTGGTGCTGTAAGCACAACATCAAAGCTAGATTTTTCTTCAACGGCATTTTCAGCTCCCCCGGCACCGGGTCCGGCGACTGCAACCTGTGCTGCAGCGGGTTCTATTCCATATTTATCTTTAAGTACATCCAGTAATTCTTTAACTTCTTTAACAGTCAATTCTACTAATTGATCCGCTAATGTATTTACATCTGCCATTTTAAAACGTTTTAAATGTGTTATTAATTGTTTTCTTTTTCTGATAAAGTTTTTAATACACCAGCAATATTTGCAGCAGCACCATTAAGCGCCGAAACTAAATTATTCGCGGGTGATTGTAGTGCAAGCATAACATCGCCGATGAGTTCTTCTTTTGATTTTAGTGTTGCCAGTGAATCGAGATTTTCATCACCAACATAAACAGACTCCTCGACAAATGCAGCTTTAAGGACAGGACGGTCGTGCTCCTTTCTGAATTCTTTGATAAGTTTTGCAGGAACATTACCGGTTTCACAAAACATCACGCTAGTAGGCTGTTCAAGGATATTGTACATTTCCTCAAAATTACCATCAACATTCTCGAGGGCTTTTTTGAGTAGGGTGTTTTTCACGACCACCAACTCTATATCCTTTTCAAAGCACTTCCTGCGAAGCTGAGAGGTATCTTCCGCGTTAAGGGTTGATATATCAGCCAGGTAAAAATGGCTGGCTCCCTTAATTTTATCGGTAAGATTCTCTATGATTCTATTTTTATCTTCCCTTTTCATTTGGTTTGTTGTTTTTGTGCTGCCAGTTTTGACAGTTCAGTAATAGTTCCTACTCATCAAATGCTTTCGCATCGACTTTAATCCCTGGACTCATGGTGCTCGACATGTAAATACTACGTATGTACGAGCCCTTCGCGGCCGCGGGTTTAAGCTTTATTATGGTATTGATGAACTCGCGTGCATTTTCGACAATCTTGGTAGATTCAAAAGAAACCTTCCCTATTGCACAATGTACGATTCCATATTTATCGACTTTAAAATCGATTTTTCCTTGCTTAACCTCTTTAACGGCACTTCCAATATCCATGGTAACAGTACCACTTTTGGGATTCGGCATGAGTCCCCTGGGACCTAAAATTCGCCCGAGTTGTCCAATTTTAGCCATTACTGGTGGCATGGTAATGATAACGTCAATATCAGTCCAGCCACCTTTTATTTTCTCGATATAATCGTCAAGACCAACAAAATCGGCACCAGCCGCCTTTGCTTCATCTTCTTTATCGGGAGTAACCAATGCAAGCACGCGAACTTCTTTACCTGTTCCATTAGGGAGGGTTACAACACCGCGTACCATTTGGTTTGCTTTCCTTGGATCAACGCCGAGGCGGATATCGATATCCACAGAAGCATCGAATTTCGTGTTCGAGATTTCTCTAACCAATGAAGCTGCTTCGGATAACCGGTACAATTTTGTTGTATCAATCTTATCCATTGCTGCTTTACGGTTTTTCGTCAATTTAGCCATTGTTTATAAGCTGTCTTTAAATTATTCAACTGTGGGGAACTCTCCTTTCACGGTAATTCCCATACTTCTTGCAGTTCCGGCAACCATTCTCATGGCCGACTCGATAGTAAACGCGTTTAAATCACTCATTTTTTCCCGGGCAATTTCTTTTACCTGATCCCAGGTTACCGCACCTACCTTATCCCGGTTAGGTTCGGGTGAGCCAGATTTAAGCTTGGATACCTCGAGTAACTGAACAGCAACGGGTGGAGATTTTACAACAAAATCAAATGACTTATCAGAATAAACATTAATAATTACGGGAAGTAATTTTCCTGCTTTATCCTGGGTACGTGCATTGAATTGCTTACAAAAATCCATTATATTCACACCTTTTGAGCCCAGCGCGGGTCCAACAGGTGGAGAAGGATTTGCTGCTCCGCCTCGAATCTGCAACTTTATTAATCCTGCTACTTCTTTAGCCATAGTTTCAACATGTTAATTTACGATTCCATTGCCAGCGATTACTCAGGAAGCATTATAGGTTGTTGTAATCAAAGGCAAGAGATGCACAAAACTTTAATATATATATATAAAAAGAACTTATTCTTTTTCAACTTGCATGAAACTCAATTCCAGTGGGGTTTTCCTGCCAAAGATTTTCACCATGACCTTTAGCTTTTTCTTTTCTTCGTTTACTTCTTCGATAACACCGGTAAAACTGTTAAACGGGCCATCTATAACCTTCACGGATTCTCCCACGAAAAATGGTACATTAATTTCTTCATCACTGGATGCCAATTCATCAACCTTACCCAGTATCCTGTTTACTTCTGACATTCTGAGTGGTGTAGGCTCATCCCCTCTAGAACCCAGGAAACCCATTACATTGGGAATATTTTTAAGTATATGGGGAATCTCTCCTACAAGGGCAGCTTCAATAAGAATATAACCAGGAAAGAAATTTCTTTCCTTACTTATCTTTTTGCCATTGCGAATTTGATAAACCTTCTCTTTAGGAATTAAAACCTGGGAAATATAATCGTGCAATTTGAGTCTTTCGATCTCCTGCTCGATTAATTCCTTCACTCTATTTTCTTTTCCCCCAATAGCTCTCAGAACATACCAGTTTTTTTCATGTTCAGTCATATCACTTCTCTGGGATTATATGAATAAATCGTAAATTATGCCCATCAAGTTCTCAAAGCTAATATCCATTACAAAAACGATGAGAGCAATAATTATCGATGCTATCATTACTACCAGGGCACTACTCTGAAGCTCTTTCCAAGAGGGCCAGGTAACCTTGTGGACGAGTTCCTTGTATGATTCCCGGATGTAACCAACTATTTTCATATGTTATTATCTTTATTTATTGCACGGGAGGAGAGACTCGAACTCCCGACACCTGGTTTTGGAGACCAGTGCTCTACCAACTGAGCTACACCCGTGTTCAAATATGTTGCTTTTTATGAACATAAAGTCCAGAAGGTAATTCCTCCTGAACTCCATGATTCTTACTTAAAACTATTATATTCTAAATAAATCAGAATTTATTCAACAATCTCGATAACCTGGCCTGCACCAACTGTTCTGCCACCTTCACGAATTGCAAAACGCAATCCCTGGTTAATAGCAACCGGGTAGATCAGATCAACAGTTATGGTTACGTTATCACCTGGCATTACCATTTCCCTACCCTCGGGAAGAGAGATTTCGCCAGTCACATCAAGTGTTCTCAGGTAGAACTGTGGTCTGTACTTGTTATGGAAAGGGGTATGACGTCCACCTTCTTCTTTTTTCAGCACGTAAACCTCAGCTTTGAATCTCGTGTGCGGTGTAATTGAGCCTGGTTTGGCAATAACCATACCACGTTTGATTTCTCTCTTGTCAACACCACGAAGAAGCAAACCCACGTTATCACCTGCTTCACCGCGATCAAGAATTTTACGGAACATTTCAACACCAGTAACAACAGTTTTCTTTTTCTCGGCACCTAGGCCAATCATCTCAACTTCCTCACCTGAATTAATAACCCCAGTTTCAATTCTACCCGTGGCAACAGTACCGCGACCGGTAATTGAGAAGACGTCTTCAACTGGCATCAGGAATGGTTTTTCATTTTCCCTGGGAGGAATTGGAATAAACTCGTCAACGGCTGTCATTAATTCCATGACCTTATCTTCCCATTTTTCTTCGCCATTCATTGCTCCAAGAGCTGAACCGCGGATTACAGGAGTATTGTCACCATCGAATTCATAGAAGTCAAGTAATTCACGAATTTCCATTTCAACGAGTTCCAACATTTCCTCATCATCAACCATGTCAACCTTGTTCATGAAAACAACAATCTTGGGTACGTTTACCTGACGAGCTAAAAGGATATGTTCCCTGGTTTGTGGCATTGGGCCGTCAGTTGCAGCAACAACAAGAATTGCACCATCCATTTGGGCAGCACCGGTTACCATGTTCTTAACATAGTCAGCATGACCGGGACAGTCAACGTGTGCATAGTGACGGTTTTCTGTCTGGTATTCAACATGGGCAGTATTAATGGTAATACCCCTTTCTTTTTCCTCGGGTGCATTGTCAATTGAGTCGAAGTCTTTGATTTCAGAAAGACCTTTCTTTGCCAATACCATTGTTATAGCTGCTGTCAATGTTGTTTTACCGTGGTCCACGTGTCCAATGGTACCGATATTGACATGAGGTTTTGACCTTTCAAATTTTTCTTTAGCCATAATTTAAATATTAGAGTATTAACTGATTAAACATTATTATATATTACAAAATAACCGCTATTGAGCCAATGATGGGAATTGAACCCATGACCTCTTCCTTACCAAGGAAGCGCTCTACCCCTGAGCTACATCGGCTTATGAAGCGGGGGTAGGAGAACCGGTTCAATTCAGAAACGTTTCCGCCCGTATTTCTCCGCATGACCCGCGGTGCAAACATTTCAAAAAACAATCCTCTCTTCAAAACAGAGCGGGAGACGAGATTCGAACCCGCGACCCCAACCTTGGAAGGGTTGTGCTCTACCAGCTGAGCTACTCCCGCGTGATGGTCATTGGTATCGCAATTATTTAGTGGGGAGAGGAGGATTCGAACCTCCGAAGGCATACGCCAGCAGATTTACAGTCTGCCCCAGTTGGCCACTTTGGTATCTCCCCGGGTAATCTAACGATAAAAAATGCCACCCGATCATTCAAAACCGAGCCGATGGAGGGATTCGAACCCACGACCTGCTGATTACAAATCAGCTGCTCTGACCAACTGAGCTACATCGGCAGCTATAAAGAACGTATCAATAAACGCTGCTAAAATCGGAGGGCAAATGTATAAATATTTTATTTATAACACAAATAAAAAATCACTATTTTTTTCTTTTGATTAACCCCGCTTAACTTTCTCCTTTTGTTTTGTAATCTGACGCTTCAAGGCTTCAATTACATTATCGGTTGATTCCTCGAATGACTTTGATTGCTTTTTCGCGAATAAATCACCCCCGGGATAACCGAGCCGGATTTCCGTGATTTTGTTTTCGGGTTCCTGGGTATTGGCAAGACGCAGGAATACTTCTGCGGACAATATTTCATCGGAATATTGCATCAGTTTCCCGACTTTCTTCTCGATGAAATTAATTAGCTTTTGGTCTGCATCAAAATGCACTGAATTTACTTTGATATTCATATCATGCCTCCTTTGATGATTAAGCCCTTGGATGAGCCTGGTTATAAGATTGTTTTAATTTTTTAAATGTATTGTGGGTGTATACTTGCGTGGCACTTAAATTCGCGTGACCGAGCAATTCTTTTACTGCATTTAAATCTGCTCCCCTGTTCAACATGTGTGTTGCAAATGTATGACGTAAGGTATGCGGGCTTTTTCGGGTCGAGGTAGTAACCATGTTCAGATACTTGTTTACTAACCGGTAAACAAACTTATTGTAAAGTTTGTTTCCTTTCGTTGTCAGGAAAAACCAAGCATTATCTTCATAATCAAAATGATTTCTCCTTTCTTGCAGGTAATTTTTGATTGACTCGCGTAATTGAAAAGAAAATGGTATTAATCTCTCTTTATTTCTTTTCCCCATCACGCGAATAAGCATTTCATCCAACATCACATCTGTTGATTTCAGGTGAATCAGCTCGCTCAGGCGCATGCCTGTTTCGTAAAAGAAAGATAGTATTAAACGGTCCCTGAGTCCTGCAAAATCATTCCCGAAATCAATTTCTCCAAAAAGCGTATCCATGCTCTCCTCTGCCACGAAATCCGGTAAACGTTTGGGATCGCGCGGTGGAAGAATCTTTTCCATGGGATTCTTCAGTAATATATCATTTTTTTGAAGATAACGATAAAATGATTTAAGTGCGGAAATCTTCCTGTTGACTGAACGGGTGGAAATCCCGGAATTCATTAAATGAACAATCCAGGATCTGATAATCCTGAAATTCTCTGTCACAAGATTATTGCCTGTTTCCCCATAACAAAACTTGCCAAATTGCTCCAGGTCTGTCTGGTAAGAGCTGACAGTATGCGATGAGAATCTTTTCTCGTATTTTAAATATTTTAAAAAATCAATTACTTTATCCATACTTTAACAAAAGAAAAGGAAAAAGAATGAATCGGCAAAAAAAGAAATCCCCAGGATGTTTGTTATTCTTCTTCTCTCTGCATCTTTTGCTTGTATACAGCATGGATCTTTTCCATCCTCTTCTTAATAGATGGTTTTGTAAATGCCTGGCGCTCGCGCAATTCTTTTACCACACCGGTTTTTTCAAATTTCCTTTTGAACTTCTTTAACGCTCTTTCTATGTTTTCGCCTTCTTTTACTGGTACTATTATCATATCATCAGTTTTTTAATGAGCCGCAAATTTATGAAAATACTTAATTCTACAAAAATATTTTTTAATGTAATTTTATGTTTACCATACAAGTATGGGTACCAAATAATGTACCCTGTAGTGATGCGTCACACTTGATAATGCAGAAACAATGTCTTTTATTTACGGCACGTTGCACAGATCAACCATCATTTTTTCATTGCCATGACACTGGTTACTACATCATAAAATTTTATATTATATTCTCTATAAATTTAATAAAAATACCCGGATAAATAATAAACCCGGGATAAAATTAACCTGTTTAACCAGATTAGTTTTCTCCTATATATATATAAGGTAGTATTTTTTGGTACGTGGCTGAATCCAGAATATTATTATCAAGCAATTCTTTTATATCCTTAATATTACCCATTATTTTCAGGTAATTCATGATTGATTTTGCCTGGTAATCATTAATGTACGGGTGCCTTTCCAATGCTTTTATGTCCGCGCTACCAAGATCAATCTTCCTGATCAATGTTGTATCAACACGGGTTAGTGACTTTAACCGGTCCAGGTTTTCATGATTCATGCCAAATATTTCATTATACTGTTGTTTACTGTAATAGCCACCTAAAAGTTCCCTGTACTTCATGGTACGATTAGCCAGGTAGCCCGGGATTCCTATCACATTAACCAATGAATCCTCACGAGAGTTATTTATTTCGATCATGTTTACTGTATTGTTTTCTTTCTCCCGATTTACTAATGAAACTTCCTTGTTTCCTGTTGCCTTTTCTTCTCCCGTAATTGAAATTGATATATATGGTTTTAATTTTTCATACAAGTGGGCAGAAATACTATAGATTTTCTTGAAATCTTCCGGGTCACGAAAAACGCCTCCAGATTTTCGGTAATTAATGATAACACTGGCTTGAGCATCGGATAAGCCCAGCCTGATAAATTCATCTAATTCGGCAGTATTCGGATCAAACGCGAACAGGTTATCCTTTAAATAATCTTCGTAATTATCCGGACCATCGTGAGATGAGACATCCTGTTCTCTTACTTGAAATTTTTTAGCCAGTATTTCAAGTTCGGTCATAAATTCCACATCAGTATCATAAATTTCTTCACTGCTGCTCAACTGGAATAATTGATACGCGAGAAGTATCAATATGATAAACATGAGAACGAGCAGACCATTTCGCTCCCGTTTTGAAAAAATAAAGTATGTTTTAAAAAAGCGTCTCAATTACCCTTGTGAATTAAAAATATTTAATCAAACGCGTTAAAAATTCCATAGGCAAATACAATGGCTATCGCGATAGGGGCAATAAATTTAACAATAAACATGTAAACCGGGATATAACTGGCATTAATTTTACCATTATTGGTCAGTTCTTTCTCAACACTATTGCGCCCGTAAATCCATCCGATAAATAAAACAATGAATAGTCCACCCAGGGGCAATAAAATATTAGCCGTAGTGAAATTAAGAAATCCAAAAATCCCGGTATAATAAACACTTAATATGCCTAATATTGACATGGCGACAGTAGCAACTATCGTGGCTCCTTTCCTTAACATTTTAAGTTCTTCCGTGAAGTAAGCGACAATCACTTCAAGAACAGAAATTGTTGAAGTTAAAGCGGCAACCGAAAGCAAAACAAAAAACAATATTGAAAATACTTTGCCCCCTGGCATGTTGAAAAGAATATTGGGTAGTGTAATAAAAACAAGTCCTTCATCCGTGATACGAGTAACATCAAGATGTTCAATATCCGCGAAAGCAAAAATTGCAGGGAAAATAGCAATCCCCGCGAGTACAGCAATTACCGTGTCGGCGCCAGCCACGTAAAGGGCAGAAGCACCAAGGTTGTATTCTTTTTTAATATATGAACCATAGGTAATAAGGGTACCCATCCCAATGCTCAGTGAAAAGAACGCTTGCCCGAGTGCCTGTAAAATAACGCCTGGGGTAATTTTGGAAAAGTCGGGTTTAAACAGGAAAGACAAACCTTTGACTGCTCCATTGAATGTAAGCACGTAGATGGCCATGCCGATAAGCATAAAAAATAACAGTGGCATAAGAATTTTTGTATATTTTTCAATCCCGTCCTTGATACCCGCTATAACTATCAAGCCGGTTAATCCCATAAATATGATAAACCAGAGAACAGGTCGCGATGACTCATTTCTGAATTCAAAAAAAAGTTGCTTGAGTTGAGATGTACTTTTACCCACCAGGTCACTGGTAACAGACTGGTAAATATACTCCAGTGTCCATCCGGCAACGACCGTGTAAAAGGCCAGGATCATGAATGCTGCCACTACCCCCATTAATCCGATAATAAACCAGGGTTTACCGGGAGCGAGTTGCCTGAAGGCTCCATATGGATTTTTCTGGGCAGAACGCCCTATTACAAATTCCGACATCATCACTGGCACCCCGATAATGACAACACAAAAAAGGTAAATAAACAGGAATGCCGCTCCCCCATTTTCTCCTGTCACGTAAGGAAAACGCCAGATATTGCCAAGACCTATTGCAGATCCGGCAGCGGCAGCGATTACCCCAAAACGGGAAGAAAAACTATCCCTCCTGGAAAAATCAAAATTAGCCATTGATATGATTCTTAGTTTTTATAAAAAAAACCTCCAGGATAATCCTGAAGGTTTTAAAAATTTCAAGTTTTTAATTAAAGGCGATCCAGACAATTCAGGTCTTCAAAAGCAACTTTCATTCTTTCAACCATAGCTTTTTCACCTTCTCTTAACCAGGCTCTCGGGTCATATTTTTTCTTGTTGGGCTTATCGTCACCCTCGGGATTTCCAATTTGTCCCTGCAAGTAATCATGATTTTTTGCTTCATAAGCCCTGATACCATCCCAGAATGCCCATTGTGTATCGGTATCAATATTCATTTTAATAACACCATAGGAAATGGCTTCCCTAATTTCATCACGAGAAGAACCAGAACCGCCATGAAATACAAAATTCACTTCTTTTTCTCCTTTACCATATTTTTCCTGAATGTATTTCTGGGAATTCAGGAGGATTTTAGGTGTAAGCTTCACGTTACCTGGCTTATAAACACCATGCACGTTCCCAAAAGAAGCAGCTATGGTAAAATTAGGACTAACCTTGCTCAATTCCTCGTAAGAATAGGCAACATCCTCGGGTTGTGTATATAACATGCTGTTATCTATGCCCGTGTTATCCACGCCATCTTCTTCTCCACCGGTTACACCGAGTTCAATTTCAAGTGTCATTCCGATTTTGCTCATTCTCTCGAGATATTTTTTACATGTTTCGATGTTTTCTTCCAGGCTCTCTTCTGACAGATCGAGCATGTGGGAACTAAACAAGGGTTTCCCGTATTTTTCAAAATGTTTTTCACCTGCCTCAAGCAATCCGTCAATCCAGGGAAGCAATTTCTTCGCGGCATGATCCGTGTGCAGCACCACGGGCACACCATAACGTTCTGCAACATGATGGACATGTTTTGCACCTGAAATAGCACCGATAATAGAAGCCTGTTGGTTGTCATTTGGCATTCCTTTACCGGCATAAAACTGGGCACCGCCATTCGAGAACTGGATAATCACGGGAGAATTAACCACCATGGCTGCTTCAATCACAGCATTCACCGAATTAGTACCTACCACGTTTACCGCGGGCAAAGCATATTCACCAGCTTTCGCGATCTCGAATAATTTTTTCAGGTCCTCACCAGTGACTACTCCTGGTTTAATTACATCTAATACTTTTTGCATCTTAAATTTATTTATAGATTTGACTTTAAATTATTTTCTATTCAATATTTTAACCATTTTAATGAAGCCACAAATTTAAAAATAAAATTCTATTATCCTGTTCTTAAACATGATATTTTAATGAGAGGAGTTGGATACTCATGTAATTGTAAATTGGTTTTGATTTGGTTGTGATACCTTGCATGATTATGCTTTATAGGAATAAAACAGGGAATACAAGGCAACCGATTTCAGCCGGAAGATCTGGTGAATTAACAATTCAAAACGGGTAACCAATACCCACGCTAACTGCCATATCATCGCCGGTGAGGGGTCTATTCCCCGGCAGCCATCTTTGTCCGGTCAGATAAGAGGGATCTCTAAGTTTCATGCCCGCGTCGATCCGGAAAAGAAAAAAATTAAAATCAAAGCGCAAACCAAATCCTGTTCCAATAGCGATATCCTTGTAAAATTTATCCACCTCGAAAAGGGCTCCCACTCGTTCATCATTTTCCGATATCGCCCAGATATTCCCCGCGTCAAGAAACATAGCGCCTTCCAGTATCCAAAAAAGTTTAAAACGATATTCCATGCTTCCTTCAATTTTTATATCTGCGGTTACATTTGGATACCTTCCCAATTCACCCGACCATGAACCCGGCCCGAGAGTTCGTACCTGCCAGGCCCGCAAGCTATTGGCTCCTCCCCCGAAGTATTTTTTCTCGAAAGGTAATGCTTCAGAATTTCCATAAGGTAATCCCGCGCCGGCAAAGATCCTGTACACGAGTTTGTCAGTTTCATTGATAGTCTGGTAATACCTGTAATCCAAATCACTCCTGATATACTGCGCGAATCTTAACCCAAAAAGTCTGTAATTGCCCTCCTCCCTTTCAAAATTTGCAGCCTGGCTTAAAAAAAGAAGCGAATTTCCACCGGTTTCCGCGTTCAATCTCAAAAATGAAAAGTTTTTATTGGAACCTATTTCCTGATTATTGAAAACAAAACTATAACTCGTGATTGACACGTAATGATCTTTGTAACTATTTTCAAGATAGGTTCCCCTGATAGTATCAAGAAATGCCTGATCAATCTCAAAAATCTTAACAGCGTTTAGTTCAAAAGGATTTACAATATGTGAGATATGATTTGTCTGCCGCCAATTATATCCAAAGGTAGCATTTGCAATAGTTCGTGTATAATCCGGTCTGCGCTGATAATTATATGCTGCTGTAATCGCTGTTTTAGGATTGTATTTTTTAATGAATTGCTCTGTCTTAAAAGGTAGAAGGAACTTGGGCAAACGAAGATTTGCTTCCAGACCAAATTCTAATGTGTTTTTTAAATCGTTCCGGTAAGTTTCGTTAAATGTTTCCACGGCCCCGCGCACTCGAATATCCAATATTTCAGCTCCACGAAATAAATTCCTGTGCTGGTACACAAGATTGCCCGCCACCCCTATATTTCCTGACGAATTTGTTCCTTCTACCTCTATGGCATATGACTGCAACTTAAGAGGTGATAAATTAATACTGCAATCCAGCAGGTTCTTTTCTTTATCTCCGTCATTTAACCCGACAGGCAAAAACTTTACATCCACGAA
Organism: uncultured Bacteroidales bacterium; assembly: GCA_964426725.1. Taxonomy (GTDB): domain Bacteria; phylum Bacteroidota; class Bacteroidia; order Bacteroidales; family CAYRRV01; genus CAYRRV01. The sequence goes on along the minus strand of CAYRRV010000023.1, from coordinate 10,133 downwards.
TTTAAAAACGCGGAGTGAGGATATGTGACGGTAGGTTTTATCTGCATCATTGATATTGTAATATTTACCCGGGCGAATGTAATTAGACTGTTCCAGCACAGCGGGCTTAAGGGTTAAATCATTGTAATGATAAAAAGGAATACTATCAAATAATTCCATTTTGTATCCAACCGGAATCCCATTATTATCTAATTCCAGCGCCGGATCATAATCATCAATAAAATATAATTTATTAATTTTGTATCGTTTATGATTTTCAAGTGAAGTATTCCCTACATCATCCTGTACAATATTTTCCCGAATGCCCAGTATCAAATCGACTTTGTAATCTCCAATCGAGGTATCAGCCTCAATGTATATAAACTCCTTTGAAAAATCATAAAACCCCAAGGATTTAAGATTTTGCTCAATCCGCACTCTTTCCTCCTGCAATTTATCCACGTCGAATTTATCACCGGGTTTAATGAGCCGGTTAACCGTGTCTGGAATAATATATTTTACCAGGCCTGTATCTTCAAGGTTATACCCTATAGAATTTATCAGGTAAGGCTTGCCAGGTTTAATAAAAAACTGTACAGTAGCTCTTTTATCTTTGTGAAATAAAACCGTATCGGAGACTTCAGCATTATAAAAGCCCTTGTTCCGCATGTAAAGACCGATCTGCTCCCATGATTTTCTAGTCAAAAACTCATCGTAAACCACCGGCTTTTCACCAATTTCTCTCAACCAGTTATTAAACCAGTTGTCCTTTTCAATTTTTGAAAGATTATATAACCCAAGATGAAAGCGAATGAACCCAAATATTTTTTTGTTGGGTTTTTGTCTCACGTAATTTTTCACTTCGGATTTCCCGACAACCTTTTTTTCCAATTTTACCTCTACATCATGCAGCAGGTAGTCTGATTCCGGCACGTATTTCACAGGGCTACAGGAAAAAACAGCCATAATAAACATTAAAAATGCTAAATGCCGGAGAAATATTACTTTTACCACCTTACTTCGAACCCAGTTTTCTGTAACAATCTAATTTATGCCGAACAAATATACTAACTTAGCGCTTTTATGAGAACTTGATTTTTCAACAATTACCAGTGACTCGTCACATTTAATATTGCAGAAGAAATGTTCCTTTTATTTAGGAATCGCGGTATATATCAACCGCCATTTTTTTTATTGACAAGCTGCTGGTTTCTGTAAATATTAAACTTTATAATTAATAAAACTGATAATGCTTCAGAAAAGTATACTGAAAACGTACAGTTCTCTTCAAAATAAAAAATACAGGCAGATGCACGGTCTTTTTATTGTTGAGGGAAATAAAATGGTTGAAGAATTACTGTTCTCTGATTTTAAGATTCATCACATATTATACTTGCCAGGACAATCAATCCCTTCCACGGGTAAAGCCAAAAAAGAGATTCAAACAACTGAAATCACTTCCAGGGAAATGGGACGCATCAGTTCGCTCAAAAGCCCACCCCCAATGCTTGGTATTGTAAAAATTCCTGTTGTTAAAAATAATGACGGGATTTTAAAAGATGGTATTACCCTCTTCCTGGAGGATATTGGAGATCCCGGAAATTTAGGTACTATTATTCGTGTAGCGGACTGGTTTGGCATACAGAACGTGATTGCATCTCCCCGAACTGTAGATGTATATAATCCCAAGGTTATACAATCGTGCATGGGAAGTATATTCAGGATCCATTTATTATACAAGGAAAGTGAGGATTTTATTAAAAGGTACAAAAAAAGAACTGGTAATCCGGTTTATGGTGCGGTAATGCAGGGTGCAAATCTTTATAAAGAGAATTTATCCGACAACACGTTAATAATCCTGGGAAATGAATCCAGGGGAATATCAGCAAGGATTGATCATTTAATTGACAAGAAAATAACTATCCCACCGGGTGAAAATGGCACCGGGTCAGAATCATTAAACGTTGCAGTTGCCGCCGGGATAATCTGTAATGAATTCTCACGTGCATCCTTTTTGAGGCAAAATTCTTGATGTCTTCGCGATGAAAAAATTTCGGTTAATCTCAGGCAATTATTCAAAATGAACGCACATCCTTTATACGATATCAAAGGATACAGGTCACTTATCCGCGGACTATGAACCCGCTACTCGAAATGAAAATTAAGAATTATTAATTTACTGGTCATCTTGTCTATGGCCGAAGCATATCGCGTGTTACCGGGAGCTCCCTCGTGAACCATTACATCACGCATGCCAAGAGACAATTTAAGTTCCGTGGAAAATTTAAAATAAGGCAGGTAATAATCGATTCCAAATCCCAATTCCAGAAAATAGTCAAGCTTTTTAAGGCGCAGCAAATCATCACTATTATCATCAAATTCTTTTTTGGCGGCCATATCGTAACGGACACTTGTCCCGGCCAGCAAGTAAGGACGGTAATTATTCAATCGTTTTGCCCTGTATTTAACAAGCAGTGGGAAATCAAGATAATTACTTTCGAGTTGGCTTGAGGCAATTTCTTCTTCATCATGATCAAAAAAGTTAAGGGTGCGCTGTCCAAAAACAAGACCGGGTAAAAATCTTAATGTAAAATCCTCCGATAATCTCAGTTCACTGACGATATTCACGTTGAATCCGGATTCAATTTTGTTTACATCAGGATATGGCAATGTATCATTAAGGGTATTTCCCAGGGTAAGTGCATTCCTGCTGATATTCATATCCATCCAGTTCAGCCCGATACTAAAACCGAAATGCAACTTCTCATCATCAACTGCCTGGTAATTCAACACCTTTTGTTTCTGGGCATTGACCATCAAACTCAAGAGAAGCAGGGATAATACAAGGATTTTTTTCAAACCTTTACTTTTTAGCGATTCAATATTCTAAACGAACTACCCGCGAAAATAGTATTTTTCGTACATTTAACTTCAAGTAATTAAAATTATATAGTGAACCATGTATAGAATTCATTTCCGGGCAACATGCAAGGCAACGATTCCCGCTGAGAATACATCATAACATACTTCCCTGAACCCAACCTTCTTTATCATTTCAGCAAATTGACCGGGTGCAGGAAATGACATGGCTGATTTGGAAAGATACGGGTACGCATTTTTATCTTTTGAAAAAATTTGACCGACAAGTGGAATAATTCCTTTCAGGTACATGAAATAAAGTTTTTTGAAAAGCCAGTTAGAAGGGATGGATAATTCCAGGATAAATACTTTTTGATCCGGTTTAACGATTCTGTACATTTCTGCTAGTCCCTTTTTTATATTACTGACATTCCTGATACCAAAGGCAATGGTAACAGCATCGAATGAATTATCAGGTAATTTCAGGTTCTCAATATCTCCTTGCATGAATTCGACTTTCTTGTCCGAAAACTTGCTTACTTTTTTACGAGCGATTTCCATCATCGCGAGATTAATATCAATGCCTGTAATTTCAAAGTAGCCTTGTTTAAGGAGTTCCACGATCATATCGCCGGTACCTGTTGCCAAATCAAGTACCTGAACAGGTTTTTCTTCAACCACCCTCCTAATGGTTTCCCTTCTCCAGGTTTTATCCAAACCTGCTGAAAAAAAATGATTGAAAAAATCGTAGGTTTTAACGATCCTGTTAAACATTTGATTCACCTGCCCGGTTTTAATACCAGCAGTGTCATATGGTTTAACCTGCTGTACGTCATTGTATATTTTCATTTTGCATGGATAAAGAAAAACATCTTTTTACCTTACTGGTATTTTATTTATTTTTGACCTTTGAAAAAACAAAGATAGCATGATTGCTTTAATTACAGGTGCAACTTCAGGAATTGGCCAGGCAACCGCGATAAAGCTTGCTGCCATTGGTTATGATATTATAATTACAGGGCGAAGAAAGGAAAGACTGGAAGAACTTAGTGAAAAATTAATCAGTGAAAAAAATACCCGGGTACATGCACTCTTCTTCGATATAAGGGACAGGGAAGCCACCCGGCAGGCAGTAGAAAGCCTTCCCACAGGATGGAAAGACATCGACGTGTTGGTGAATAATGCCGGCTTAGCATCTGGTCTCGACCATTTTCATGAGGGAAATATTGACGACTGGGAAGCAATGATAGACACCAACCTTAAAGGTTTATTGTACATTACCCGGTTTATTGCACCAGGCATGACCAGGAGAAAGAAAGGACATATCATAAATATAGGGTCCATTGCCGGGAAAGAAACTTATGAAAAGGGAAATGTATACTGTGCCACCAAGCACGGGGTTGAAGCATTAACAAAAGGCATGCGCATCGATTTATTGAAACATAATATAAAGGTATCATCGGTTTGCCCCGGAGCAGTTGACACGGAATTTTCCAGAGTGAGATTTCACGGGGATGATAAAAAGGCTAAAGAAGTATACAAGGGATATACCCCACTTTACGCGGAAGATATTGCTGAAGCTATCGTGTTCGTGGTAACCCGCCCCGCGCACGTGAATATCAATGACTTGTTGATAATGCCTACAGCGCAGGCCAATACCAGCCATATCGACAAAAAAGAATAACACAAAAAACCACTGAAATGCATAACTACACTTACGAGTATCTCTTTAATTTTACCAGGAATGTTTTTATCAAGATGGGATGTAGTGAAAAAGATGCAGACACCGCTACCGAAGTTTTCCTGGCCGCCGAGTTGAGGGGCCTGTCTTCTCACGGGATGATAAGAATCAAGGATTATTACCAGTTATGGAGGGCCAATCGCATCAACACGTCGCCAAGGGTGAGAATCGTGCATGAATCGCCCAGTACGGCAGTCGTGGATGGCGATGGTGCTATCGGTATGATCGCGGCTGCCCGCTCCATGGAAATAGCGATCAATAAGGCCAAAAAGGCCGGCACCGGATGGGTAAGCACGCGCAACTCGAATCATTACGGTATTGCAGGGTATTACGCGATGATGGCCCTTGATCATGATATGATAGGTATTTGCATGACCAATGCCAATCCACTGGTAGCTCCCACCTTCAGTGTCAGCCGGTTACTGGGAACCAATCCCATTGCCGTAGCCATACCGGCCGGCAAGCAACCGCCATTTGTTGCTGATTTTGCCACTACTCCCATAGCACGTGGTAAGCTAGCTGTTGCCGCCAAGAAGGGAGAGAGCGTTCCTGTCGGTTACGTGCAGGATGCAGAAGGTAATCCCTCGAAAAATCCTGACATTTTAAAAGAAGGAGGCTCCATGGTTACTCTTGGGGGTGATCACGAGCACGGAAGCCACAAGGGATATTGCCTGAGCGCTATCGTGGATATTTTTTCCGGGGTCTTTTCAGGGGCTAATTTCGGTCCGTTTGTTCCTCCCTCTGTGGCATACCTTCCAGTTTTGGATGAAAAAACAGGAGAAGGTACCGGCCACTTTTTCGGGGCCATGAGAATTGATGCCTTTCAAACAAAGAAGGAATTCAAGGCAAAAATGGATCGATGGATCGAGACTTTCCGGAATGCCAAAAGCGCACCCGGTCAACCGAAAGTGTTAATTCCCGGCGACCCTGAAAGAGAAAAAGAAGTTACAATTCGCAGAGAGGGCATAAAAATAATTACCCCCGTGGCCAATGAAATGAAGGAAATTGCCAACGAGCTGGCACTCGAATTTGAGATTTCCTAATCAACATCATGGTTAAAGAATCCCTGTTTATCAATTACATTCAGGAATTCTTTCGAGAAGTGAACATTGTCTTTTTTCGTGTACCTGTTATCAGTGAAAACCTGGGCCAGTGTTTCCTTCCTGTTTATTTCAAGTAATTCTTTCGTCTGCTGCAGGCTTTCCTTCTCCTTGTAAATCTGATCGATCGCCCCTGCCGTATAATCATGATATACTTCGCGGTGGATAACTCCTTCAAGCGGAAGCCGGTCAGTTAAGGACGGATTTTCATCCGGGTATCCCATCACCAGTGTGGTAACAGGTACCACTCCACGCGGTAAATTGAGTATATCAATGATTTTTTCTGCCATGTAGGTGGTGGTACCGAGGTAACAAATACCCAGGCCGTTATCTTCGGCAGCTATAGCCACGTTTTGAGCCACCAGGAGAGCATCAATGGCAGCAGTAAAAAAGGAAAGAAAATTATCGAAGCCTGGTTTAGCATTTCTTTGTTCACACCACTTGTTAAAACGATTAAAATCAGCACAGAAGGTTAGTACTACTGGTGCTTCTTTAACCATGTCCTGTTTGAAATGGGAAGCCCATAATTTTTCCTTTATCCCGGGATCTTTTGTTACCACTATGCTGTATACCTGCATGTTACCCGTGGTTGAAGCCCTTGTGCCTCCTTCTAATACTTTCTTAATAATTTCCTCATCAATATCATCTTTTTTATATTTCCGGATAGATCGATGTTTCAATAATGTATCCATTACAGTATTTTTTAATGAAATAATGTTTGCAAAGATAAAGATAATCGTCCATGCACTAAAAGAAATGACATTCTATTCAACATGTACTATAAAATATCCGGCAATAAAATATTGTATGTCTGTTAGTTGGTGAGAAATCAAAAAAAATCATTTTAATTTCGTGTTATATAAAAACATTTTATCTAATGATATCGTATACTTGTCAAAAAAATATTAATTATCATAAAAATTGTAAGAGATGAAGAGAAAAATTTACTGGGGATTGGCAATAGTTGCATTAATACTGGTAATAAACGCTTGCAGTGATCAATTATGTCCGGCCTACTCGGATATCCAGGAAGAGGAACAAACAGAAAATAAAGTATAATTTATCGATGTTTCGGGAATTTTCTAAATTAAGTTTTTGAAATTGGGTGATAAAAATTTTTTTAATTAATTTTTTTACATATTTTTACAACCATACCAGAAAATAAAAATAACAACCATGAAAAGAGTTGCAATAGCATTGTTGGTAGCATTTATGCTAGGCATTTTGGCCACCTCCTGTCACAGCAGTAAACCTTGTCCGGCATATAGCGATGCTACACCCGCGGGTACTACTCAGCATTCATAATTAATAATTCCGATTTTTTTACTGAATTCCTTTTTTTCCCCGTTCATAAAAGGATTTTTTTTTGTATTTTCATTCCCTTGAAGGAAATGAGATTTTTTATATTCATATGTACAGGTTTCCTGATTTTCTCAGTTACCCGGGTTTACTCCCAGGGGGAGATTAGAAGAGAAGAGGATATTTTTTTCCGGAACGAGTTCTCGGGAGCAGGCATGTTAAATTCTAACGGGGCTGGTATAAACGTGAGATATGCCAAGTACCTGCAATACAAGAATAAATTGTTATATGACTTTGACCTGGTCTACATTAAACACTCGAAAGAAATAAAGGTATCCAATCCCAATCTTCTGATAAACAACCGCAGTTTCGTCTTCGGCAAACTGAATAATTTCTATTCCTTAAGAGCCGGCGTTGGTTTTCAACGCGAGATGTTCCGGAAGATAGACATGGGAGGGATATCTATCCGCTACTTTTACTCGGGAGGATTGACCGCGGGGCTTTTAAAACCCGTTTATTATGATGTAATCAAACTCAGTTATGATCCCTCAAGAGGATTATGGTATGTTGAAGACAGAACATCCAGGAAATTTGACCGCACGTTACACGAGCAGGAAATCGCGGGAAGATCAAAATTTTTAAAAGGAATTGACGAGATAAAAGTGATTCCCGGGGCATTCGTAAAATTCGGGGTGAATTTTGAATACAGTACGATAGAAGAAATATTGCATGCCTTGGAGGTGGGTGCTACCCTTGAAATTTTCCCCAGGGAGATTCGTATAATGGACAACCACCAGAATAGCTTTTTCTTTTTTAGCCTTTATATTTCATACCGGTTTGGCAAGGTTATCGAATCTTATAAAAAGGACAGTTCTGTGAAAGAAGATGAATAACTCTTAAAAAGTTCCTTTTTCATCAGTTTATAATTTATTTTCAATTATCAGTTTGAACATCCAAAATTAATTTAATCATTGCCGTGTGTGTTTAATGATTAAATTAATCATGGATGTTTCATTTTTATACCTGCAACATTTTCGTTAAACTATCGTAATTATTATTGTTGGATATTTCCAGGAAATAAAGGGGATGCATGTTAAAGATTTTGCTTCATATTAAAGGGGATTCATTATATAAACTGGCTGTAATATTTTTAGTATTCGCCTGGGTACCGCTTTCTGCCCAGAAAGAAGATCACCTGGCCGAGCATATCGAGATCGCGAAAAACCTTGACAGTGCATACTACTCCGACATTATCGACTCATTAGAACTCACATTTGGTAATAACAAGGAAATCCCTGAAAATTTTAAACTGCCTTTACTCACGGCGCTTACATTTTATCCCGAACTGGAAGATACACGGATTTCCTTGAAGGTTAAGAAAATTAGAACCACCATGAATGTTCGGCCAGCCTTGAAAACTATTTTTTTCAGAAAAAAAAATAAAAGAGAATATATTATTCGGGTTAACCTGTACCAGCATGGATCAAATATTTTAACTGACTTACCTTTCAATGCATTGGTTGGGTTGTTCAGTCATGAACTATCTCACGTGGTCGATTATTCAGGAAAAAACATGTTAGGACTAATTGGAACGGCCACGGCCTATACCATTAATCATTCCAAAAGAAAATACGAGAAAAAGATCGACATGTGCACCATTAACCGGGGGTTGGGCTACCAGCTTTATAGCTGGGCGTATTATATTCTATTCGAGTCTGATGCACCCGAGAGTTATAAAGAATACAAGAGGAAAATCTATCTTTCCCCTAATGAAATATTGAGTATTATAGAGGAGTATTAATACAAATCATGTCAATCAGAAGCGATGTCCCGCGTTTCTATACATGCTCTCTCCACGATCAATATCCACGAATTCCGATCAATAATCATGCATCATCAATTCATGACAACTGCATGCCTCCTCGCCGGGGTAGAGAGGCCGGGACGTATGATTAATGAATGGCAATTTTTTTTCATCAAAACCTTCAATAAACTTTTGACTCTTTGGATATTTAGTGTTAATTTTGCATTTTCTTAGAATTTACCATTAACCTTAAATAAATAGATAAATTATGGCAAAAATTAAAATTGGTATTAATGGATTTGGTAGAATCGGAAGATTGGTTTTCAGGGCTACCGTTGATAATCCGAATGTTGAAGTTGTAGGTATTAACGACCTTATTGATGTTGATTACATGGCGTACATGCTGAAATATGATTCAGTACATGGTCGTTTTAAAGGTACCGTTGATATTGAAAACGGGATGCTTGTAGTAAACGGAAATAAGATTAGGGTTACCGCCGAGCCGAACCCGGCCAACCTGAAATGGGGAGACATCGGGGCTGAATATGTTGTTGAATCAACCGGTTTATTTCTCACCAAGGAAAAAGCACAAGGACATATCGATGCTGGAGCCAAGAGAGTTGTAATGTCTGCTCCCTCGAAAGACGATACCCCGATGTTTGTAATGGGTGTTAACAATAAGAATTACAAGGCCGACATGCAATTTGTTTCCAATGCTTCCTGTACTACCAACTGTTTAGCCCCGGTAGCGAAAGTATTGAACGATAACTTCGGTATCGTGGAAGGTCTGATGACAACCGTTCATGCCACCACAGCGACCCAGAAAACTGTTGATGGTCCTTCCATGAAAGACTGGAGAGGCGGACGCGCGGCTGCTGCCAATATTATTCCTTCAAGCACGGGTGCTGCCAAGGCAGTAGGAAAAGTAATCCCCGATCTGAATGGTAAGCTCACGGGTATGGCTTTCAGGATTCCTACCATCAATGTTTCTGTAGTTGACCTGACTTGCCGTTTGGAAAAAGGCGCTTCTTACGAGGATGTTAAAAAAGCGATGAAAGCCGCTTCAGAAGGCGAACTAAAAGGAGTTTTAGGATACACGGACGAGGCTGTTGTATCTACTGACTTTATTGGTGAGAGCCAAACTTCAGTATTCGATGCTGATGCAGGTATTTCACTGAACGATAACTTCGTGAAAGTTGTGGCATGGTACGACAATGAATGGGGTTATTCCTGCAAGGTTGTTGAACTTATCGAGTACATGGACACGGTTAAGTAATACATTAGAGAACTTTTTTAAGTTCCATAAACACAGTAAAACCCCGGTTTCCCGGGGTTTTGTTGTTTAACAGAT
>CAYRRV010000022.1:45279-53271 GCA_964426725.1 uncultured Bacteroidales bacterium | reverse complement strand
GCTGCCGCAATCTTAAGATGTCTCGTAGAGAAAATATATTTTAGCGTTTTTCGTGGTTCTTTCTGATCGGAATTCTTAGATAATTATTCGAGTAAATACCTTCTCTTAATACTTCTTCGGCACAAATGTCTGATCTTCAAATGGCGGGCGTATATATCCATTATTTTCCTGTTTTGGAGGCAGGGTAAGATCAAGTTTTGTTACGTCCTTGTAGTCGAACATTGATAAAAGGTGACTTATACAATTCAGCCGTGCTTTCTTTTTATTATCTGCTTCAACCACGAACCATGGAGCTTGTTTTATATCTGTATATTTAAACATTTCATCCTTTGCCCTTGAATAGTCAACCCAGTGTTTTCTTGATTCTATATCCATGGGGCTAATTTTCCAGTGTTTTGTTGGATCCTTCATTCTCGCCTGGAATCTTTTTTCCTGCTCTTCATCACTTACAGAAAACCAATATTTTATTAGCTTAATTCCAGATCTTACCAGCATTCTTTCGAATTCCGGACATGAACGTAAAAACTCTTCATATTCTTCATTCGTGCAAAAACCCATGACCTTTTCGACTCCGGCCCTGTTATACCAACTCCTGTCAAAAAGTGCAATCTCACCGGCAGCAGGCAGTTGAGAAACATACCGCTGGAAATACCACTGGGTTTTTTCTTTTTCAGTTGGCGTTCCAAGGGCAACAATCCTGCATACCCTGGGGTTTAATCGTTGCGTTATCCTTTTTATAACCCCGCCCTTGCCTGCCGCGTCTCTGCCCTCAAAAACAACCACTACTTTCAGCTTCGTCTTTTTAACCCACTCCTGAAGCTTTACCAATTCGAGCTGTAGCTTGTACAACTCATCCTTATACTTGTATTCTTTTAGTGCTTTTGACATTTGTCTTAAATATTGATTGACTTACGAAATATAATAAAATATTTTGGAAACATGATGAGGTAGCAGGTTGCAATTTATTGATTTGCTTTGATTACCGGCAACAGGACTCCGGATTTGGGATTGTCTCCAACGTTGAGAAATGTGTCTAATTGTTAGTACAAAGCTGGGCTGGCTGATTATTTTTTACCAAATTCGCGTGATATTAAGTCTTCAATAATTAATATTAATTAAATGCAATAAATCAATGAACAGGGAAAATTTTACTGAAACGATAAACCAGGCGCTGCTAAAAGCAAGAGCAGCGAAATTATTTTTTGAAGAAATTTACAAGGATGACAATGTAAACGGCAGCAATGAATTCCTGATGTTTATCAAGCCTGAAATTACCCTGGATGATCCTTCCATTGAGTTCAACCAAATCATGGAAATGATATTTGGAAAGATTGAAAGCTTTAAATTACAAGTCAAGAACATGCAGGTAATTTCCGCCGGGTACCTTAAAAAATATGATATTATCGCACGACATTACGGGGTTATCAATCAGTTGGCCCGCGATGCGAAAGAAAACCTGACGGGAAGCGCCAGGGAGAAATTTGAAGAAATATCCGGGAATGATTTTGATGCGGCCAACATACTCGGGGGGCTTGAATTCATTGATCAATACCCACATTTTAACGCGACAGCGCTTGATCACCTGTGGCAAAACAGCAAGGTTGAAAAGCTCGCCGGTGGTACCTACATGGCCAGGCTGGTAATCGATGGGCAGGAAGTTTTCCTGGTCAACGGATTTCATCCACGCCAACTGGAGCATTTTATCCTGCCGGGTCGCTCCATCATAACCATGACCATCACCGGGGATACCTCCTGGAAAGATGCCCGGGGTAAATTTATCGGCAGCACGGATCCCTCGAAAGCAGAAAAAGGAAGCATACGCCGTGAATTACTGGAAAAGAAGGATGAATACGGGTTGACAGCCGTCACGCCGAGTTGGAATGGTGTTCACCTTTCTGCAGGGCCAGTTGAAGGACTTGTGGAATTACTGCGGTATAATTCCAATCTTGCTGAAAATATCATTTTGAAGCCCGGTGATTTTGCATTTGGCCGGATGCTTCAGGAAAATTTCAACGAGCAGGAGATACATCATATTCTTAGCAATGGCAAGGTGAACGTTAATGGCGATGAAATTTCTGTATTCGATCTCACGGAAGAAAAAGACAGTAAGGAAGCTTTGGAACTATTGAAAAAGCTCTGAATCAGTTTTCCACGATTTCAATTCCAGTTCTCTTAATCTCATCAAGGAAGACAGCTTGATCATTGCTTTCTTCAATTAAAATAGGTTCAATCCTGACATCAATTTGTCTCCGAAGTTGTTCGTTCATTCATTCATAATTTCAATGAAATCTATTTTACAAATTCAACGATTTATTTTATATCTCAATCCCACGTAAATTTTTCGCCCGAAAACCGGTCCCCAGATCATGGAACTGTCAAAATAATCGCCGAAAGGATCGCCGGAGGCCAGGATGGGGTTCTGTTGCTTGTAATTAAACATGTTTTCAACACCCGAGTAAATATCGAATAATCCCTTGTTCCAGGATTTGCTGATTTGCGCGTTGCTCAGGAAATAACCGGGTGAATAGGTATCCATTTGATATTCCACCGGGTTGAGAATTGTCTCCGGGATTCGTTTTTTCCCCTGGTAATTTACAGTAAAATCAAATTTCCAGTTACTCGCGGTGGTATAGGCCATGTTCAGGAAACCACGGTGCCTGCTTGTAAGGGGTTTTTCTTTTTTTCCTGAAAGATAATCGGTTTGTACATCGTTAAACCGGTAAGCCAGACGAAGATCAAACCCCCTGAAGACTTCCATATCGGCTTGTGCCTGCAAACTGTTGGAGTACGATTCCCCGTCCAGGTTGTAGATATGGAATTGCCTTGGATTTTCGTCAAAATCGACCACAACCTGGTTATCAAAACGGGTATGATAAAAATCGATGCCCAAAACCAGTTCCCTTTGGTTGAAAACATGAACAGGTTGCGTGATATTTGCCCCGAAATTCCATGCAGTTTCCGGTTCAAGTCCGTAGGGTTTGTCAGAGGAAATATCGCCATGTACAACGAACTCACGACTGGAAGCAAATACGCCAATGTTTTCAGCAAAAACTGATGGGGTGCGCAACCCTCTTCCGGCACTGGCCCGCAACACTGTTTCACCGAATGGAACATACCGAAAATGAAACCTGGGTGTGAAGAACAGACCGTAGTTGTTGTGATAATCGCCACGAAAACCAGCGACCGCCGTTATTTTTTCCGGCACGTTATAGGTATATTCCGAGAAAACCCCGGGTACAGCCTCTTCGCGCAGGTAGGTTCTGTCAAATACCAGTTCGTTGTAATTATCGTACTGGAAACTCATACCTGATTTAACTTCGTGGTTATTGCCAAATAGACGCTGGTAGATCAGGTTAGCGTACAGGGACTTTTGTATCCCGTTATATACCCGGTTTCCAAAAACCGATTTCTGATCGTGATAAACGGCAGACATCTGAAATCCAAGGCTGGCAGATGGGTGGTTTGGAAAAATCATCCCTGTTTTTAGCCACGATTCATACCGGCGTTGGTAAATGTTTGCCTTCCATAATGTTGCATTGCCATTATTTGTTTCACCATTAAAATCTGCCTGGCCACTTTCGTTGTCAATAATGGTAGCTTTCACTCCAAATTGGCCCTTGATTCCTTTTTTGCTTAGAAACTTGTAGCGGTTCATCAGAATGTATTGTTCACCAAGCGGATGATCAAGGAAACTATCATTGTTTCGATCCATTTCTGCATTCTGGTTCTTCACGTGAAGAAATAAGCCACCCGCAAAAGATGGATTAAACTGGTGTGTAAAATTTGCATTGGCTTCAAGACGGCTGCCTTCGTTGGCAAACAGGTTAAGATAGACCTTCTCTGCATTTTCCGGTTTCTTTAGTTCAACGTTAATCTGCCCGGTTACACTTTCAAATCCATTCACTACCGAACCGGTTCCCATGTTCAGTTGGATTCCTTCCATCCAGGGACCTGGAATATAAGTAAAACCATAAATTGATGACAACCCCCTTATATTGGGCATGTTCTCACGGGTAATCTGCACGTATGGACCTGCCAGGCCGAGCATTTCTATCTGCCTGGTGCCGGTTACCGCATCGGTAAAAGAAACATCTACAGATGGGTTGGTTTCGAAACTTTCAGAAAGATTACAGCAAGCGGCCTTTTGAAGCTCTTTTTCGGTAAGGTTATAGGTTTTTAGTGGATCCAGGAACGATATTTCTGTCGATTTCTGTCTCCAGACTACTTCTACTTCCTCCAGCGAAAGGGTCTGGTCAAAAATATATTCCTTCTCAAAATCATGAGGGTTATCTGCTTTGATGGTGTCGCTGCCATAGCCAACATAACTGATTACAAGTTTATGGGATTCTTTAATCACGGGAATCCTGTAAATGCCCTTCTCATTGGTAATGGTGCCAACCTGGGTACCTGCCCAGTATACGTTTACACCTGGCAGATTAATCATGTTTTGTTTTTCATCATAAGCCTTTACCCGTCCTTCAAGGATCTCTCCTGCATGGTCATGCACATCTCCGTTTTTGTGTCTTTTCATGGACTTATCATTTGTCTCGTGAGTATGAACATGTGCATCGTCATGGCTTTTTTCTTCTTCATGGAAATGATGTTCCTGTCCCATATGGTTTTTAGGTTCCCCGATCACTGGTAATGAGCCATGTTCATTAATATATTCCTTGTAATCATCATTATTTCGGTACTTACAACAGGCATGCAGGTTCTTGTATATTTCATTACTAGTAAGTAAATACTCAGAGTCATGACCAGCTTCGGAAATGGCTTGCACGAGATTTTGCTGGTTAAAACCTGAAGGATCGTATTTAACCTGTAGCAGTTGTTCTTCCTGAATCCATTGTGCGTCTTTCACTCCAGGAACTTGCATGGCAGCCTTCTCTATTCTCTCTTCACACATTCCGCAATTGCCAAACACTTTAAATTCCAGGTTCTGTATCCCTGTTTGTCCTGTTAAATTAAGTGTAAAGAAAGCAGTAAAAATAAATATAGAAAAATATTGAAAATAATGTTTTAATGACATAATTAATTTATTATAAGTTAATAATATGCAGGTGGTGCCACCTGTTAATGAATGATAGATTAACCTAGAGTCATGTCAATGATAAAATGACGGTTGATCTGTGTCAAGAAGCTCAAAAAGAGGGACAACCTTGTGCAACATTAAATGTGACGCGTCACTAGAATAAATTTTGGTGGTTGCCAGATGGAGGTATAAAAATCGTCTGAATATGAGGAATGTAATTGAGGTGACTGGTTCGCGGTAAGCGAAAAGGATACCTCACTGGTGTTTGTTACAATGAAAAATACCAAATGAGTACTTGTATGGCAGGGGCATGAACAATGGCAATCCTTATCATGATCTTGTTCTTGTTCTTCTTCTTGATGGTGACAGGCAATGCATCCTTTTGTTTGTTCATTTTCTGTTTGATCGTCTTTCGTCGGGTAACAAGCAGCTTGTTCAGTTTTTGCTTCATTTTCATGCACACAATCATGCATTCCATGGATAATGGAATTGAAAGGCACGACAAATAAAGTGCTCATTACCAATGCGATGATATTGTTTTTAATTTTCTTCACGTGCAATTACTTATGACGCTAAAATAACGATTATTGATGGGATTAATTGTTAAAGAGATGATAAAAAAGTGCAAAATGGAATCCATAATTCCAAAAAAGAAGCAAAAATGGAATTTCTGTTTCCAAAAAAATACGTAAAAACCGGATTGACGAGTGGAAAATTTGAAAAAACATTTAGATACGCGATGGTTAGCAATTAATTTTCGTTATTTCTGAAGGTAAACTACACCGAAAAAAACTATATTTATATCAATATTTCTTCACTTGAGTATTGACTCGTATAGTTTTTTTTTTTTTCTTTGTTACCAGTAACACTAAACTTATTTAGATTTTTTCAGGAAAATCGCATAATTATACATTTTTCGGAAGTGCCAGGCATTTGCCGTCAAGGGGGAGTTTGTTGTTGTCTTTCCCGCAAAGAAAAATAACAACCCCATTCCATATCAACATTGGTCGTTGAAACCGGAATGGGGATGAAGTAATTGTTTATAAAAACACGTAAAATTAGTAAAAATGAAAAAGAAAATATCCATATCTTTGATATTAGTTTTTTTCGTTTTGTTTTTCTCATGTAATAAAAATCAGGAAGAACTTACTGAGGAAAGCAGTGACATTAAAATGGAAGATTACTATCCGGAAAGCTTCCAGGGAATTCTCAAATTTCAAAACTCATCTGATGCTATCAAATTTATGAATTTGTTTAACAGTACAAGAAATGAAGATATTCTAAAGTTATATAGAAAACTTGATTTCAATTCAATGAATGATATTCTACTTGAAATAGCCAAAGAAGAAGAAATCTTTGAAAATCATTATTATGCAAATGTTCCAGAAGGATTGTCTATTGAAAAACTTAATGATCTTGGTGTTGAAATACAACATTCGGAGTTCTATAAAAAATGCTTCCTTGATGGAATTATATTTGAAACTATAGAAGATGATGGTTCAGTAACATTTGAACCAACCATCAGTGATCCGGTAAAGAGGAACATTTTGAATGCTGATGGAATGGTAATTATCGCTGATACCCTCTATCAATTTTCGCAAGAATATATTAAACTGATTAGGGGGCATGACTTATTGAAAATCGAAACTATAAAAAAAGCTACAGCTAATGATCCTACCATCGGATTATTTGTTAAAAAAGCAGATTTAAGGTTAAAGGGTTATACAACTAGAATAATTGATGACACAGGTTGGATTTACAGAGGAAGCAATTTACGTGTCAAGGCAATATATAGACTTTATGATGCAGGTAGTGATGGAGTCTGGTTTGAACCTGCAACATGTGTAACTATAACCCAGAATCTCGAATTAAAGGCTGAGGAAAAGAGATTTTTCACATGGAAAGTGAGGAATAGTTATATGCCCTTTCAAGAGGTTTCGGGAGATTTTGATGTTTGTATAAAATCCAATCTTAATCATATTATTTGTTCATTCGATTGTTCTGATTTCGGTGCTGGATACCAGAGTCCAATATTTTTAGATTCTTTTTTAGGTTCAAGTACTGTAAATCATGTTATTTTAAATTTATGTCCTAATGGCCAAATGTGTTTATATAATGAGAAATATGATGGTATTTCAAGCAATTCTTATCATTTTATTATAAAAGCACGTTATTATGATGATATTATTCTTTCGTCAAATTAATTTTAATCAGTACTGCCCTTTTAAAAGGGTAGTACTTTTTTTAATACTTGTATTAATTTTCCTTACCTCCTGCATCAAGGAACTTGATGGATATTTCGAACATACTGAACCTTTTCCGGTTGTAAACTGCATGCTCAACCCGGAAGATATGATGACTGTTTATCTTTGTAATTCATCGCCTGTAGATGGCCCGGAATTATTTCCACCGATACCTGATGCAATAGTTGAAATATTCAGGGAAGGTGAATTGTTGCCCGTGTTCCGGTTCAATGATAGCCTTTATTTGAATAATTATTATCCAATAAGCGGGTTTAACTATCGTTTGCAAATTATTAATACCGTATATGACACTATTTCAGCTTATACTTCAATTCCCCCCGTCCCATTGATTACCAATACTAAATTATATTTCACGGATATTTATGACGATTATGGTGATCGAATGACAGGAGCCGAGTTCACCATTCAGGATGATGGAGATACCCGGGATTATTATTGTTTCTACCTGTGCGATTTTCATAATTATTATAATCTATTGAACGAGCCTGTAATAAAGAATGAAGGAATTACTGAATATACTCCAAAAGTGCTCTTTTTTAGTGATGCACTTTTTAATGGTAATAATTATACAATGCATTTTTTATATAATGGCGCCAGTGAACCACGAAATCCGGAGATTCCCAAATCCCGGAAATTGTTTTTCAGATCTATATCAAAGGAATATTATGATTTTCTGGGGTCATGGACCCGTCACCG
>CAYRRV010000022.1:0-45179 GCA_964426725.1 uncultured Bacteroidales bacterium | reverse complement strand
GACAAACTTACAGGTGAGCTCCTGATAGGGGCGAATGTTTATCTTGGACAGAACCCTGGTTCAGGTACGATCACAAACAATTTCGGGTACTACAGTATAAATGTTTCCCAGGGCAATAATGTTGTATTAATTTGTAGCTATACAGGGTATTATTCGGATACGATACCGATTTCCGGTGAATTTACAGGAAGTGTTGACTTCTTTTTAAATGGAAGAATCATGGATATAGAGGAAGTCGTTGTTTCTGGAGAGAGACATTCTGAAAGTTTATTCCCGGGAAAAATGAATCTGCCTTTAGCACAAGTAAAAGAACTTACCAGCCTGGCCATTGAACCGGATATCCTTAAAATCATGCAATTGATGCCAGGGATCCAATCAGGGAAAGAGGGTTCATCCGGGTTGCACGTCAGGGGTGGATCTCCTGATCAGAATCTTTATCTACTTGATGATGTGCCACTTTATTATGTTAATCATTTAGGTGGCCTTATTTCTACTTTTGATCCTGATGCCCTGAAGCACATGGAAGTTTACAAGGGTGGGTTTCCTGCCCGGTATGGTGGCAGAATTTCTTCCGTATTCGACCTGCGAATGAAGGATGGCAACATGAATGAAAGAAAAATCCAGTTCACGATTGGTACAATATCGTCTAAATTTCTAATGGAAGGACCGGTAAAAGGAAATGAATCTTCCTATTTATTGTCATTGCGACGGTGTAATTTTGATATGTTCCTGGTTCCTTTAACACTTATTGATTCAAAGGGGAAATCATTGGCCGGGTATAATTTTTCTGATGGGTATTTTAAATACAACAAAATGGTAAATGAAAAAAACCGGATATTTTTCAGCGCTTATGCTGGTCGGGATGTTATTTACATCCGATCATGGGAAAAAACAGGAGGTGTTGATGGGAGTCAAAATTCCGATAAATCAAGGACCCTTAGCCGGGTGCAATGGGGAAATGTCATGTTATCAGCACGTTGGAACCATGTTTTCGGCCCCGCGATGTTTGCAAATTCAACCCTTTCAATATCGAACTTCCACTACCGGAACCTGCGCAGGACAAAATATCAGGAAACAAGCGAAGGCGAATCATCGAGCCAAACATTTCTTTTTTATTCGGGAAACAGGGATATCATTCTGAAAAGTGATTTCGATCATTCAGCAGGTAATGACCTGAAAATTAAATGGGGCGTCGGAAATATTTTTCATCTTGTAAACCCGGGAGTAAATGAATTTGAAAATATTCCGAATATTGAAGGGCTATTGGCCTACAGGAAAATGAATAATTCTGAACAATTTTGCTATGCAGAGGGGATTTACCAATGGGGAAAGTTTAATATAAACGGGGGAATCCGTGTGTCGCGTTTCCTGATGGATGATGCTTTCGTGTCACTACAACCCAGGTTTTTCATCGGATATGATCTGGAAAATATAGGGATTTTTAGCCTGACCGCTGCACGAATGGTTCAGGAAATGCATTTGCTGTCTGGTCCGGGAGAGGGCATACCCACTGATATCTGGATTCCTTCAACAGGTGAAATCAAACCAATGGTTTCGGATCAATATTCGCTCGGGTATAAAAAGAACTTTTTCAGAAATACAAAGAGCGAGATTGTGTTTACAATTGAGGGCTATTACAAGAACATTGAGAATATCACTGAAACGAAGGCCGGTTATAGTATTTACCATATAGGCGATGACATTGTAGAAAAGATTGAAACCGGGGGACAAGGGTTTTCCCGTGGGATAGAGGTTTTGCTTCATAAAAAGGCCGGTTATACCAACGGGTGGGTTGGTTACACGTTTTCGAGAAATACCCGTCAGTTTGAAGCAATTAATAATGGCAGTCCTTACCCGTACCGCTACGACAGGACACATGATTTATCATTGGTAGTCAATCAGAGAATAAACAAGAGATCTTTCATTTCAGCTACATGGGTTTATGGCTCTGGCTTCCCGGTAACAATTCCCATGGCTAAATACCCGGTTTCCCATGTACTTATTGCTGAAAACGAGATGTTGATTGCCCATGTTTACCCGGAAAAAAACTCGCACCGTTTACCAGCATACCACAAACTGGATTTGGGGTACCGGGTTTCCCGTGAAATGAAAAACGGAACCCGATCTGTTACAATCAATATTTATAATGTATACAACAGGCAGAATCCATTTTTTCTTTTTTACCGGAAAGCGGCTGATGGTCAGATAAAAGCATGCCAGGTTTCTCTTTTTCCATTTTTGCCATCGGTCAGCTATTCAAGAAGTTTTTAGAATGGTTTTTTTCAAAAAAAAATCCCCGCGAGGATGCCTTCCTGACGGGGATAAAATTTCGTTACTGTATAAGCACTATTCTCTTACTTCTATACCCCCAAAAACAGCGTCAATTTCAAGAAAAAGGTAAGGTTTGCTGCTGTCAAAGGCCGTGGTCTTGTACTCGGTAGTGCCGAAAGCTGCTGTATTGCCATTGGGTAATTTCACTCCCCCGAAGGCTGCATTGGCCCTGATACGAACCGGCATACTCGGGTCAATACGTATCTCACTGCCCCCGAATACGGTGTGTATCCTTATTCGCTTATCAAGTTGGGTGGTGTCGAGGTTACGGAAATCGAAAGTCCCCTTGCCAAAAACAATGTTGTATTCTTTTTCTCCCTCGGTACCATCAAACCTGGCATCCGAGAAAACTGCCGTGCCCGGTTCGTCCTTCCACCACCTGCAGGAACGGCCAAAACCGCCCGCGATAACAGAGATGCCCCAAAATACCAACAATCCACCAATAATGAGCCTGAATACCGGTATTTCTCTGAATATTAAACCCACTCCAATCAGGATGATAATAATGCCCCAAATAATTCCTGGTCCCATTTTCATTGTATTTAATATTATTAATTCAACATTCATTTTTATTTCAAATATTTGATACAAATGTAACAAGGATATCAATATATTGATCGCACTTTTCGGTAAAACCGGAATTGTTTTAGGTGAAATGGTTGTAAAGAGGAATTTTTGTAGATTGGTCAGGGGTGTGCGGTCATACGATGGTCATACTTAAAAGTTTCCTGCATTTTTTTTGTGTATTCAAAATTTCTTTCATACATTTGATTAAAAAATAACCTTAATCAATGATTAGAATCTAATACAAAACCCCTGGTAATGGAAAAGAAGTACAGATTTTGTCAAAGTTGTGGGATGCCAATGAAAAAGGATCCCAATGGTGGTGGTGCCGAAAAGGATGGTTCGCTTAACCTGAAATATTGTAGTTATTGTTTCGCCGAAGGAGCTATTACCCAGCCTGATATTACGGTTGATGGTATGCAGGCGCTCGTGAGAGATCAAATAAAGGGTTTTTTACAAAGGGTATACCAAAACTGGAAAGATGGAATATTTCCTAATAATCTGAAAAATATAAAACATTATGTATTTTCGATCAAATATTAAATTCCTGCGGAAGCGGAAAAACCGCACCCAGGATGATGTTGCTGTTGCCCTGGACATGAAACGTTCCACCCTCAGTGGCTATGAAAACGGCGTGGCGCAGCCTGGGATGGAAATCCTGATAAAGTTCTCAAGGTATTATGGTGTGGCCATTGATACCCTGCTTACTATCAATTTGGAAAAACTTCCGGAGAGTCAGCTTTCCGAGCTGGAAAGAGGTAACGATGTGTATATTCGTGGTTCAGGAATCCGTGTATTGGCTACCACCGTGAATATCGAGAACGAGGAAAACATAGAGATGGTACCCGAGAAAGCGAAAGCCGGGTATGCTACCGGATTTGCTGACCCCGAGTATCTCAAAGAATTACCGGTTTACAACCTGCCGTTTTTATCGAAACAGAAGAAGTATCGAACATTCCAGTTAAGTGGCGATTCCATGTTTCCCATTCCCGACAAGTCATGGGTAACGGGTGAGTTCGTACAGGATTGGAATAATATTGTCTCCGGTCATGCCTATATTGTTTTTACCATTGAAGATGGTATTGTCTTCAAAATTGTAGAAAACCTGCTTAAAGATGAAGGCATTTTGCGTCTCTATTCCCTTAATCCCATTTATGAACCCTATGATGTACCTGCCAATGATATCCGGGAAGTTTGGCAGTTCGTTCACTACATAAGTGCTGAAATTCCCGATCCGGTTATGCCGCAGGATGAGCTAATAAAAACAGTGGCATCCCTGAAAAAAGATATGGATAGCATGAAAAAAAGATGGATGAAAGAGAAGGGGTGAGGTGATAAAAATGGATCGTGAACTAAGTACCAGTATTACAACGCATTGTTGAGTTGTCTATGTTTTTACCAAGATATTTGTTGAAAACTAAATCGTAAATAATAAGTTATTTTATTTATAGTAGCATGTTAATAATTTAAATTTGTAATAAAAATGAATATTAAAACTGAATTGTATTTAGGTGATTGCAGAGATGTTTTGAAAGATATTCCAAATAATTCAGTTGACTTGATCTTCACTTCACCTCCCTATGCTGATCAAAGAAAGAATACTTATGGTGGAATAAAACCTGACAAATATGTAGAATGGTTTTTACCCATAACTGAAGAATTATTGAGAATCTTAAGACCAACAGGTACATTTGTGTTGAATATTAAAGAAAAAGTTGTTGAAGGTGAAAGAAGCACGTATGTTTTGGAGCTAATTCTTGAAATGAGAAAGCAAGGTTGGTTATGGACTGAGGAATTTATCTGGCATAAAAAGAATTGTTACCCTGGTAAGTGGCCAAATAGATTTAGAGATGCATGGGAAAGATTACTTCAATTTAATAAAGAGAGAAAATTTTCCATGTATCAGGAAGAAGTTATGGTTCCCATGGGAGATTGGAAAAAGTCTCGCCTCAAAAAGTTAAGTGAAACAGATAAAATGCGAGATAATTCAAAGGTAGGATCTGGATTTGGTAAAAATATTTCGAACTGGATAGATCGTGAAATGGCATATCCTACGAATGTTTTGCATCTAGCAACAGAATGTAGTAATAAAAATCACAGTGCCGCTTTTCCTGAAGGTATGCCAGAATGGTTTATCAAACTTTTTACGCGACCCGGTGATTGGGTATTGGATCCATTTATGGGTTCAGGAACTACAAATATTGTGTCACAAAGAATGTCTCGTAATTCTATTGGTATTGAAATTGTTCCAGACTATTACTACAAATTAAAAAGAGAAATACAACCTGTAAAATACGTTTTTTTTGAAGATAAGAAAAAATATGAACGAACTGAATCCGAAAGACGTTATTCAATACGTTGAGAATAACATAGAGATCTTTCATGAAAAGCGAATTGACGGACTTAACAAATTGAAACTTAAAACAATATTAAAGAAGAAAAATCCATATTTATTTAAAGCAAAATTTGTTTTAACAGCTGAAGAGATTGTCAAGAATTTAAGTGATGCATTTCTATCTTCTAAGGAGGAAACAATTTTCGGGGATTGGCTGGAAGGTTTAGCGGTTTTTATTAATTCTAAAATTTTTAATGGATGGAAATCTGGAATTACTGGGATAGATTTAGAATTTGATAAAGCTGGAATACGCTACATCATCGCAATTAAGTCAGGACCAAATTGGGGGAATAGTAGTCAAATAGCTAAAATGAAAGATGATTTTAGAAAAGCAATGAAGACATTAAGAACAAGTAATTCGGGATTACAAATTGTTGCTGTGAATGGATGCTGTTATGGCAGGGATCGATACCCAGATAAGGGTGATTATTTTAAATACTGCGGGCAGAAATTTTGGGAATTTATTTCCGGTAATGAGAATCTATATACCGAAATTATTGAACCTTTGGGACACCGTGCCAAGGAGAAAAATGTAGAGTTTATGCAAGCTTATGCAAAAATGCTGAATATATTCACCAAAGAGTTTATTAATGACTTCTGTAAGTCTGATGGTGAAATTGATTGGGAATTCCTTGTCAGATATAATTCAGGTAAATAATTATATGTAATTGATTTTGTTTCACCATGAGTTTTATTCCAGTTGAAATCTTTCGTTAAAAGTCATTACAGTTGAATGAAGTTTATTGATTATTGACACCTTGGACAGTATTGACCTTCGCCTGGGAAAATGAGTTCCACTTATGTTCCCTTAAATCAACATGCAATTTATCTCTGAAGGTATTTGCGGGGACAGGCTCTCCCTTTTCAGCAGCAAATTTTGCAGTACGATCCAGCCTGTAAGTTATGGCTTTGGTTTTAAGCACTTCAGCCAGCCCACCCATGTAATCAATATGTGCATGGGTTACAACTAGGGAAGTTACATTACTGGCAAGGTTTTTATTCACCCACTGACATAACAGTGCGGTGAGTTCGTTTGTCCACGGGGTATCGATCATGATGACTTTCCCGTTTTTCAGGTATAACAATCCATTTGCTGGAAACGTCGGGCCATTTGGATGTTGGTGCCAGGTGGTATGCATGTACGCATCTTTTCCAAGTGGGTAAAGAAAAATGTCATCACTGATCTTAATTGCACCGGCAATTGTCTACTTTTCCTTTCCAAAATGCAAATCAGCAAAATCGAGGTATTGCATCCAGTCATATAAGGTGATATCATGGTTTCCGGTTCTGATGTGATATCCAACCGAAGTTTTATTTAAGGGAGTATTCACGGGTGGCATTTCATTCACTGGCAACCCCTTTTTCCCGTAAAGTTCGTAGACTTTTCCTGCATACAGGGCAGAAAGAAATTCCCCTTTTGGATCTGCCCAATGATCGCCCTGGGCACTGGCAACATAAACCGGCCTGGGAGGCATCAGGGCGATTAACATGTGCTGATCAACAGGGAGCTTGTTCACATTTTTTCCATACTTGTGAAAATTTTTACAGAACCAGTGCGGAAATGCATCGTTGATTCTTTCCACCGTTTCTCCATATTGTCTTCTGGATAAAGCAGCACCTCCGCAGCCCGATTCGTTTGAAATTACCAACGCGAACCGCTCATCCCTGGCACCTGCCCATAATGCTGCTTTTCCCAGTCGTGAATGTCCCATCACAACCACCTGGTTATTATCAACATCGGGCTCAGTTTCAAGGTAATCCATTGCCCGGCTTAATCCCCACGCCCAGGCACTTATAGAACCCCATTCGTCATTTTCCGGTTTTTTTTGCTTTTTCTTGTAAAAAAGAGGATGTATGCCATTTTTGAATCTGTCATCAAAGTCGGGATCGATATCCCCGTAATAAAGTGTGGCTAATCCATATCCCCTGTCTATAATTTGTTCCAAGGGCCAACGGTGACTCCTGACCCCGCGGGAGGCAACTGTTGCCATGTTACCATTGATTGAAAAATTTTCATTATTCCGCACCCAGCTATCAGTAATCTTTATCTTCTCATCTTCATGAATAGTATGGTTCCCGTAAAAATTCATTCCCAGGAATACAGGATATTCTTCTGTTTTAGTAGGTGTATACAAGAGAATATCCATGTCAAGTGAATCATCCCCGTTATAAAATACCATCTTTACCTGTTTTCTGAACGCTTTTCCTTCCAGGGCTATTCCCTTTTCTGTCAATCGTGTTTCTATTCTTATTTTTTTATCCGGAACTCTGCCATAAACTTCTCCTGCAAATTGTTCAATAATTTCGGCTCTTCTTTTGCTTTCCCATTCTTTGATGGTGTTTATTTTATTTCCTTTGTTATCAACAAGGATTTCGGGTAAATCATAGTCCGGCACACTGTCCTCTTGATAATTAGCATGCCATTGAGATGTAAGGTTCTGGGTTGCCAAAAAAAATAATACCGGGATTAGAGTATTCATTTCTTAAAAAATTGTGGTGGAACATGTAAATATACAATGATTTTTAGCTCAATGATAATGCACTGGGAATAATTCGTTTTACCTGGATTTTATGAAATCAATAGCGGTTTCAATCATTGTATCCACACCTTCTTGTATTTTTGTCGTGTCAAGATCTACCTGTATATCAGGTTCAATTCCATTTTCAATATTGAAACCATCCGGCATGGTGGTAATGGTAGATGAAAACCGGTAGAGCCAGCCATTAGGCAATTCTGAGCTGATTGGCATTCCACCCCCGCCGCCGGTTTTACTCCCTATAACGGTAACGTGGGGGAATGCCTTCATGTACATCACGAAAAATGTGGATGCACTGAAACATGCCCTGTTGGTAAGTACGATAACGGGTTTGGTAAATTGTCTTTCTCCTTCTGGTTTCACGATTATTTTTCTCCCGCCTGTAAAATCATCATGCCCCGGGCCGGTCTTGAAATATTCCATGCCAACTACTTTCTTTTCATCAGTAAACCTGCTGGCAATGGTTTCAACGTTACTAAGGCTGCCCCCGCCATTGTCCCTGATGTCAATAATGATCCCTTCAGCATTCCTGTAGCTGCCAACGATGAAATCGATATTCGATTCTGAAACCGGTGAACCAAAGCTCCCGTAGTAAATATAGCCTATTGTATTATCCAGCACGGTATTCCTGAATGGTCCTGTAATAAGATGGTCATCACCAAGATAATTCCGTTCAATAAGGTGCCAGTCAAAATTTGGAGGATAATCGAGTTTCCAATCCCAGTAACGTGAACGGTCAAAGGCCGAAATAAGGTTCACGTGGCCATCTTTCAGTTCATTTAACATATTACCAATAATAACAAATAGTTCAAAAGAATTTGTTGATGATGAAACCAGCGGCCTGTATACCTGATAAATTGAATCCCAATTGATTCTTTTATAAGTAAAAAAAGAATATTTATGATCAACGGTCGACCATACCAAATCGAAATTCGTGACTGCATCATCAGCCGGGTCAATACCTAACCAGGTTTTCTCGCATGAAACCAAACTTAAAACGATAAGTATGAGGATTGCCTTTTTCATTATTTCGTTTGTTTCGTAAAACTAAAACTGGTAGACAAAGCAAGTGAATGACTTAAAAATGAAGTTTCATTCAAATCATTGTAGTGATAAAAATCAAACATGTACTGAAATTTAATTGCATTCCCGTTTTTCAGGTACCAGGATAATCCCAGTTTACTTGTTATTTGCTGATATTTATTTAAGGATTGTACTTTTCCGCTAGAAATAAAATCTTTAAAGTATGAATCTTCATTTTCCAGGCTACCGGGGAGAGATGTAGTGGCATAACCGGGTCTCACGATCCAGTTAAACAATGGAAATTGCAGTGAAAAATCAATCACGGTGTGGCGCTTGAATATGCGAAAGGGGTAAGTTAAAATGGCAGCAGGACCGAGTGAAGTGACAAAATCTGAATAAAAATAATTATTCGTGTAATGGCTGTTAAACTTCATGGTTTGGAAAGTATACCATGTTCCTCCCGCGAATAGCCATAATTTAGACGAGGTATCGCGGGTAATTCTCCACACGGGCGAGTAGTCGACCGAGTATCGGATGGCAGACGCTTCGTAACCGGTTTCAGAAGTAAATTTACCGTAACTAAATGTTCCGTCTAACCCGTGCCGGCGTTTTTCGTTTATGTCGAGAAAGCTGATTTTTGAAAAAACAGAACTCCCGGAGTATATCAATGGTGACATAGCCTTGTCTTTATTTGCCAGGTATGCATATCCGGGACCAGCATCAAGATAAATGCCATTTTGTGAAAATGTAATTGCATGGCTGATTAATAGGATGAATATGATATGGAATAGATATAAATTCTTCATTGATAATGTCATGTTCCAGGTTTCATAACGTCTATTGCTTGTTGTTTTTTTTTAACCATTCCCGGGCATTCACGAATGCTTCAATCCATGGAGAAACTTCATCTTTCTTTCTTTCTGAAGGATAGTAAGCCCAGTTCCAGGGGAAAATTGCCCTTTCAAGGTGTGGCATCATGGCGAGGTGTCGGCCGTCCTCTGAACAAATTGCTGCTGTTGCGAAATCTGAGCCATTTGGATTTCCCGGGTAACTGTCATAGGAATATTTCATGGGAATGTGATACCTGTCTTTCGCGTATGGAAGATAAAATTTTCCTTCACCATGGGCAACCCATATGCCAAGCCTTGATCCCGACAAGGAACGCAACATAACGGAATGATTTGTTTCAATGGTTACATTGAGAAAAGAGGATTCGAACTTGCCGGATTCATTAACCATCATCATGGGTTTTTCCTGGTGAGTAGGGAATATCAAATCCAGGTGAACCATTAACTGACAGCCATTGCATATTCCAAGGCTCAGCGTGTCTTCTCTTGCATAGAAGTTATCAAGAGCTTTTTTAGCCTTTTCATTATAGATAAATGCACCGGCCCACCCTTTGGCGGAACCCAGAACATCAGAATTTGAAAATCCACCTACAAATACAATCATGTTGATATCTTCCAGGGTTTCTCTTCCCGATATCAGATCGGTCATGTGTACGTCTTTCACGTCGAAGCCAGCATAATAAAGGCTGTAAGCCATCTCACGATCACCATTCACGCCTTTCTCGCGAATAATGGCCGCTTTAATGCCCGATTTATCCCTTCTTCCCGGGTTTATCTTAAGCGATGCTGCTGTTCCGTTGAAACTTTTTGGAAAGTTGAATTCTATTCGTTGGTTTTTATAATTTTTAAATCGCTCGGTGGCAAGCCTTGTCGTGCTCTGCTTTTTATCAAGCAGGTAAGACGACCTGTACCACGTGTCGCGAAGCATATTTATATCAAGGGAAAGTTCTGTTTGATTGTTTTTGACTTGAAGCGTTCGCTCGTGTTGAGGTTTTCCAAGCACGAGATATGCTATGCCGGCATTTTCCAGAATTTCTTTCACCCCGCTTTGGGATTCACACTGAATAACAAAACCTGGTTGTTCACTCATGAGCAATTTAACCGTATCTTCTGTATTAAAAGGGGTGAGGTTGATAGCCATTCCCCTGCTGGTATTGGGGAAATTCATTTCAAGTAAACAGGTAATCAGTCCACCGGCAGAAACATCATGGCCAGCGAGGATTTTTTCATCAGCAATTAACAATTGAAGCGTGTTAAACACGGTGGCAAAATACCTGGCATCTTCGATTGTAGTCGTTTTAGTTCCCAGTTTATTTAAAACCTGTGCAAAGGCGCTTCCGCCAATTTCGAAATTTCCTTTTGTTGCCCCGATATAAATTATCTCTGAATCATCTACATGTTTGAGCACGGGTGTCACTGCTTTCCGAATGTCGGTAACTTCAGCGGCGGCGGAAATAATCACCGTACCCGGGGCGTAAACAACACTTCCTTCCTTGTATTTCTGTGTCATGGACAGGGAGTCTTTCCCGGTTGGAATATTGATTCCCAATTCCAGGGCAAAATTACTAGCTGCTTCCACTGCCCTGTAGAGACGGGCATCTTCGCCCTTGTTTTTGGCCGGCCACATCCAGTTGGCACTGAGTGATACATTTTTTAGTCCACCATCGAGCGGCGCCCACGCGATGTTCGTCAATGCTTCTGCAATGGAAAGGACCGAACCGGCAACCGGGTCAATTAAACCCGGAACGGGAGCATGACCGATAGCCGTGGCCACACCTTTTACCCCCTTGTAATCAAGTGCCACGATGGCGAGATTATTCAAGGGAAGCTGAATTTCCCCTGCTGTTTGCTGCAGGGCCACCTTGCCGGTTACCGAACGGTCTACCTTATTGGTGAGCCAGTCTTTGCATGCTACATTTTCAAGTTGTAACACGAGTTCAATATATTCTTTTATTTTCGAGCTATCGTATTTGATTTCTTCAAATGTATTTTGTTTTAACTCATCTTTAAGGATTGTTTTCGGGGGTTTACCAAACATGAATTCCAATTTTAGATCCATTGGACGGAGGTTCTTCTCCTTGTCAACGAAAGCAAACTTCTTATCACCCGTGATGTTACCTACCACGTACATGGGAGCTCTCTCCCTGTCTGATACCTTTTTTAACCATTCTATATCTTTCTCTTTAAGTATCAGTCCCATTCTTTCTTGCGACTCGTTACCAATAATTTCTTTGGCTGAAAGGGTAGAGTCACCTACTGGCAGTTTATTCATGTCGATTTCACCTCCTTCTTCTTCTACCAGTTCGCTCAGGCAATTTAAATGTCCCCCGGCTCCATGATCATGAATGGAAACAATAGGATTGTTATTGTCTTCGGCCATTGCACGAATGGCATTACAAATCCTTTTTTGCATTTCCGGGTTAGAGCGTTGCACCGCGTTAAGCTCGATAATATTCTGGTATTCACCCGTGGCTACTGATGAAACGGCCCCGCCTCCCATGCCAATACGATAATTGTCACCTCCCATCACGATAATCTTGTCGTTTATCTCTGGTTTGTCTTTCAGGCTGTCTTTCTTTTTACCGGATCCTACACCCCCGGCCAGCATGATAACTTTATCGAAACCAAAGATCTTGTCTTTTTCAGCATGTTCGAAAGTGAGCACGCTCCCACAAATAAGGGGTTGACCAAATTTGTTCCCGAAATCGCTGGCACCGTTGGAAGCTTTGATCAATATTTCGTCCGGTGTTTGATAGAGCCATTCACGGGGTTCATAAGCTTTTTCCCATTCCCTGTCATTGTCAGTTCTCGGGTAGGCCGTCATGTAAACTGCTGTTCCGGCGAGAGGAAAGGCTCCTTTACCTCCCGCTACACGGTCTCTTATCTCGCCCCCGGTACCTGTTGCTGCCCCGTTAAAGGGTTCTACTGTTGTTGGGAAATTGTGTGTCTCAGCCTTGAGTGATATAACCGACTCGTAATCAGATACTACAAAGAAATCAGGTTTATCCTGGGTGGCTGGCGCGAATTGCTCGATAACTGGTCCTTGCATGAAGGCGCAATTATCTTTGTACGCCGAGACCACCCTGTTGGGATTCTTGCTGGTCGTCTTTTTTATCAATTGAAAGAGGGAAGATTTCTTTTCTTCACCATCGATAATGAATGTTCCGTTGAATATTTTGTGGCGGCAATGTTCTGAATTGACCTGTGAAAAACCAAAAATCTCACTATCGGTTAATTTTCTGCCAGATTTTTTACTGATTTCTTCCAGGTACGCGATCTCGTCATCACTCAAAGCTAAACCTTCCTGTTCGTTGTATGCTTTTATATCATCAATGTAAATTATGGACTCCGGTGTTTTTTCAATATTAAAAATCTCTTGATTCAGATTAGTGTACAGGTTTTGAAGCATGGGGTCGAAGGAGGCTTCTTTTCCTTCTGCTACAAAAAACTCTTCAATTCTTTCTATTCCCTGAATACCCATGTTTTGAGTAATTTCCACGGCATTGGTTGACCAGGGGGTTATCATTTCCTTACGAGGGCCAATGAAATACCCTGATATTGTTTTTTCAACCATAAGGATGGCGTCCCCGAAGAGCCAGCTAAGCATTCCGATTTCTTTTTCGCTTATTTTCGATGTGCTTTTTACTGCAAAATAGATATTATCAGGAGTTTTGAAGAATAAAATCATGATGTTACTGTTAACCGGGTAAAACAATATGCAAAATTACAATAATTCACTTTAATAAAAGTAAGAAGTCGCGATATTAGAAATAATTTGCTTGCCCGGTTGCAGGAATGGCAGGTATTTTATTCACATTTTTGGATAATTTATAAAGGAAAAATCCGGTTCCTGCTTCAATTTCTTCTTTTTTTACTTCCCATGCCCAGGAATCCCAGCGCGGCAATAATTATGGCGGCAACCACGATAGCACTTCCCGTGCTGGAGTTCCAGTACCATTCAACAGCGAGTTCCCGCCAGGCTAATCCCCAGGTAAATCTTAGTATAGGCCAGCTATATGCAGTAAAAATTACAATAATCAGATCAATTATAAATCCGAGAGGTGTTATGCTGATCGCTAAGGAGACGATGGCAATAATGAGCACGGTTTTTATAAACGCGACAAGTAATCCAACAAGAGATAATCCTACCATGAGATTACTGCTTTCCACTTTTCCCGTGGTAAAAGCCAAAATAATAATCAAAATGGACGCGAAAAAGAAAGTGAAACGCCAGTTTTTCATGAATAAATTTTTGATCTAAAAATAAGAAATATTTTTATCTGTTCAAATATACGTGAACACCAAAAATCTGCCCATTTTCACGTTGCAGTGGGTATACATTTCAAAAAGGGATTATCCTTTCCACTTTCTGGTTTCTCAGGTACTGCATGATTACCTGCTGCATGTCGCGATTATCGGGGTAGGGCTTAATGCAGTCGTGGAGCATATCGACCCCATTGATATTATTGGCTTCTGCAAATCCAAAACCGGAAAACCGGCCATTCGCGATCCTGACAACCGATTTTTCACCCTGCTCGCGACCTTTGTCGATTATAAGGAAATTCTTCAGGCTGTAAGAGTATCTTTCCACTATTTGATATGCTCTTGCATTATACACTTCCGGGGATTCACTCCCGTTACAGGCTCCCTTGCAAATGCCCAGTTTATAATGAAAACAGCTTCCTTCACTGTTGTATAATCCGCTTAATTTCTGGCATAACTGGTACCTTTCTACCAGTTCGTACATGAATTTGGAAGCTTCTTTTTCATTCGTGAATTGCAATAAGGGTGCGTTTCCAATTGCTTCATCTTCCCGGGAAAACCTGAAACGAATATAACCTGCATCATCCGTGTAATTATACAGGTTGAATTTAAACTTTGATTTTTTTGACAGCCGGTTGAACGCGGGTTGATGCTTTTTAATCTCGCTGGCTTCAAGCAGTAGGGCAATAAGTTCATTACCTGTAACTTCATAGCTTATGTCAACAATCTTTTCTTTCATCTGCATCGCCTTGTGGGTCTTTTTATTGCTAAAGTGAGTTATTACCCTGTCGCGAATGTTTTTACTTTTTCCAATGTAAATGATGTCTCCTTTCTCGTTATGAAAATAATATATACCGGTTTCTTCCGGTAATTTTTTGATACTCTCCCCGTTAAAATGGGGGTGAAGATCATTGGCCCAGGGTGCATGAAGATTTTCAGGTTGGTTTCCATTCTCATTGTTTTTCTGAAGCAACAATTCAAATAGCCTGACCGTGGCATAGGCATCACCGGCTGCCCTGTGCCGGCCGTTGATGGCAATACCAAGATTTTTACACAAGTTACCCAGGCTGTAAGAAGGAAAGCCCGGGATAAGCTTCCTGCTGAGTTTTACCGTGCATAGCTTCTCCCTTTTAAAATCGTAACCCAGGTGTTTAAATTCCCAGCGTATAAAGTTATAATCGAAAGTAGCATTATGCGCCACCAGGATCCTGTTTTCTGTCAGCCGGACGAGCTCTTTGGCTATCTCGAAGAATTTAGGCGCGTCCTCCACCATTTCATTGGTAATGCCGGTTAATTGGGTAATGTACCTTGGAATAAATCTCTCGGGATTAATCAGGGAGATAAATTCACCGGTGACCCTTGCACCATCATGAAGGTAGACGGCAATCTCCGTTATCTTTTCATGCTGTGGACTGCCGCCTGTTGTCTCTATGTCGATGATGGCATACATGTAAGAATCACTTATTTCGACCTAATAAATACAAATAACAACCTAATAACAACCTAATAACTATAAATAACCAAATATCAACTTACCCCAACCGTATTATTTCCATAAGCTACCCGGGTATACCCCTTTATCATGCAATTCCTGCAACTTGTTGACCGCGGCAGGCTTATCTTCCTTGTAGGTTACACCAAACCAGGGAGATGGGGTTTTGTATACCTTGGTAATAGCCTGATTTTTTTCAATCAATGCCTGGATAAGCGTTGGGATGTAAAACTCTGCTTTTGGATTATTGATATTCGCGTTGATAAAAGCGGTGAATTCATCATTAAGGTAATCGAAAACGGTGGGAGCGAAACCCCAGAAATTCATGGATACCAGTTCTTCGCCGGTTAGTGTATGACGGGTATTTTTTTCATCCTCGAAATAGATTGTACCCTTATCTTTCCCTATTTTAGTTCTTTCGACCACTTCAACCAGGTTCCCGCTTTCATTTGTTTCGCAAACACCTCTTGAAACAGTTCCGAAATCCGAAAGCGTGTTTTTCAGGGGATAGCCTATCATGCAATATTCTACCGAGTTATTATCAATTTTTTGCAAGTGTTGGCCCATGGTTTCATAAGCCTCTTTACCATAGAAATCATCAGCATTTACAACTCCAAAGGGGGTGTTAATGGTATCAGCAGCCACGAGTACTGCATGAGCTGTTCCCCAGGGCTTCTTTCGGTCTCCCGGTACCGAAAGACCCGCTGGAATATTATCCAGTTCCTGGTAAACATATTCAATTTCAACCTTACCCTCCAGTTTTTTGAAAAACTCACGGAAATCATCTTCTATTTCCCGCCGGATAACGACTACGATTTTTCCAAATCCCGCCCGTAAAGCATCAAATATGGAATATTCGATTATTGTTTCTCCCGAGGGGCCCAGTTTATCTACCTGTTTCAAACTGCCATAACGGGATCCCATGCCCGCTGCAAGAATAAGTAATGTCGGTTTTGCCATTTATATCTTTATTATGATGATTAAAAATGCAAAGATAACTGTCCTGTTTTGCATGTGCAAGATTAATGATAGGATTGACGTGGTAAATTGTTACCTGAGTTGAGCGGTTGGAGAGAAGCGAACAAGCGCTTTCCGTCAGTTGACGAATAACACCCGGTATTGAGCTTATTGAAATGATTTGATTTCTTTCATGATGTTGTTTGATCAAAATTCTCATTTAAAGTATTGATAATTTGCTCCCGGCTTTGAATGCTGCTGGTGGCTTTTACTACTTTCCCGTTTTTGTAATACACGGTAAAAGGTAATCCCATGAAACCGCTGCATTCCGGTAATTCTCTGATCACGCTCGCGTCTGGATTGTCAAATTCCATATCGGCAAATTTTACATGCTGGTATTTTGATTCCAGTTCTTCCATTACCTTGTAAACAGGAATACACATGGGACCCATCCGGCCACAGCAAATCATTACATTTTCATTTTCCGATAAAAGTTTGGCATGATCCTCTTTTGAGTTCACGTGTGTTAAATTGGTTTGTAACATAATACATTATTTTATAATTTTTAGACTATTGATGCGTCATATTTAATATTGGGGAAGAAATGTCACTTTACATAAGACATGTGGCACAGATCAACCGCCATTTTTTCAAGAATGTTATACAAAAACATGCCAAATTTAGTAAATTTTAAATAAAAATTAACATATGTATATAAATAAATATGAACAAGATTATAATTGCTGAAAAATAATGACAGTATTATGCATGTCATGACATTTTGCCCGTCTTGTAAGTACAGATTGATTAAAAAGAATGATTCATGTTAATAATATATTCAAAAATCACCATCAGTTTTTATTCTTTCATTGAAATTATTGCTATATTTGCTCCTGAAAAATGCGTAGGTTGGAGTAACCTCTTAAAGGGGCTTCTCCTGAAAAAGGGAATGCCGTGCTCCCGTTTGTACCGGGAAATTCGGCAACAGTACCCGCTGCTGTGAGTTCCTGCCATTATGGTAAAAAACATGGATTATTCCTTGCCACTGTTGCCCACCGGTTTCTTTTCCAAAGGTGGGTGTCTGATAATAAAGACATAGTTTCCCGGGATACCGGAAAATGAAAATGGGAAGGCCAAATTCATGTTGGAACAAGTCAGAAGACCTGCCTTCGTGTATGTTTAACATTGGTGCGCGGGTGAAGCACTGTAAATACAATCAAATTGAAAACATACTCGAAATGGCTATTTGCCACCCCTTTGTTTCTACTCTCCTACATTGCCTGGAGCGGGGAACCTGATTCGCTGATGCGTGTATCACTCAATGAAATCAGCGTGGTAGAATCGCGTTACACCTTTTACGATGAAGATCAGCGAATTACCAGAATTGATACCATTGCCAAGCAAATTTACGGGGCTTCCAGCCTCGGGGAAATGATGTCGCTCTATTCACCGGCCCACGTGAAACAATACGGGGGTCCGGGAAGTATCAGCAGTATATCAATGCGGGGGGGGAATGCCACGCACACGCAGGTGAACTGGAATGGTTTTTCCTTAAATTCCGTGACTACAGCCGAGGTTGATTTTTCATTGATTCCAGTGGATGCAGGCGATGAAATTTTCATTACTCACGGTGCCTCGGGAACCCTCTTTGGTAGTGGTACTTTTGGTGGT
The DNA here is from genome assembly GCA_964426725.1 of uncultured Bacteroidales bacterium. Classification (GTDB taxonomy): domain Bacteria; phylum Bacteroidota; class Bacteroidia; order Bacteroidales; family CAYRRV01; genus CAYRRV01. Next base: position 27,098 of record CAYRRV010000022.1, on the reverse strand, counting down.
GCGGTGAATATTGAAAATGGAGAAAAGTGGAAAAAAGAACAATCATTGTTTGTAAGAACAGGATTCGGTAGTTTTGGAGATCAAAGATACTCCTTCAAGGGTAAAGCCGGCAATACAAGATTCCAGTACTCGATTTTTGCCTTCCATAATATTGCCAGGAACGATTATCCATTTATCAATACTGAAAAACCCGGTTTACCAATTGATACGCTTGTTCATAACAACTACCGGCAGTCGGGGTTGATTCAAAATGTCTCATTTAAACTACCCGGGAATAGTATAATTGAAGCAGGAGCCTGGTATCAGTGGAAGCATAAAAATTTACCGTCAAATCCCGGCAGTAACGGTGAAGGTACGGCTATTCAACGTGACAGTACTTTAAAAGCCTACGCCAGTTGGCAGAAAACCGGTGAAAAGTATTCAGTCGAATTAAAATCAGGTTATTTTTATGATTTTCTCAGGTATGCCGATAAATTGGCTCCCACTGATGATGATTGGTACATCAATTCTATTATTCAAACCAGTAATTTTCAGGAAGATTTTAATTACAGGTACTATTTTTCAGGGAAATTCACTTTTGATGGGGGCGTGCAATATCGATACTCGAGGGCAGATGTTTCATCATATGGTGGAATCAGGGATGAACACCGTGTTGCCCTTATTGGCGCCGCGAAATATAACCTTAATAACCTTGTTTTAAACCTTTCGGCAAGACAGGAATATAACTCTGAAACAAACGTTTTTCCGGTATTTTCAACAGGCATCAATTATCAGCCAATAGGTAAAGCTCTCGTAATACGTTACGGTCTATATAATAAGTACAGGCTGCCAACTTTCAACGAGCGGTACTGGCAACCTGTCGGAAACCCCGCGATAAAACCCGAAAAAGGCTGGGGTACTTATCTTGGAATTGAAAATAACCTGGATAATGTTTTGCCTGGCGTAACCGATATTAAGTCTGATCTTAATATATTCAGTCAACTCGTTAACGACTGGATTCTTTGGGTTCCCAGGGGAAATATGGTTTATCCCGAGAATATGAAAAAAGTATGGTCCAGGGGAATGGAGATAGGAATTTCTGTTCATACCAGGTTTTCTCAGGTTTTTACTTCGGCGAGGTTGAATTATACTTTTCAGAAAGTTACCAATCAGGAAGTTTATAATGACAATGTTACTATAATTGATAAACAATTACGATACACGCCAGTGCATAGCGGGAACCTGGTCGCGAATATTTCTTGTAAAAACTGGTTCATGAACAACGTGCTTTATTTTACCGGGGAGAGATTCATTACTGATGATAATACCGGTACCAGTATGGCCGGTTTCATGATTAATGACATAACCCTGGGTAAAAAAGTTTTTCATGGAATATTCAAGACAGAGTTCATATTCAGGGTATCCAATATTTTCAACACCAGTTACCAGGTTATCCGGTCTTATCCCATGCCCGGCAGATCTTACCATTTCAGCCTGCTGCTGGGTTTTAAGGCAAAAAAATAGCTAATCAAACAATCAATATTATTAATCATTTAAATTTTTTTACCATGAAAAAGATTAGATTTTTATTTATTATGGCTTTATTAATTGTTATCGTGTCTTGTGAAGAGTCGGAAAAAGAAAACAAGAAACATTTCACGAATGGTGTTTTTATCAGCAACGAGGGAAATTTTTCCAGTAATAATGGATCTGTTAGTTTTTTTGATCCTGACAGTAATAAAATTACCAATGAAATATTCAATAAGATAAACGGGACATACCCCGGTGACGTGGTACAATCCGTTGGAATTGGAGACGGGAAGCTTTTTATCGTTGCCAATAATTCAGAAGCAGTACAGGTGGCGAAATTGGGTACAATGGATTTCCTGGGAGAGATTCGTGCCAGTTACCCGAGGTACTTTGTATATGGAGGCAATTCAAAAGGATATTTAACCAATGGTCAGTTTCCGGGAGAAGTGCTGGTTATTAATACATCTACTTACACGGTAGAGAAAAGTATTCCCGCGGGAACATCTCCTGAAAATTTAGTGATTAACGGGAACCGTCTTATTGTTGCTAACGGGAAATGGGGCATGGATACAACCATTACAGTGATTGATATGAATAACGAGGAAGTAATTCAAACGGTTCCGGTTGGTGATGGTCCCACTGATCTCGCGGTCGATAAGAATGGTGATATTTGGGTCCTTTGCCAGGGTATCGTGACCTATAATGATGATTTTTCAGCTATCATTTATGAATCTGATTCCAGGTTGATTAAACTGGACGGTTTAAATTACACGAAAAAATGGACAGCAGTTATTGGTCAAAAAGGAGATTATTACAATCCCTGGCTTTTGGCATCTGATAAAGAGGCTGGAATCGTGTATTTCTCCGAAATAGACGGCGTCTATAGCGTGGACGTGAGCCAGCCTGCTATCGCGGATCAACCCTTTATAAGTGATCTGAACCCGTATGGCCTGGAAGTAGATCCTGCAACCGGTAATGTATTTTGCTTTGAATCAACTGGTTTTACAACTGCAGGAAAGGTATTGGTATATAGCAGCAAGGGCGAGAAATTATTTGAAGGTGAAACAGGAATCGCACCAAATGGAGCAGCATTCAACTAAGTACAAATGTTTGAATTGAACGGGCGGGCACCAAGTGATTGCCCGTTTTTTTCATCATAAATATTTTAAAATATTTGCCAAAAAATAGCCAATATAATTTCCAATAGCGTATCCTATAATTCCCACGGTCAGGCCCGAAACAATTACTTCCTTGTTTCTCAATGCCCCGGCAACAACCGGAACGAATGGAGGCGAACAAATCAAGGCGGTTGAAGTAATAATCACGGTATCTGTATCAATCCTGAATAACCTGGAAATTGCAACATGTAGAATCAGGGTGCCAAAAACAGCCATGGTAACATAATAGAATAAATTGGGGGCTAATCCTTTGAATTTTGTAATATCAGCCATGGATGCAACAACAATACTAAATACCAGGATGAAATACATCCCAAGTTCAAATGACTTTTCAATTTTATTGATTGAAGGAACCAGCGAGAATGCTATTCCTGCCGTTGTAATAAAAAGAACCACCACAACCATTCGCGAGTTTTCGGGTACAAGCAGGCTGAGTCCGCCGGCAACAGCAAATATCAGAACTGATAGTCCTAATGCTTTCAGTAATGGGAGATAAACTTTCTTTTTCAGTATACCCTCGAAAGGATCTACTCCGTCAAAATCTTTTTTGGAACCCATGTCATTTGTATTTCTTTTGAAGGGGGGCAGGAACATGCCAAAAAATCTTTGCCCGGCGGTAATGAGGAAAAACAGGTAAACAACCCCCAATACCATGTCATATGTATGGGTGATTATGTAGGTGTTAGCATCAACATCTAGCATTAATTTAAGCGCTGCCAGGTTAGGTGTGCCACCGCTATAAACTCCAATTAGCATCCCGGATATTTTCCACAGGTCCTGGATGTCTCCCCTGAATATGAAATAACCGGCTACTACCACCATTATTACAGCCAGAAGTGAAATAACCATGGATAACATTGTTTTTCCTGCCACGCGAAGCCAGGTTTTGATATCAGATGAAAAAAGTAACAGGGGAATAGCAAGAGGGATCACGATCATGGTGAGTATATCCTGAATTTTCTCGCTTCCTTCCGGTAATATGCCGATATTACCAAGTATGAGCCCGATAATATATGCCACTACTACCGAACCAAGCTTGTTCACGAAAGGAAAACGGTGACAGAGAAATAAAATCAACATGGGAGAGAACACGTAAAAGAACACCAGCACTATCTTTCCTATCAACATACCTAAAGGTTTAGTCAGACAATTAAATCACAAATCTAATATATTTTTTGAATATGGAAATTTTTTTGGCTTTCGTGGAAAAAAGTACAGAAAAGAAAGATAATTGTATTGAAGAATAAAAAAAACAGTTAATGCTTGGTAAAAAATTAAATTAAAAAATACTTTTTTATTACATTAAAAAATCCCTTGTAAAGTATTGATTTACAAGGGATTATTTTTATTATTGTCGGGGTGAGTAGACTCGAACTACCGACCCCACGCCCCCCAGACGTGTACTCTAACCAACTGAGCTACACCCCGAACGTTATTTGTTTGCCATCAGAACCGCATCACGGTACTTTTGGCGGGCACAAAAATAAACAAAAATTGATTAAAAAAAAACACCCACGGGGGTGTGAGAAAATGAAGTTAAATAATAAAATTAAGATCTTTCCATAAATTATCAAGCTCTTCATTGGATACTTCTTCAACAATAATGTTGGTACCTGGTATTTTGTAGCGGTTGTTAGGTTGGTTTGTCATTGATGAATCTAATCTTTTGTTACTCATATCTGGTTTTTTGATTTCCTTTGTAATAGTAAAGTTATAATAATTTCTATATAGACAAAAAAATATTACCCAAAGTTGCGTTTAGAATTTAAATTTATTGCAAAATGTCATATTAACCATTTAAATACATATTTCTTTTGACCAAACACGTGTTTTTTGTTACGAATCTTTTGTTCTAAATGTTATAAAAGTTGCCGGATTATTTTCTTTTTTTTAGTTATCTGCAATTTTTTCAGTATTATTGCTATGGAATGAAAATTGATTTAAACAAATATAGATAGATATATAAATAAATACATAATTGCAAATATTTTAAAAATGGAATTCTTTAAGAAAATGGACGTTACCGGTAAAACAGGTAACGAAGTGGATAATAAAAGTACCAGTGATGTTGAACGCGTTAAATGCCTGATTGTTGGTTCGGGGCCGGCCGGCTATACTGCTGCTATTTACGCGGCAAGGGCAAATCTTAACCCCGTTTTATATGAAGGATTACAACCGGGAGGTCAATTAACTACAACAACAGACATCGAGAATTATCCCGGTTACCCGGAGGGTGTTTCAGGACCTGTAATGATGGAGGATTTTAAAAAGCAGGCGAAACGTTTTGGCACCGACGTGCGATTTGGGCTTGCAACGGCGGCTGACCTGTCAAAACGTCCATTTAAGATTACCATAGATGACAAAAAGATAATTGAAACGGAAACGCTTATTATTTCAACTGGTGCCACTGCCAAATACCTTGGGCTCGAATCTGAACAGAAATTCATGGGGTTTGGTGTATCTGCCTGTGCCACCTGCGATGGTTTCTTTTATCGCGGCAAAGACGTGGCTGTAGTAGGTGGCGGGGATACTGCCGCGGAGGAGTCTCTCTACCTGGCAGGTCTTTGCAACAAGGTATACCTTATCATCAGGAAAAATCACATGCGGGCATCGAAAGTTATGCAAAAGAGAGTAATGGAAACACAAAATATTGAAATATTATTTGAGCATACAACTAAAGAAATTGTTGGTGATAAAACGGTGAACGGGGTTGTTGTGGTAAATGGTAAAGGTGAAGAGCGCGTTTTGGATATTGCAGGTTATTTCGTGGCTATCGGACATAAACCAAATTCTGATATCTTCCTGAATTACCTGGAAACAGATGATGTCGGGTACATAAAAACTATTCCCGGTACTTCAAAAACAAATATCCCTGGAGTTTTTGCCTGTGGTGACGTGCAGGATCCTCACTACAGGCAGGCTGTTACTGCTGCCGGTTCCGGTTGCCAGGCTGCCATTGATGCTGAAAGGTTTTTAACCGAGCATTCCTGAAGATTCATGCAGAATTGATAATAAACTAAGAAAATGTCGTGCAGGGGAGTCTCGTGTACAATACAAAAAGAGTGTCTAAAAAGTCTTCAAATATGTCTTGATTGAATGAATTTTTCTCCGTGCAATAATTCACGATAATTAAAACGCGAAGCTGTACAACTGTTTCGAGAACTGTAGCAAAGACTTTGTAGACACTCTCTTTTGTTGGTATCTTGCAGGATACTTAAATACTGGCAATAATTTCCTTCGAGTATTTCCCGCTTTCCAGTTTTTCCCTTACTTCCTTAAATGCTTTTATCGTGTATTCAACATCTTCAAGGCTGTGAGCAGCCGTTGGAATGATTCGAATAAGAATGACACCCTTGGGTACTACAGGATAAATTACAATAGAACAGAAAATGCCATAATTTTCACGTAAATCAAAAACAATATTGGTTGCTTCGGGTACAGTTCCGTTAAGCAATACAGGAGTAACAGGTGATTCGGTTGCTCCAAGATCAAATCCATCTTTTCTTAAACCATCCTGCAACGCTTTCACTATGGTCCACAGGTTTTCTCTTAAAGAGTGTTCTTTTTTAAGTAACTCCAACCTTTTTAATGAACCTATAACCATGGGCATTGGTAAGGATTTCGCGAAAATCTGTGAACGCATGTTGTAAGCCAGATAATCTATCACCACTTCATCAGCGGCCACGAAAGCTCCTATGCCTGCCATTGCCTTCGCGAAAGTTGCAAAATAAACATCAACCTGATCCTGTACACCAAAGTGCTCACCTGTTCCGGCACCAGTTTTTCCCATGGTGCCAAACCCATGTGCATCGTCAACAAGCAGGCGAAAATTATATTTTTTCTTTAGCTCAACAATTCTGTCAAGTTTTCCAAGATCTCCTGACATCCCAAAGACACCTTCTGTTATCACGAGGATTCCTCCTCCTGTTTTGTCGATGATCTTTGTAGCCCTTTGTAGTTGCTTCTCGCAATTTTCAATATCATTATGCGGGAAAACAAATCGTTTGCCCAGGTGCATTCTTAATCCATCAAGAATACATGCATGAGATTCAGAATCATAAACAATCACATCGTTACGTCCAACGAGTGAATCAATTATAGAAACCATACCCTGGTACCCGTAATTTAAAAGGTAAGCGTCTTCCTTACCCACGAATTCTGCCAGCTTTTCTTCCAACTCCTCGTGTTTGGAGGTTTGTCCTGACATCATACGGGCTCCCATGGGGTAAGCCAGCCCCCATTCTTTGGCAGCTTCCGCATCGGCCTTTCTTACCTCGGGATGATTTCCCAACCCGATGTAATTGTTTAAACTCCAGGTAAGTACTTCTTTACCCCTGAACTTCATCCTGGGCTTGATTTCTCCTTCCAGCTTCGGGAACATGAAATATCCATGCGCGTCTTTCTGGTATTGACCCAGCGGGCCTTTGTTCTTGTGTATTTTATCAAAAATGTCCACTATATTTATTTTTTGAGTTTACTAAGGCACAAAAGTAAACCATTTTGAAAATATCACAAGAATAAAATAAAAAATCCTTTAAAGCGTTAATTTCAAGAATAGCTTAACTACCTAAAAAAGTGTTTTTTATTAAAAACTTACTTGAAATTATAATATTATTAATAAGAAAGTTTAATTTTGCAGCATGTTAAAAAAAGGTATACATATTGTTTTCACGGGAATACTTTTGTTCACGGTATCCTGCTCGGGTTACGAGAAAATTCTGAAAAGTACTGATGTGGAAATGAAATTCAATAAAGCGCTTGAATATTATGCTGAAGAGGATTTCGTGAAAGCATCTACTTTACTTGAGCAAATAAGTCCATATTACAGGGGTACAAAGAAATCAGACACGATTAGTTATTACATCGCGAATAGTTATTTTCAAATGAAAGACTATATTCAGGCTGCTTATTTTTTCAAAGAATATACCCAGACATATCCCAGGGGAACTTTTGCTGAAAAAGCGGAATTTCTTCATGCTTACTGTAATTACATGCAATCTCCACGTCCCAGTCTTGATCAGGAATACACGTTCAAGGCCATCGAGTCATTCCAGTTGTTTTTGATTAAATACCCGGGAACAGACAAGCGAGATGAAGTATTAACATACCTGGATGAACTGAAAAATAAACTCGTGGAAAAATCATACCTAAGCGCTAAACTTTATTATGATCTGGGATATTATGAAGCAGCGCTGGTTTCGCTACGAAACAGCATTTACGAGTATCCTGATTCCAAATTCAGGGAAGATATCATGTTTTTAATTCTGAAATCCAATTACCTTTTCGCCGCTAATTCTGTTGAGTCAAAAAAGAAAGAGCGTTTGCAGAATACTTTAGACGAATACTATTCATTTATTTCTGAATATCCAAAAAGTGATCACCAGAAAGAAGTAGAGAAAATTTACGAGGATTCAACAAAAGAGCTTAATTTATAACTTCTTATTATATAATTTATGATCGATTATAAAAAATCTAAAGCGCCTGTTACAACTGTTACCAGGGATCTCGACCAGTTAGACGCGAAAACGGGTAACATTTATGAGGCCGTGCGTATCGTTTCCAAGAGAAGCAACCAGATTAGCGTGGAAATGAAACAGGAATTGAACCGTAAACTTGAAGAATTTGCAAATTACACGGATAACCTGGAAGAGGTGTTTGAAAACAGGGAACAAATTGAGATTTCCCGTTTTTATGAAAGACTGCCTAAACCCGTGCTCATTGCAATGGAAGAATATCTGAATGATGATATTTATTACAGGAATCCTGCTAAAGAAAAGGATGCAAACAAGCCATCGTAATTTTAGCCCTTTATGTTGAAGGGGAAAAAAATATTATTGGGTATTACAGGGAGCATAGCGGCTTACAAGGCTGCTATGCTTGTTAGGTTACTTGTTAAAAACGAGGCTGAAGTCCGGGTACTCATGACTCCCCTCTCAAAGGAATTTATAACTCCACTCACACTTGCCACGTTGAGTCAACATCCTATTTTGATTGATTTTTTTGATCCTGAAAGTGGTAGTTGGAACAGTCATGTTGATCTTGGATCGTGGGCCGATGCATTCCTCGTTGCCCCCGCGACAGCTAATACCATGGCTAAAATGGCCCATGGAATTGCCGATAATCTTTTACTCACTACTTACTTATCTGCCAGGTGTCCTGTATTTGTAGCTCCTGCAATGGATCTGGACATGTTTCAACATCCATCTACCAAAAAAAATATTGATATTCTCGCATCATACGGCAACTCGGTTATAGAACCCACGATTGGTGAATTGGCAAGTGGCCTGGAAGGAAAAGGTCGTATGGAAGAGCCGGGAATTATTGTAGATTATTTGTCAAATTTCTTTCTGAGAAATTCGCTGAACGATACCATTATTGAAAAACTGAAGGGAAAAAGGATTTTAATTACAGCCGGCCCTACCCGCGAACCCATCGACAAGGTGAGATTTATCGGGAATCATTCATCAGGAAAAATGGCCTTTGCCATTGCTGAAGTTCTACATGCAGCAGGTGCAGAGGTAACAATTATTTGTGGCCCCGTGTCGGAACCTCTGCCAAAAAACATGAAGCTTGTCGAGAAAGTAGAAACTGCCGAAGAAATGTATGATGCAGCTCTTCGCCATTTTAATGATTCGGATATAGCAATACTGGCTGCCGCTGTTGCTGATTATACACCTGCAGAAACCCTGGATAAGAAATTAAAACGAGGAGATAAATCATTACCGTTAATATTAAAGCCAACGAAAGATATCGCCGCATCATTAGGTAGTATTAAGAAAGATAACCAGCTTTTGATTGGTTTCGCCCTCGAAACAGACAACCCGGAAATCAATGCTTCTGAAAAACTTAAAAAAAAGAACCTTGATTTCATTGTTCTAAACTCCCTAACCGATAAGGGTGCCGGTTTTTACACGGATACCAATAAAATCACGATTATCGGGAAAAACAATAAATCCCGGAAATTCGAGTTAAAATCTAAAAGAGAAGTAGCTCACGATATTATCACGGAACTCGCTTCATATTTTTAATGGTCATGATGAAAAAAATTATACTTATCGGTCTGTTACTACCTGGGTTTTTCAGGATTTACACGCAGGAGCTAAATTGTAATGTACAGGTAATCTCTCAACAGATACAGGGTACCAACAAGCAGGTTTTTGAGACCATGCAGAAAGCTATTTACGAGTTCATGAATAACCGCGTGTGGACTAATCACGTGTTCGCCCCCGAGGAACGAATCGAATGTAATATAATGATAAATTTCACGGAACAGATATCTGCCGATGAATTCAAAGGGACGATACAGGTGCAATCCCGCCGGCCAGTCTATAATTCATCATACAATACTGTATTGCTCAATTACATGGATAATAATTTTCATATTCGTTACGTGGAGTATGAACCCCTCGAGTTTAATGTTAATACATTTATATCAAACCTAACTTCCATTCTGTCATTTTACGCTTACACGATTATTGGAATGGATTATGATTCTTTTGCTCCGGAGGGTGGAGAAGAATTCTTTAATATTGCCGAGCGTATCGTGAGTAATGCTCAGAATGCTCCCCAGAAAGGATGGAAACCATTTGACGCGAAAAGCAACCGGAATCGTTACTGGCTGATAAAAAATATTTTGGATGACGATTATAGTGAAATTCGTCAATTTAATTATCAATACCATCGCCTGGGACTTGACCTGATGAGCGAAAAGCCCGAGGAGGGGAGAGCTCAGGTTGCCGAAGGTATTGAGCTTTTACAAGATATATACCGTGATAAGCCGGATCCTTTCATGCATCTGCTGCAAGTGATTATTGATGCAAAATCCACTGAATTTGTTCAGGTATTCTCAGAATCATTTACCGAGGAGAAAAACAGGGTTTATGCCATGCTCACTGAAATAGATGCTTCTAATTCAAATCGTTACGAAAAAATTATCAAAGAGTAACTTTTTAGTATTGACAACTGACGCATTTTGTTTATTTTCGTTTCAGAAAAATAAACCTCCATGCTCATAAAATTAATCGTACGGAATTACGCTTTAATTGAAGAATTGCAAATTAAGTACCAGCCAGGCCTCAATATTGTAACGGGTGAAACCGGGGCTGGAAAATCTATCCTTCTTGGCGCCTTGTCTCTTATTCTCGGGCAAAGAGCCGACACTTCTGTATTAAATAATGAGCATGACAAGTGTATTGTTGAAGGACTTTTTAATATCGAGGGTCTTGATCTAAAAGATTTTTTCCTTGTAAATGATCTTGATTACGATAAGCAAACCCTGATCAGGAGAGAAATTTCTCCTGCAGGGAAATCGCGGGCTTTTATTAACGATACTCCCGTTAACCTTATTCTTTTAAAAGAACTGGGGGAAAAATTGATCGATATTCACTCACAACATGAAAACCTGAACCTGGGAAGTCATGCATTTCAATTAAAAGTAATTGATAATTTTACCGGAAATAGCCAACTGCTAAAAGAGTATCAACTCGCTTACCACGACTTTAAGAATGTTGAACACGAGTTCGAATCCCTTAAATCGGAAGCTGAAAAAAACAAACAGGACCTTGACTACTATTCTTTTCAGTTAAACGAGCTGGAAGAAGCTCGTCTCATGGAAGATGAAGATATTGATCTTCAGCAGGAACAGGAGATCCTAAGTAATGCCGGCGATATAAAACTAAATTTAGCAAACGCGTCCCAATTCCTGTATAATGATGATGACGGTGGTGTCCATCGGTTAAAGGAAGCCTTGGATCACCTGGGGAAAGCCAAAAACCATTTCAAGGATTGCGAAGAACTTGCAAGTCGTCTTGAAAGTGCATACATCGAGGTCAAGGATATTGCTAGGGAAGTTGATGTTTTGGCCGAAAAAGTGGAAGTAGATCCTGCCCGGCTTGATTTCGTGAATCAACGACTCGATCTTTTATTTACCCTGCAGCAAAAACACGGGGTGGTTAACTCGAATGAGCTAATAAAGAAAAGAGACGAACTTGATAATATGGTAAATAATATTGCTAATTCCGGGTTGCGTCTGGAAGAACTGGAAAAGAAGATGAGTGAGACGAAACAAATTGCTTCAAAACTGGCTCTTCAGCTTCACAATGCCAGGGAAAATGCTGTACCTGATCTCGTGGAAACAATTCAGGCCATGCTACAGCATTTGGGTATGCCCAATGCCAGGTTCCATGTCGGTATAACTGAACTTGGCGAAATGAACGAGAACGGGCTGGACAGGGTTGATTTCCTTTTTTCAGCCAATAAGCAAGGCAACCCCCAGGAAATATCAAAAGTGGCCTCGGGTGGTGAATTGTCTCGACTCATGCTGGCCGTAAAATCTTTGCTTACTTCTTCCATTGATTTACCAACGATAATTTTTGATGAAATTGATGCCGGCGTGAGTGGTGAGATTGCCGATAAAATGGGGAGGATAATTCTCGACATGGCTTCAAAAATGCAGGTAATCAATATCACCCATCTTCCGCAGGTAGCGGCCAAGGGGAATGCTCATTTTCTGGTATATAAAGAAGATGCTACTGATAAAACCCTCACGAGAATGCGAAAACTTAGTGATGAAGATCGGGTGGTGGAAATCGCGAAGATGTTAAGTGGTGCGGATGTGACCCCGGCCGCGCTGGACAATGCCAGGGAATTATTAAAGGTATAAAATCCTTATCGAACCTTCTTTTTATAATTTTGTTTGATGTATGTAATACTCGGATGCTGCAATTTTACAGAATATTGTAATTTTGCACGCTTATTAATTCTAATATTTTAATTATGGCTTATAATTTGCTGAAAGGAAAAAGAGGTATCATCTTTGGTGCCCTGAATGATAAATCTATTGCATGGAAAGTGGCCTTGAGGGCTCATGAAGAAGGTGCAACTTTTACCCTAACCAATACACCCCTGGCACTGCGAATGGGAAATACGAGGGATTTGGCGGAAGAAACAGGAACAGAAATAATTCCGGCAGACGCCACGAGCGTGGACGATTTAAATAATCTGGTGGAAAAGTCCATGAAAATCCTGGGTGGAAAAATTGATTTTATCCTTCATTCTATTGGCATGTCACCAAATGTTCGAAAAGGTATTCCATATGATGATATCAATTACGATTATTATTTGAAAACTTTGGACATCTCTGCCCTTTCGTTTCATAAAATTTTGCAGGTTTGCCGTCAAATGGATGCAATTAACGAGTGGGGGTCCGTGGTCGCGCTTTCTTACGTGGCAGCTCAAAGAACCCTTTTTGGATATAACGATATGGCTGATGCCAAAGCCGTGCTGGAATCTGTCGCGAGAAGTTTTGGTTATCTTTACGGCAGAGATAAGAAGATAAGAATCAACACGGTTTCCCAGTCACCTACCCGGACTACTGCCGGGAGTGGGGTGGCAGGTATTGATACACTCATTGACTTTACCGGGAGAATGTCCCCCCTTGGTAATGCCACCGCTGAAGATTGCGCCAATTATTGCATAACGCTTTTTTCTGACCTCACGCGCAAAGTAACCATGCAAAATCTCTATCATGATGGAGGGTTTTCAAGCATGGGGATGAGCGAAAAGGCTATACAGCAGTATAACAAGAGTTTCGAGGAATGTGAATAATATTTTAAAAATATTTGTTGCATTTCATTTTTTGTTCTAATTTTACATTTAATAGATCTTACTGTATTGCATTTCTTCTGATTTGCTTTGCTACGTTTTATCTATTTTTTGAATTAATTAATTTTTTATTAATCTATTTTATTTTCTTATGAATGTTTTTGTAGCAAAGTTAGGTTCATCTACAACAGGTGATGACTTACACCAATTGTTTAGCGAATATGGCGAAGTAGTTTCTGCCAAAGTTATTTTCGACAGGGAAACCGGTAATTCCAAGGGATTCGGGTTTGTTGAAATGAAAAATGATGAAGAAGCATATAATGCCATTAACGAGCTGAACGAAGTTGAATTCGGCAATAGCACGATTGTCGTGAAAAAAGCCAGACCTAAAACCGAAGGCGGTTCAGGTAACTACAACCGCAGGCAAGGCGGTGGAGGTTACAATAGTAATAGGAACAGGTACTAATTGTAGAATGAATATTGTTTGATTGTAAGAGCTGTTGGGTAACCCTCAGCTCTTTTTTTATGACCACCCACCAGCAACAAGTTCAAAACCCGCTCAACTCCATTGTTACCGTTGGTATAAGTAGTAATAAACCTAACAAGATGAGTATCAACACGAGCGGTGCCACCCATCTAAACCATTTTTCATATGGGATTTTTGCCACTCCCAGAACTCCTATTAATACGCCCGAGGTAGGTGTGATAAGATTGGTAAAACCATCACCAAACTGAAATGCCATCACGGTCGCCTGACGCGATATCTCTATCAGATCGCTGAATTGCGACATCATCGGCATGGTGAGTGCAGCTTTCCCGGATCCGGAAGGAATGATGATGTTCAAAAACGATTGAATCAGGTACATGATACTCAAGGAGGCAATTTTTCCAAAATCCTGCATGGCAACTGAAATGCTATATAATATGGTATCGATAATTCTCCCGTCTTCCAAAATAACGATAATGCCTCCTGCCAGTCCTACTACCATGGCAGCAGAAAGTATATCTGAGGCACCGGTGATGAATAACTTCGTGATATCATTGGCGCTTTTACCCATCGCGATGCCTGCCGCGATGCCCATGGCAAGAAAGATAGTAGCGATTTCCATTACATACCAGTCGTATCCCATAACACCAACAATCAGAAATATAATGGTGAACAGTAAAAGGTTTAACACGAAAAAATGGAAAGATTTTCGTAATGTTAATATACTCGTGATGAAAAATAAAATTGCCGTGAATGGAAGTACCGGCATAGTGGTGGATGCATTCCCGGCTTTTAAGGTTGACATGGGGAATAAAACAGCATAAATAATCAACACGATTTGAATCAAGCCGAATACATACCATGATGATTTAGGGGTGCTATACTTAATATTCTCAACATGGGCATTTCCTCGTGATCTCCAATATTCATCCTCCTCGTAAACAAGAGATTTTTTGGGATCTTTCCTGATCCTTGCAACATACCTTAATATATATATAATACCAACAATGTTAATGATCAACCAGGCAAACATCCTGTATTCGATGCCGCTGAAAAGAGGAATCTGACTTAATCCCTGGGCTATTCCTATCGTGAACGGGTTTAGTATGGCACCTGCAAAACCAAGGCCGGCAGCTACAAAACACATGGAAACCCCTGTAATGGAATCATATCCCATGGAAATAGATAAGGGAACAAAAATGATGATAAAAGCAATGGTCTCCTCGCTCATGCCGAAAATCGCCCCAAACACGCTAAACATTAACATGATAAGCACGATAATGATATTGTCAACGCCCAGGTATTTAATGAAATTAATTTTTTCAAGTTTCCGGGTAAATCTCAGGAGACTAAAAATACCAACATCTATGGCCTTGCTCTCGTTCATGATCCAAAATGCACCTCCTATCATGAGAATAAATACAATAATATTGGCTGTATTGACAAAGCCACTGAAAAAAGAAGAAAAGATTTCCCATGTCTGGGGCTGATTTTGAATGTACCCGAAAGATCCGGCTACAATCACTTCCCTTTCAACCCCGTTTACTATTTTAGTTTCTCTTTCGTACTCCCCGCCAGGCACAAACCAGGTAGCAATTGCAGCAACTACTATAATCGAGAAAATAATAACATACGTGTGTGGTACTTTTCGTTTCATCTTATTCTGGTTTTGTATAACATACCCGCGAAAATATAATTTTTCTGAATTTTATTATATGTTTGTAGTTACGCGTCATTTTTGATATTGCAAAAACGATGTCCCTTAATTTACGAAACATGGCATGGCTCGACCTTCATTTTTTCATTGGAATAGCAGAAGTGTTACACTCGAATTATCATTATGTTAATAAACAATTATGGAATTATTTATCAGTAATATAAAATATCTTTTGCAGGCTGGTGAAGATATCTCATGCCGGAAAGGTAAAGAAATGAATCACCTTCCAGTTCTTGAAAACGCGTGGCTACATGTTTTAGATGGAATTATCAGGGGATATGGCACGGGTGAAACAAGAGACAGCTACATGGGGTCATCTGTCTCAGATAACACGATGTATATTGATGCAACGGGAAAGACAGTAATGCCAGCTTTTTGCGACTCCCACACCCATATTGTATATGCCGGTAGCAGGGAACTGGAGTTTGTTGATCGACTTAAAGGGTTAAGCTACGAGGAGATAGCAGCCAGGGGGGGCGGAATATTAAATTCTTCCCGGAAAATGCAGGATATTACAGAAGAAGACTTGTACGAGCAATCTCTTGACCGCGCTTTCGAGATTATTTCATTGGGAACCGGCGCTGTTGAAATAAAAAGTGGGTACGGGCTTACCACGGGTAGTGAACTGAAGATGTTGCGCGTTATACGGAAAATCAAGGAAAACTCCCGGCTTACGGTAAAATCCACGTTCCTGGGTGCTCATGCAATCCCCATGGAATATCGTGAAAATCCGGATGAATATGTTGATATCGTGATCAATGAAATGATTCCGGCCGTGACCGCGGAAGATTTAGCCGATTATATCGATGTTTTCTGTGATAAAGGATTTTTCACCCCTGAACAAACAGAAAGAATCCTGATGGCCGGTATTAAACACGGGCTTCGGCCCAAGATTCACGCCAATGAATTGGGTTTTACCGGCGGTGTGCAGGTGGGTGTAAAATACGATGCTGCATCTGTTGATCATTTGGAATACATGGACAAAGATGAACTGGAATCATTGCAGGATTCTGAAACCATAGCGGGTTTGTTGCCCGGGGCTTCTTTCTTTCTTAATATGCCTTATGCTCCCGCGCGGGAAATAATTGACAGCGGTATTCCTGTTGCTCTTGCTAGCGACTATAACCCGGGCTCTGCTCCTTCAGGTAACATGCAGTTTATCGCCTCACTGGGTTGTATTCAGTTGAAAATGTTACCTGCCGAAGTGATGAATGCGGTTACCATAAACGGTGCATGCGCCATGGGCGTGGATGATGAACTGGGTTCAATCTCTGTTGGAAAAAAAGCGAATCTGATCATTACCCGCCATATTCCGTCATGGGAATTTATCCCGTATGCTTTTGGCAGCAATCTTGTAGATATGGTTGTCTTAAACGGATTGATTCAATCTGTTTAGTGTCTGTACATAAAATCCGTTTTATGAATGAGATTAATATTAATAAGGAATTCATAAAGTCGTATTGCTAAGTTATTCTCGGTGCAAAAATGCTCATCCGGACAATTCTCGTCGAAACTCCGCTGTTTGTGCCTCGAAAACTAACATTCTGAAACAGGCACATGACTTAATTAACAGACTTCATTTAAATAAAACATAGTATGACCAAACTTATCGAATGCGTGCCCAATTTTAGCGAGGGCAGAAACCCGGAAATCATAAAAAGCATTACCCGTGAAGTGGAAACCGTGGAAAATGTTTCCCTTTTGGATGTGGACCCGGGGAAGGCGACCAACAGGACTGTAGTTACCTTTGTGGGAGAACCTGAATTTGTAGTTGAAGCTGCATTCAGGGTCATAAAAAAAACTTCTGAAGTCATTGACATGTCAAAACATCATGGGGAACATCCGCGTTTTGGAGCAACAGATGTTTGTCCTCTCGTTCCTGTTTCAGGTGTAACCATGGAGGAAACCGTTGAATACGCCCGAACTTTGGCCAAACGGGTGGGAGAGGAGTTGGGTATCCCTGTCTATTGTTATGAAAACGCGGCATTTGAAGAGAAGCGAAAAAATCTTGCAGCAGTAAGAGCCGGCGAGTATGAAGGTCTGAAAGATAAGCTGGCAGATCCCGACTGGAAACCGGATTTTGGTCCGGCTGAATTTTTGCCCAAAACCGGTGTCGTGGCAATTGGCGCACGCGATTTCCTGGTGGCTTACAACATAAATCTTAATACAACATCTACCCGCAGGGCCAATGCAGTAGCTTATGATGTAAGAGAAAGGGGCAGGGTCAAAAGAAAGGGTCATCCTTTAACCGGTGAAATTGTGAAAGATGAAAACGGCAAACCTTTAATGATTCCCGGTTCACTAAAAGCTGTTAAAGCCATTGGATGGTTTATTGAAGAATACGGGGTAGCGCAAATATCAATGAACCTTACAAATATACGCGTAACACCCGTGCATGTGGCATTTGATGAAGTTTGCCGGCGAGCAGAAGCAAGAGGACTCAGGGTTACCGGATCCGAACTCGTGGGTCTTGTTCCATTAAAAGCCATGTTGGACGCGGGAAAATATTTTTTACGAAAACAAAAAAGATCTTTGGGCGTGCCTGATAGTGAATTGATCAAAATTGCAGTTAAATCCATGGGACTGGATGAATTGGGCCCGTTTATTCCTGAGGAAAAAATTATTGAATACAAGTTAAAGAAAGATACTGCTTCCAATTTGGTGGACCTTACCGTTGAACAATTCATGCAAATTACTGCCTCGGAACAACCCGCTCCTGGTGGAGGATCTGTTTCAGCTCTCATGGGAAGTCTCGGTGCTGCTTTAGGAACGATGGTTGCCAATTTGTCTTCTCACAAGCGTGGTTGGGATGAGCGATGGGAAGAGTTTTCAACCTGGGCGGAAAAAGGAAAAGAATTGCAGGAAAAGTTATTACAATTGGTAGATGAAGATACCAAAGCTTTCAATGCCATCATGGAAGCATTTGGTATGGCGAAAAAAACTGATAAAGAGAAAGCTGTCCGAAAAAAAGCAATCGAAGAAGCAACGCGAAATGCTATCATGGTTCCTTTTCAAACCATGGAAACCGCTTACGAGACCTACGGGTTGTTGCGAATAATGGCACAAACCGGCAATCCCAATTCGGTCTCCGATGCTGGAGTGGGGGCTATCGCGGTTAAGGCTTGTATTAGCGGAGCCTATCTTAACGTGCTGATTAATTGTCAGGATTTAGAAGATAATGACTTCAAAAACAGGGTACTTGCCGATGCCGATAAAATAGAAAACCGGTCTGTGCTCGAGGAAGAAGCTATATTACAAATCGTGAAAGAAAAAATAGGGTAGTGTCAGCCATTTAATTATGTTAAATAGAATCCTTTCATAAAGTAAGTGGTTAGTTCATAATAACACAATCAGGCTTGTGAGTTCAACGGAGTTAAACTCAATATTAATAAAACCACCCACATGGATGTTCCCTGTCTGCTAACAGGCAGGCATCATTCCACTGCAAATTAATTTTTTCATGCTGAATATTTCGATTATGATGTACCTTTCAACCTTCACGTAACATGTAATATTTAACATTTAACATAAAAAACATGTTATACAACAACATTTCCTATTTTCTGCCCTTCTAAAAATGAATTCCCTTTTCATTTGTATATCAAATGATTACGAAATATTTCTAAAACTACCAATAATTCTCTCGTTCTTTATACAAGCGGGTTACATGATGTTGCGATTCTGGACTGTATTTTTAACCATCAGAAAAACAAGTACATACCTGCAATATCCTGAACGAAAGATTAATAAATAGTTCCCCTTACCTTTAATACTGCTGTTTTTGGTTGATTTTCTTTTATGATAAAAAAATTTTTTTTAGCTTTGACCTCAGGAATAAGTATTTTATAACTATTTGTAAACCTAAAATTTTTATCTATGAAAAGATTTACAGTTCTACTCGCATTCCTTGTGTTTGCCGGGCTACAACTCGTGCACGCGCAACGTATGCAAATCACAGGTACGGTTACGAATTCGCAGGATGGTTCAACACTTCCTGGAGTATCCGTAGTTGTTAAAGGAACCACGATTGGTACAATTACCGACTATGACGGTACATATCAGTTAAGCGTTCCTGAAGATGCAACCACGCTGGTCTTCAGCTTCATTGGTATGAAGACCCTTGAAGTACCCATCGAAGGAAGAACTACCGTTGATGTCGCTTTGGAACCTGATGTTCTTGGACTTGACGAGGTAATTGTTACTGCTCTCGGCATAAAGAGAGAACAAAAAGCTCTCGGTTATTCAGTTCAGGAAGTGAGTTCTGAAGAAATTGGAAATAGCAGCAACACTAACATGTTGAATGCACTTTCCGGAAGAGTTGCCGGTGTATCTATTAATAGCTCGGCCGGTACTGCTGGTGCGTCTTCTTTTATTGAAATTCGCGGTGCAACTTCGTTATTGGGTAGTAACCGTCCTCTATTTATCGTGGATGGGGTGCCTATCGATGGTGGTGGAGGATCTTATACTACCGGAACAGATGGTGGTGTTGCCAACTCTGACAGGGTGGGTGATTTAAATATGGATGATATTGCTCAGGTTTCTGTTCTTAAAGGAGGTGCGGCTACTGCACTCTATGGTTTAAGAGCGGCTAATGGTGCTATTATTATTACCACAAAGAAAGGACAGGAAACCAAAGGGTCTAAAGTAAATGTTAATTTCCATTCAAATGCTTCGATTTCTCAGATTTCTCAAGTACCCGAAATGAATGATGAATATGCTCAGGGATCTACATTAGCACACCAGTATTATAATGATGTTCTTGGATATAATATACCCAGCATAATGCATCCGGATGGAACTGGTTTTACTATGACTTCCTGGGGGCCAAAGATTTCTGACCTTAGTTATGCAACGGATCCAACTTATGTACCAGATGGTGATTGGACTGGAAATACTCCAATGGATGAATATCGTGAAAAATGGAATCCAAACGGGCGTATTGTAATGGCGGATAGTCCCTTTGCCAATGGTCAGCCGGTTCAGGTTTATGATCCTTATGACTATTTCCAAACTGGTATTCAGTTTAATAATTCACTTTCAATAAGTGGTGGTGATCAGAAAAATACTTTTTATACTTCATTTTCAAATACCACAGAAGAAGGTGTTGTGCCGAATAATACGTATAACAAAAATACATTTAAATTAAGTGGTCAATCCAAGCTTTCTCAAAAATGGGCTATCGAGGGAGATATGAACTACTTGAATACCAATGGTAATTTCATTCAGCAGGGTTCAAACCTTTCCGGTGTAATGCTCGGTTTGCTGCGTACTCCTCCAACATTTGATAATTCCTACGGTTACCGTTTTCCTGATGGTTCTCAAAGAACATTTCGTGGTGGTGGTGGGTATGATAACCCCTATTGGGTTTCTAATGAAATATCTTATGATGAGGATGTTAATAGAATCATTGGAAATGCCAACGTGAATTTCTTTGCCACTGATTGGCTGAGTTTTTCCTACAGGATCGGTACCGACTGGTACAGCCAAAGATATAAGGATTTTTTCGAGAAGAACTCAAATAACTATCCAGATGGAATCCTGAGAAACAGGCAAAATTATTCTCAGGATATCAACTCCGACTTCTTAATGAACATTAACAGGGATCTTACCCAAGATTTGAATTTTAGTCTGACCCTTGGTAACAACCTGTACCAGAGGGCATGGACATATACTCAGGGTAATGCTAATGGATTAACCATCATGGATTGGAATAACCTGGCCAATACAAGTGATCTTGTTGCATATGAAGGAAATTTCAAGAAAAGAACTGCAGCCTTTTTTGGTGACCTGGGCTTGGGTTACAAGGAAATGTTATTCTTGAACTTTACAGGTCGTCAGGAATGGTCTACTACTTTACCTGAAGATAATAACTCCTTCTTTTACCCATCAGTAAGTGGAGGTTTTGTTTTATCGGAACTTCCTGCTTTGCAGGGTAATACATTCCTTTCTTTCGCCAAATTAAGAGCTTCTTATGCTCAAATCGCACTTGATGCCTCAGCTTATGCACTCGACCCGGGTTATTATGTTTCTGCTCCTGGTGATGGTTGGACTTCTGGGGTTGAATTCCCATTGTTTGGATATGCCGGTTTCATGAGAGGAATTACAATTGGTGATGTAGCATTGACACCTGAAGAACAAAAAGCACTCGAATTTGGAGCTGATTTACGTTTCCTCAATAACAGGATTCGTTTAGATATTACTTATTTTATAAATAATAACGATAATCTTCTTTTAGCTGCCCCGATTGCTGCTGCCAGTGGTTATGATTCGTATTACCGGAATGCGGCATCCATGGAAAGCAAAGGATTTGAAATTCTTGCTGGTGTAACCGCGGTTCAAACCAATTCTTTCAGTTGGGACATTATGGCCAATTTTGCTAATCCTCAAAGTGAGGTAACTTCGCTTGCAGAAGGTGTGGATAATGTTTCGCTGAATACAGGTTTTGTTGATCCGCAATTCCATGCTATCGTAGGGGAACCTTACAGAACTATTTACGGTACACGGTGGTTAAGAGATGATGAGGGACGAATTATCATAAATGATGGTTCCTCCTATGCTCCAGCAACAGGGTATCCCGTTCAGGATGCCCAAAGTGGAATTTTGGGCAGTGTACCTGAAAACTGGAGATTGGGTCTGTCTAACACATTGAGATATAAAGGCATAACTCTTTCCGCGTTACTCGAGATCAAGAATGGAGGACAAATGTGGAATGGTACTAAAGGTGCCATGTATTATTTCGGTACGCATGCTGACACGGAGAGCCGTGATACTGAAACAACTACTTATGAAGGTGTTTATGGTTACCAGGCTGATGATGGTTCTATTGTTTATACTGATGGTAATGGTAATGTAGTTACAGAACCTGTTTCCAATACAAATGAAATAGCCCTTGATGAAAACTGGTATTTTTGGGAAGGTCCCGGATCAGGTTTTACAGGTCCTTCAGAGCAGTTTATTGAAGATACAGATTGGGTAAGATTAAGAGAGGTAACCCTGAGCTACAGGCTTCCTACTTCACTCATCGATAATACATTTATTGGTAACCTGGAATTGTATTTCACGGGCCGCAATCTTTATCTTAACACCCCCTATACCGGTGTTGATCCCGAAACAAGTTTATTCGGAACCAGTAACGCGCAGGGAGCTGACTATTTTAACATGCCGGGAACAAAAAGTTATACTTTTGGACTGAGAGTTGGTTTCTAAAATTCAATAATAGAATTGTTATTTATTAATTTTTAATTTGAAACAATTATGAAAAAAAATATAATAGGAATATTAGGGTTTTTAATCCTTATGGTCCTTTCATTTTCATCATGTGAAAAATGGATTGACCCGGAAATAAATATTGATCCGGATAGTCCAGCAGATCCTTCACCCACCGTTTTATTGTCAGCGGCCCAAGCTCGGACTGCTTATACTTCCGGGAGTTTTGACGTGGCTGGCACCACTGGGATGTGGTTACAGCAGATTACAGGTAATGCAAGACAGGCTGCCATAATTAATAACTATACTTTTACAGAATCTGATGTCGTCAACTTGTGGAATTTCTTCTATCGTGATGCGATGCATAATCTCTACCTGATAATAGAGAAAACTAAAGTTGAAGGAAGTGAATCTTACTGGTTATCTGGTATTGCCAAAGTCATGATGGCTTATAACCTTGGTCTTGCAACACAGTTATTTGGAGATGTTCCTTATTCTGAGGCATGGCAGGGAATTGACAACTTACATCCTGTTTATGATAGCCAAGAAAATATTTATGCTACTATTCAGACTCTGCTGGATGAAGCAATTTCTGAATTAGAAGGTGATATGGGACTTCTCGATCCAGCTGAAACGGATATGATTTATGGTGGTGCACCCTCTCTTTGGATTGCTGCTGCCAATGCATTAAAGGCTAGATATTACATGCATACAGCAGAAAGAAATAATACCTATTCAAATGCATTATCTTCCGCGAGAGCTGCCGTTGCTGCAGGTTTTTCCGATTTTCAATTTGAATTTGGTGCCGGTACAACTGAGAGAAACCCGCTTTATCAATTTGATGAACAAAGAACAGACGCTTCTGAAAGTAGTTTTTTCAGCAACATTCTCGCAAGTTATACATTCATTTCGGGTAACGATACTCTTGATGATCCCAGAACCTCCCAACTTATCGGGGGAGCAACTGCTTTTGGTGATTTCTGGGGGTCAAAAGCTTCTCCTGTAGCGTTCATTACTGGCTCGGAACTCCATTTTATTATTGCTGAAGGAGAATATAGAGCAGGTAATGAAGGTATTGCTGCCGATACACTCGTAGCTGCTGTTGAAGCAAATATGAGTAAGCTTGGTGTTTCCGGAGCTTCATGGTTGAATGAATACACTACTTATGTTGGTACATTGAGTGGTGATGCTCTTCTGGAAGAAATAATGATGCAAAAGTACATTGCATTATTCATGAATCCTGAAGCGTTTGTTGACTGGAGAAGAACAGGGTATCCCACACTTACTCCAACTACTGGTGCTCAGATACCGAGAAGATTCCCATATTCAACAGAGGAAAGGAATTATAACAAAAACATTCCCAAACTTGTTTCTATTTTCGCTCGAAACTGGTTTGATGTTGAATAGAAAAGTTAAAAACACTATTTAGATTCAAAAGGGACTACCCAATAGGTAGTCCCTTTTTTAGTCCTCCATTTTTATTATATTTGCAGCTTGATTATAGTTTAAGTACCTGAACTTTTTATTATGAAGCAATATAATCTAAAACATCTGCAGGAGCTTGAATCGGAGTCGATTTTCGTGATGCGGGAGGTAGCTGCACAATTTGAAAAACCGGTTCTTCTCTTCTCGGGAGGAAAGGATTCTATCGTAATGTACTACCTGGCCCGGAAGGCTTTTTGGCCTGCCAGGGTGCCATTCCCATGCATGCATATTGATACCGGCCATAATTTCCCCGAAACACTCGAATTCCGTGATCAACTTATGGAGAAAACCGGCGGGGAATGTATTGTTCGTCTGGTACAGGACTCTATTGATGCTGGTAAAGTTACCGAGGAAGTGGGCGTGAATGCTTCCCGGAACATGCTTCAAACGGTTACCCTGCTTGATGCCATTGAAGAATTCAAGTTCGATGCCGCTCTCGGTGGAGGTAGACGTGACGAGGAAAAAGCAAGGGCAAAAGAACGCTTTTTTAGTCACCGGGACGAATTTGGCCAATGGGACCCTAAAAATCAACGACCAGAACTCTGGAATATCTTTAATGGTAAAAAACGCATGGGAGAACATTTCCGGGTCTTTCCTTTGAGTAACTGGACGGAAATGGACGTGTGGCAATATATCTACCACGAGAACGTGGAAATCCCCGATCTCTATTTTACCCACAAGAGAGAGGTTTTTAACCGCGATGGGGTCTGGCTCGCTGCAGCGCCGTTCATGCAATTAAAAGATGGAGAAAAAGTGGAAGAACTGGACGTGCGTTGTCGTACCATCGGTGATATCACTTGCACCGGGCTTACATTATCAACCGCCGACAACCTGGAAGATATTATCAAGGAAGTTGCCGCGACCCGCGTTACAGAACGGGGAGGCCGCTACGATGACAAACGATCCGAATCGGCCATGGAAGACCGGAAGAAGGAAGGGTATTTTTAACAGAGTCGTAATATTACGTCTTGGAGATGTAATTTATTACCTGTTAAGATGCAATTTTTACATTTAGTTAATGCATAGAGAATTACGTCTCGTTATTAATAATCGGGAGTAATTTATTGTGAGTCAGAGCATGAGAAAAGCCATGGAAATTGGCGATAAAGTTTACGAAATAGCAGTTAAATGGGATTATTTTGATAAGGATACCATGGGTAAGCAATTTGTTAAAGCAGCGGATTCTATAGCTGCTAATATCAGTGAATCTTTTGACAGATATCACTATTCCGATACACGCGAATTTTGTTATATTGCCAGGGGCTCTCTTTTTGAATCAAAAACATGGCTTACTAAAGCATATAGACGCGAGCTTGTTTCAGAGGATTATTACAACCAGAATAAAAAACTATTAGATAAATTGGGCATTAAATTAAATAATTATATTAACCATTTGAATAAATATATTTCCGAACCTAATGTCAATTATGGAGTTTCAGATAATGTTGATGACGATATTCACGACAACCAATAACAACCAATAACAACCAATAACAACCAATAACAATTTAATAACTAATAATTCATAATAATTAAATAATGACTACGTCACCACACAAACTCGATCAATCCGCCTATCTCGACATGGAACTTCTCCGTTTCACTACTGCCGGTAGCGTGGATGATGGCAAAAGTACGCTTATTGGAAGATTACTCTACGATAGTAAGGCAATATTTGAAGATCAGCTTGAAGCAGTTGAACTGGCTAGTAAAAGAAAGGGTGAAGAGCACGTGAACCTGGCTCTACTCACAGACGGGCTGAAGGCAGAACGGGAGCAAGGCATTACCATCGACGTGGCTTACCGCTATTTTGCCACTCCCAAGCGGAAATTTATTATTGCCGATACCCCCGGTCATATTCAGTATACACGAAATATGGTAACCGGGGCTTCAACAGCCAATGCTGCCATCATTTTGGTTGATGCCCGTAACGGGGTACTGGAACAAACTATCCGTCATTCATATATCGCTTCTTTGCTGCAAATTCCGCATATTATCATTTGTGTCAATAAAATGGATTTGGTTGAATACAAGGAGGAGGTCTTCGATCAAATTAAAGTTGATTTTGAGGGTATGGCATCGAAACTGGACGTGAAAGATGTGCGATTTGTCCCGATTAGTGCACTCAAAGGTGATAACGTGGTAGATCGGTCCAAAAAAATGGATTGGTATCAAGGACCAACACTCATGTATCTTCTTGAAAATTTACACATAGGCAGCGATCATAACCTGATTGATGCCCGTTTCCCGGTGCAGTACGTGATTCGTCCCCAAAGAAAAGAATACCACGATTACCGTGGTTACGCGGGTAGAATTGCCGGTGGTATTTTTAAAAAAGGCGATAAAATAAAAGCCTTACCATCCGGGTTGACCTCTGTAATTCAATCTATTGATGTAATGAATAGCAGTTTGGATGAAACGTTTGCTCCTCAATCTGTTACATTAACCCTGGGAGATGATATTGATATCAGCCGGGGCGATATGATCGTGAAAGAAGAGAATGGCCCTGATGTGTCACAGGATATTGAGCTAATGGTTTGCTGGCTCAATGAAAAACCGCTGATGCTGAATGGCAAATACCACGTGAAACACACGACCAATGATGTTCGCTGCATTATTAAAGAGGTAGTGTATAAAATGGATATCAATACCCTGGATAAGCACCCTGATGATAAAAACGTGGGATTGAACGAGATAGCCAGGATTAAAATCAGGACCACTAAACCTCTTTTTTACGATTCTTACCGTAAAAACAGGATCACTGGTTCACTGGTATTGATTGATGAAGGCTCCAATGAAACTGTTGGTGCTGGGATGATAATTTAATCCAGGGCGTTCCGCAATACTACTTAGTGCTTGTCCATAAAGTCGAGTGTTTACCGTTCGGCGTAGCGTCCTCGCTACGTCGAAGTAA
>CAYRRV010000021.1:0-55407 GCA_964426725.1 uncultured Bacteroidales bacterium | reverse complement strand
GTACAAATTATTTATTCTTTAACTCACTTTTTATAAATATGAATTGAAGTAAAGATAAGATGTGATTTGATAATATTTATGATAATTTTTACATGTCAGATAATTTTTTCATACACGATGATGCATTTCGATCATAAATACCTGGTTGATCCGGGTAAAAGAAATTGTATTTGAAATGCAAATGTCTTGTCAATGAAAATATGTCGGTTAATTTAGGGCATTTACTAAATTCCCGTGAGCAGGGAAGCGAAACCTTTAGCTAATGACCAAAGGGAAAACATGCTCAATTTGGCTAAAAATGAAACGGTCAGTCTTTATAAAAAATCAAATATGACCTCCTGCTGTCTATTTAGGCAATTTCCCGAATACTTTTCTCACGAAACGGTGAAATTTATGAAAACCTTCAACTGGGTCCGCGAACATGAGGATGCATTCATTCGTGATGATTTTTGTATTATCATTCCTTGTCATCCTTAATGCTTCCTTGGATTCCGACTTCTGGTTGAACCATATGTAATCGAATCCCCTGGTATTGGCTTCATTAATTATTTTTATCGCGCTGCCCTTGGGTGTCATTATGAGCAAGCGATTGACGTTACCCGGCAGTTCTTTTATACTACGGTAACACTTATGCCCGTCAATTTCGTCAGTATTGGGATTGATAGGATAAACAGTATACCCTTTTTTTGATAATTCGTTGAAAACAGTATACCCAAATTTTTGTTTATTCCTGGAAACTCCGGCTATGGCAAATTCACGGGTGGAAAGAAAAGCCTGAATTTTTTCTTTTTTTGTCATGGCATGGGGCGAATGGTTTTATCTGACTAATATATATATTTTATGTAATATTTTATATTATTGATATAAAAAGTTATATACTTTTGACAAAATAAATGAGTAAAAACTATTTAATCAAGTAATTATGGGCATGTTTAGTTTTCTTAAATTGAAAAAAAGACAAGAAAATGGATCAAACAATGTTCGTTTTGCTGATATGGACGGACAGGCTCTTGGCGAAGGTGACAGGGTGATGGCTTATCGCTACGAGCTGGGTGAATCTACAATCATCAAGGATGGTAAAACTTATTATTATCAATCGGACAAAACTGGAGAAAAAATATCCTGGTCAAAAATGGTTGATGCTGCCACGAAATTTCAAAAAGTAAAAAAAATAAACTAAACGGGGTGCCCTTCCAGGCCTAATTCCATTGCTGCTTTTTGCATGCTCACGATGGTTTTCGCGATTAGGTCTGATACCTCCATGTTGAGCATGGCCGCACCATTCTCTATTATATCTCGATTGAACCCTGCTGCGAGTCCCCGGGTATTCTACTTTTTTCGAACAGGCTTTACCTTTACATCGCACCAAAACTCATAACACAATTCACCTTGTACTTTTTATGAGGTTGAATTGAAATACCAACGTGTGTGAATTTTTCATTCATGATATTTTTCCTGTGTCCCAGGTTTTTAATCCCGTCATCAATTAATAAACTCATTACAATGTCAAGTGGTTCCTGGTTCCCGTAGTCGCAGTTTTCTCCAACCATCTTGAAATTTTCCAGGGCCGGGGTGTATCGATCTTTAAAATTTTTATGACCAACATGACCTGTTTTCCCTGATTTCTTTGCATGGTTATTCGCGATTTTAAATAATTCACCGGAGGGGTAAAGTGGAGATAAAGATTCCGATTTTTCAAGCTCCTTTTGCAATGAGCGCGCGTACGAGTTTCGTTTCATATCATTTTCATGAATATATGGATCCAAAACGGTTTCCTTAAATCTGGGGCCGTCTATCCTGGCCAGGTTCATGTAAAGTAATACCTTTTTCTCATCCTCGCTCAAATGATCGGCCTTGTTCCCGGTATTGGCTCTTTCTATTATTTCATCATTCCAATTCCTTTTTAAGTTTTCCTGGGCGAATGACAGGACTGGGGACAAGAAGAATAATGAAAAAAACAAATATTTGATTCTCATGTTATAAACATTATCAGGGAAATTTCTAATATTAACGAAAAATCATTTCAAAAGTTGTTACATTAGTTTGACAAATTCTTTATCTGTTTTTAATCCTTGAATTTCACGGGTTCTTGCTTATCTTTGTCTTTTTCTGAATGAAAGCAATCATAATAATTACAATTTAATGCGACTAACAATAGATTCGGCAGATTTGCAGAAGTTTATCATGGTGGGTGACCGGGTTTTAATTAAGCCAAAATCACCTGAAGAAAAAACCAGATCCGGGTTATTTTTACCTCCAGGGGTTCAGGAAAAGGAGAAAATTAACAGCGGCTACGTGATAAAAGTGGGGCCAGGATATCCAATACCAGCCATTACCGAGATGGATGAACCATGGAAAGATCGCTCAGACGAGGTGAAATATGTTCCATTACAACCCAGGGAAGGTGATTTGGCAGTGTATCTTCAAAACAGTGGTTACGAGATAGAGTTTAACAAAGAAAAGTTGATAATTATACCTCATTCTGCAATCTTGCTGTTAATAAGAGATGAAGAATTACTTACCTGATAAAATGCAGTAAAACAAAAACTACCCTTATATTACCTTTTCTTGTTTACAATGGGTAATAACAACAGGGCAATTAATCCAACAAGCATTAACGATAAATTATTCGTGGTGTGGGCAACCAGCGCGAATATTTTTCCTTCTGTTTTGTCGATGCCATAAATAAACAGTGTTTCATAGACCATGAAATGCCATGCTCCAATTCCCCCCTGTACAGGTGCAATCATGGCAAGCCCTCCCATTACAAATGCAGCGGCACCGGCAAAAATACCAAGTCCTTTCGTGGGTTCATAACTAAAAAACAGAAAGTAAAGGCTTATAAGCCACATTAGATATATAAATAAGGTATGACCAATAAAAGCCCATGGCCTTTTCATCTTTGTAATGGCTTTAATACCTTCTGCAAAATTCTTTAAAACTTTTTCAACCTTCTTGAAGATCTTTGTTTTTTTAAAGTTATTTCTAAATATATAAAATAGAACAAAAATAATTATAACACCTGTTACGGCGATTAAAATATTCTTTAATGAAAACAAACCTCCAACCTTGTCAGACATGCCCGGGTGGGTTTCAATAAAGGTGCTGATAACTCCTAATTGAGTGAGAAAAATAAGAATGGCAAAAAACATCAGGGCAATAACATCAGCGATTCGTTCAACGAAAACGGTTCCCAATAATTTACTGAATGGAACATCTTCATATTTCGTAAGCACGCTGCATCGGGCTACTTCACCGGCTCGAGGTATAGCCATGTTGGTAAGGTACATCACCATTACGGCAAGAAATGAATTCAGGGTACGAGGCCTGTAGCCCAATGGGTGAATTAACATATTCCAGCGAATAGCCCGGGATATGTGGCTGAACATCCCCAACATGAAAGAGGCAATGATCCAACCGTAATTTAATTCTCGTATCTCACTTTTTAATAATTCAATTTCGAGATCCCGGTATACCCACCAAAAGAGTATTATTCCAACACTCAGAAAAAGTAAATACTTTAATGTGTTTTTAATCTTTCTTGTCATGTGTTTTGTTAAAGTTAGCAAAAGTAACAATTATGATAAATAATGATTGTATGTGTAGAATGATTTTTGATTAATAATCATTAAATTTATCTTTTTAAAAATATTAAAGGATGATAAAATCATTTATAGAAAGAGCGAAATATTTTATTACCCGCGAGATTTGGCGAATTGACCTCGATGACCACTCTCCAAGGAAAACTTTTCTTATCAGGCAATTGAGAATAATAGTGATTGCTGTTAAAGGAATGCTTGAAAATAATATACAATTAAGAGCCTCGGCACTGACTTATTTTTCATTATTATCCATCGTTCCTGTACTGGCTATGTTTTTTGGTATTGCCAAGGGATTTGGACTGGACGAAATGCTTGAAAAACAGTTGATGCGCGAGTTTAGCGGGCAGGAAAAGATATTCGAGTACGTGATAAAATTTGCCAACCGGTATCTCGAAGCAGCCCAAGGAGGTGTTATCGCGGGGGTGGGACTTGTAGTGTTATTTTTTTCCGTTATGAAAGTGATCGGCAATATCGAAGAATCCTTCAATATTATTTGGCAGATCAAAAAAGGCCGACCTTTCATCAGGAAATTTACAGATTATCTTACCATCTTTTTGATCGCGCCCCTACTCATGATTCTTTCCAGCAGCGTGACAGTATTTATTACTTCGCAGGTTGAAACCATAACCAAAGAAGTTGCATTATTGGGGTATGTCAGTCCGTTCATCCATTTTTTACTGGGATTAATTCCATACGTGATCGTTTGGCTGGCTTTTACCCTCATGTATATCATTATGCCCAACACAAAGGTGAATTTTGGTTCCGGGTTTATAGCTGGTATTATAGCGGGTTCCTTTTTTCAGGTAATTCAATGGGTTTATATTAACGTACAGTTTGAAGTAAGTCGTATCGGCGCTATTTACGGGGGGTTTGTAGCATTACCGCTATTTCTTATCTGGATGCAAATCAGTTGGCTTATCGTTTTATTTGGTGCAGAGATTTCCTTCGCGAACCAGAATGTGAAAAAATACGAGTTCGAGTCAGGCTCCTTGAATATTTCCCACTATTTCAGACGTATACTTACCCTGTACATTGCACAATACGTGGTGAAAAACTTCGCGGCGGGAAAAAACCCGGTGACAGCATCAAGGATAGCATCAACTCTAAATATGCCTATCCGGATTGTTAGGGATATTATATTTGATCTGATTAATGCTGGGATTTTCGTGGAAACTGTTACAGAAAGCATTAAAGAAAACGGTTATCACCCCGCTCTTGATATCCACAAAATAGATGTTAAAATGGTTTTGGAAAATGTTGAAAAGACAGGAACCGATGATTTGCAACTACCCAAAAAAGATGAACTGGAAAAATTATCAAGAATACAAGAGGACTTCTTTGACGATATAGCTAAATCACCATCCAACAAATTATTGATGGAAATTTAAAGGAAATTGTCTCAGGAAATGCAGTTAACCAGTTTTGTACATTAATTCCCATGGACCTTCAGTTTGCTGGAAAGAAGGTTTATTCATGTTGCCGGTAAGAAATATTGAATAAAAATTTTGTAGTTGAAAAATAAATCCTTATAATTGCATTGCTAAATAATATGTTTTCTAACACATAATGAATTTACAGACTGCAAATATTATTCATCCACATCATCATTATATAATGATAGGATAATAATATGCAGAAAAGATAAAATCATTTAAGGTTTGCACATTTCTGCAAACCTTTTTTTGTTAATTTAAATGAATTATGAACAGGTTGAAAATTGCAGTACAGAAGTCAGGAAGGTTGAGTGAGAAATCTATCGCGTTATTATCTGAATGTGGTATTCATTTTCCCAATGGCAACAGGCGACTGGTTTCTATATCCGGAAATTTTCCCGTTGAAATACTTTTCCTGCGTGATGATGATATCCCTCAATATGTAGCGGACATGGTAGCAGATATTGGGATCGTGGGAGAAAATGTGGTTCTGGAAAAACAGAAAAATCTGCCTGTCGCTGAACGGTTGGGATTTGCCAAATGCAGGCTTTCTCTTGCTATTCCAAAATCTGCTCCTTACGATGGTCCAGGTTATTTTAACGGGAAAAAGATAGCTACATCCTATCCAAGGATTTTGCAGGAATACTTGAAAAAACATGCTATTGACGCCGAAATTCATGAAATTAGCGGAAGTGTTGAGATAGCCCCCGGAATTGGTCTCGCTGAAGCCATTTTTGATATCGTGAGCACGGGTAGCACGCTAATTAGCAATGGACTCAAGGAAGTGGAGACCGTTATGCAATCTGAGGCTATTATGGTTACAAGTCCTGATTTGGAAACCGGTAAGAAAGAGATACTTGGTGATCTGATTTTCAGAATGAAAGCAGTGCAGAGGGCCAAGAATAACAAGTACATTTTGCTAAATGCTCCTAATGATAATTTGGAGAAAATTGTAAATATTCTGCCGGGTATGAAAAGTCCTACTATCATGCCCTTGGCAAGTAAAGGCTGGAGTTCTCTTCATTCAGTTGTAAACGAGAATGACTTTTGGGATGTTATTGGTAAATTAAAAGATCTTGGAGCACAGGGAATATTGGTAATCCCGATTGAAAAAATGATTATTTAAAAATCTTGAATTAGTATACATGGAAAATCTTCTTGAAATTATTAAAAACCCGGAAAGGAAAGAATGGGAAAAAATACTTAGGCGCCCCCGGGTCAATTCTTATCAAATAGAAAATGAAGTCCTGAATATTCTCGAGCAGGTGAAGAATTACGGGGATGACTCTGTAAGAAAGTTCACTCTTGAGTTTGATGGTATCTGGCCAGACGATTTTAAAGTAACGGCTGAGGAATTGGAAGCATCCCTGAAACAGGTTTCTGATTCGTTTAAAAAGTCTGTAAAAACTGCAATAGCAAATATTCAAAGGTTTCACGAATTGCAGAAAATAACAGTAAAACCTGTTGAAACAACTCCAGGGGTTAAGTGCTGGATTAAATCTGTACCCATAGAGAAAGTTGGTCTTTACGTTCCCGGGGGAACGGCCCCTCTCTTTTCAACATTACTCATGTTGGGCATACCTGCAAAGGTCGCCGGTTGCAACGAGATAGTGGTTTGCACACCTCCCGACGAGGAAGGAAATATCAACCCGGCAATTTTGTATTGCGCGAATATTTTAGGCATAACTGAATTATATAAAGTAGGAGGCGTGCAGGCAATAGCTGCCATGGCCTATGGCACGGAGTCTATTCCTTCCGTGTACAAAATTTTTGGTCCAGGAAACCAGTATGTTACCGCGGCTAAGCAAATGGTGAACCAGGAAGGAGTTGCCATTGATATGCCTGCAGGTCCTTCTGAAGTTCTTGTAATTGCTGATGAAACAGCCGAACCAGCTTTTGTCGCCTCAGACCTGTTGAGCCAGGCTGAGCATGGTGCCGACAGTCAGGTAATTCTTGTTACAGCCAACGAAGAAATAATACAACCCGTGGAAGAAGAATTGTCTAAACAATTACCTGCTCTTCCCAGGAAAGAAATTGCCAAAAAAGCATTGGCAAATAGTAAGGCTATATTATTGAAAGATTCTGAAATCATGGATTTGGTCAATGAATATGCACCCGAGCATCTGATAATTTCCACCAAAAACGCTGAAGAACTGGCAGAAAAAGTGATTAACGCGGGCTCTGTTTTCCTGGGAAATCTCTCACCGGAGAGTGCCGGAGATTATGCTTCAGGTACTAATCACACCCTTCCAACATATGGATTCGCCAAGGTATACTCGGGCGTAACTATTGATAGTTTTATTAAGAAAATTTCATTTCAGAATATCAGTGAATATGGTTTGTTTAATATTGCTGAATCTGTTATGGAAATGGCCGAGATAGAACAACTCGAGGCACATAAAAATGCTGTGAAAATCAGGATGAATAAGATTATGGAAAATAAGGATTAATGGATGTCAATAAGTTATTAAGAGACAATATCAGGAAACTCAAACCCTACTCATCCGCCCGCGAGGAATACACCGGTAATGAAGCTGTTTTTCTCGACGCGAATGAAAATCCCTATAATATCCCTCTTAACCGGTACCCGGATCCCTTGCAAAAGGGACTGAAAAAGGCTATTTCCGCGATTAAAAATGTAAGCGAAGAAAATATTTTTTTGGGAAATGGTAGCGACGAGGCTATTGATTTATTAATCAGGATTTTTTGTGAACCTGGTATTGATAATGTACTCGGGGTTGATCCCAGCTATGGCATGTATGAAGTATGTGCCGCCATTAATAATGTAGAATACAGGAAAGTATTACTGACCGGGAATTTTCAACCGGATGTTGGAAAAATTACTCAAGTGGCAGATGAAAATTCAAAACTGCTATTCCTGTGTTCTCCCAATAACCCTACAGGGAATCTTTTTGATGAAAATATCGTGAAATCCTTGTTAGAGACATTCCGTGGAGTAGTAGTTATTGATGAAGCTTACATCGATTTTGCTGAGAGAGAAGGCTTCGCTGGAAGGTTAGAGCAGTATGAAAACCTGGTTGTTTTGCAAACTTTTTCAAAAGCATGGGGATTGGCGGGCATAAGACTCGGAATGGCTTTCGCGTCGCCTGAGATTATTAAGTACTTGAGCAATATCAAGTATCCTTATAATGTTAATATATTGACGCAGGAGAAAGCACTGGAAGAATTAAAAGATACCCGGAAAAAAGATGACTGGGTAAAGGAAATTCTCAAACAAAGAGAATGGCTGATGCATGAGTTGCAACGGCTTGACATCGTGCGTAAAGTGTTTCCCTCTGACGCGAACTTTTTCCTTATCCGGGTTAAGGAACCTCAAGTTATTTATGATTTTCTAGTTGACAGGAAAATTATTATCCGGGACAGGTCCAAGGTAAGTTTATGTGAGGGATGCCTTAGAATTACCGTGGGTACACCCGAGGAGAACGAACTCCTTGTGAAGGCGCTTGTTGAATTTGAAACCCGTAAGAAAAACATGCCGGTATGAAAAAAAAAGCTTTATTTATTGACCGGGACGGTACGATAGTGGTTGAGCCTCCTGTTGATTATCAGGTTGATTCCCTGGAAAAACTTGAGTTTTTACCCGGGGTTTTCAAAAATCTGTTCTTTATTAGAAAAAACCTTGATTTTGAATTTGTAATGGTTTCTAACCAGGATGGTCTGGGAACTCCTGTTTACCCGCTCGAATCTTTCAACCTGGTTCAGGATAAGATACTTACTGCCCTGAAAAATGAAGATATTATTTTTGATGATATATTAATTGACAAGTCACTCCCCGGGGATAATCTGCCAACAAGGAAACCTGGTACAGGTATGCTCAAAAGGTACATGGAGTCCGGTGATTATGATTTGGATTCTTCATACGTGATTGGAGACAGGATAACAGATATTGAACTGGCAAAAAACCTTGGAGCCAAAGGAATACTTATTGCTGATAAAAATATTGCACGCGAGTTGGAGAAAAGTGGTTTGGATGAGTACTGTTCCTTGGTAACATTGGACTGGAGTGACATTTATACTTTTTTGCTGAACGAGAACAGGAGGGCTGCAGTTCGAAGAACCACGGGTGAAACAGATATAAACATAGAAATTGTTCTGATTGGTAGTGGACAATCCAAAATAGATACCGGACTGGGATTCTTTGATCACATGCTGGATCAAATAGCGCGGCATGGAAACCTTGATCTTTACATCTCGGTTAAAGGTGACTTGCATGTAGACGAACACCACACGGTTGAAGATACAGCAATTGTCCTGGGTGAAGCTTTTAACAAGGCAATTGGCAATAAAAAAGGCATGGAACGCTATGGATTCGCCCTGCCCATGGATGATGCTTCCGCGACGGTACTAATCGATTTTGGCGGACGCCCCTGGACTGTTTGGGAGACTTCTTTCGCCCGTGAAAAAATCGGAGATGTACCCACGGAATTGTTTTTTCATTTTTTCAAGTCATTTAGTGACGGGGCAAGATGTAATCTGAATATTAAAGCTGAAGGTGAAAACGAGCATCATAAAATTGAAGCAATATTCAAATGTTTTGCCAGGGCAATTAAACAGGCGGTCAGAAGAGACCCATGGTCATTTTCCCTGCCTTCTACAAAAGGAGTTTTGTAAGTTAATCAGAAAGAATGAAAGTAGCTATTATTAAATATAACGCGGGGAATATCATGTCGGTGGAGTATGCTCTGCAACGTTTAGGATTAAACCCGGTTGTTTCATCAAACCCGGAAGTTATTAAAGGGGCTGATAAAGTGATCTTTCCAGGTGTTGGTGAGGCCAGTACGACAATGAATTTTTTGAAACGAGCCCGGATTGATCAGGTGATTAAAGACCTAAAGCAACCCGTGCTGGGTATTTGCCTGGGTCTGCAACTCATGTGCAGTCACTCGGAAGAAGGTAATACAGACTGTATTGGTGTTTTCCCGGAAAAAGTAAAAAGATTTAGTTTTCCTGATGGTTCTGGTCCGGCATTAAAAGTTCCTCACATGGGCTGGAATTCATTACAAGATGTTAAAGAAGGAATATTTGATTCTTTTCTTGAAGGACAATTTGTCTATTTCGTGCATAGTTTTTACGCTGAACCCGGAATAGAAACTGCCGCGACATCTCATCACGGGATAGAATTCAGCGCAGCCTTACAGAAAGATAATTTTTATGCTACCCAATTTCACCCGGAAAAAAGCGGTAAAGTAGGTGCGAAAATTCTTGAAAATTTCATTTGTTTATGATTACTATTATTCCTGCAATAGATATAATTGAAGGGAAATGCGTGCGATTGCAACAAGGAGATTATAACACGCGTAAGGTTTACTGTGAAGATCCACTGGAAATGGCCATGGCTTTTCAGGATGCCGGGATTAAAAAACTGCATCTTGTTGACCTCGATGGTGCAAGAGAAAATAAAGTCGTTAATATTCATGTTCTGGAAAAATTGGTTCAAAATACAATTCTTGAGATTGATTTTGGAGGCGGAATCAGGGAAGAAGATGACCTTGAAAAAATATTTGAAGCCGGTGCTAGTCAGGTAACTATAGGAAGTATAGCGGTAAAAGAACCCGATAAATTCATGCATTGGATTGAAAGATTCGGGCCTGACAAAATAATCCTTGGGGCGGATGTGAAAAACTACAGGGTTGCTGTTGGCGGCTGGAAAGACGTGACTTCCGTGGATTTATTTTCCTTTATTTCCCGGCAGACTGATCATGGTGTGAGAAACGTGATGTGCACGGATATTAGCAAAGATGGCATGTTGCAGGGAACTTCAGTTGAATTGTACAAGAGTCTTCGTGAACGATTTCCGGATATTTATCTGATAGCAAGTGGTGGCGTAACGAGCATGAATGATATCTACAATCTGAGTAAAATAAAAATGGACGCTGTAATCGTGGGTAAGGCCATTTATGAAGAAAGAATTAGTTTAAATGATCTTAAAAAAGTATTGATTTAATATGCTCGCGAAAAGAATCATACCTTGCCTGGATATCAGGGATGGACAGACCGTGAAAGGAATAAATTTCCTTGAAATCAGAAACGTGGGAGATCCGGTAGAATTAGGCGCTCAGTACAGTGATGAAGGAGCAGATGAATTGGTATATCTTGATATTACTGCTACACACGAGAAAAGAAAATTGTTCGCTGATTTAGTTAAACGGATCGCAAAAAATCTGAATATACCCTTCACGGTTGGAGGGGGAATCAGTGAATTACCTGATGCGGACAGGCTTTTGAGCGCGGGAGCCGATAAAATAAGCGTAAATTCATCCGCGGTGCGAAATCCCGATCTGGTCGATGAGATGGCAAATAATTTTGGTAGCCAGTTCGTGGTTGTAGCCATCGACGCGAAAAAGGAAGACAATGGAAACTGGCAGGTTTACGTGAATGGAGGACGGATTCCCGTTGGAAAAGAATTGTTCACCTGGGCAAAGGAGGTTGAAAACAGGGGATGTGGAGAAATCCTGTTCACTTCCATGAATCATGATGGTACAAAATCCGGTTATGCTTGTGAAGCTACCAGAAAATTATCCGAAAACCTCTCAATACCTGTTATCGCATCAGGCGGGGCTGGCAGTATTGACCATTTCGAGGATGTTTTTAGTGTCGGTAAAGCAGATGCTGCATTGGCTGCAAGTATTTTCCATTACAAGGAAATCCCGATACCTGATCTGAAACGTGAATTGATAAATCGAAAGATTGAAGTAAGAATTTAAAATATTCAACATAATGAATCTTGATTTTGGAAAATTAAATGGATTGGTACCTGCTGTAATCCAAGATTACAATACCATGAAAGTGCTCATGGTTGGTTTCATGAACGATGAAGCTTATGAAAAAACCCGGGCAGAAGGTAAGGTAACTTTTTATAGCAGAACAAAAGACAGGTTATGGACGAAAGGTGAGGAGAGTGGTAATTTTCTTTTCGTGAAAGATATACAAACTGATTGTGATAATGACACTCTTCTTGTAAAAGTTGAGCCCGTGGGTCCTGTTTGTCACACTGGCGCCGATACCTGTTTCAATGAACATAATACCCGCGGTCTGGGATTTCTTCAAAAATTACAGGATCTGATATATGACAGGAAAGAAAAGATGCCTGAAGATAGTTATACCACGAGGTTATTCAATAAAGGGATCAATAAAATCGCACAAAAAGTAGGCGAAGAAACAGTTGAACTTATAATTGAAGCAAAAGACGATAACGAGGAACTGTTTTTAAATGAGGGTGCAGATCTGTTCTATCATTTACTCGTTTTATTCGCCCAAAAGAATGTATCCATTTCAGACATTGTAAATACCCTTGAAAAAAGGCACGGGTAGTTACTTGTAAGATTTAATTTTGCATGGGGGATGTTTTCTTTATTTATCGACTTGAGGCACCGCTCAAACGCCATTTTTCATTGACAAATACAGAGTCGCGGCATTTTAATTATTCTTCAGGGAATTTATTGTATTTTTAAGTTCGTTTGTAGAAAAAGGCTTCGTGAGGACGGCATCGGCACCGAGTTTCTCAGCAATTTTCAGGTGGTTATCGGCACTGATCCTGCCACCCCCTGATATAGCAATAATCCTCGTGTCGGGTAGCTTTTTTCTAATCTGTATGATAACTTCAATTCCATCCATTTCAGGCATGATAATATCTGTTATAATAAGGTGAGGTTGAAATGATTCGGTAATCACGGAAATTTCCATGCCATTATCAGCAGTAGTTACATTATATCCTTCAATCTCAAGGGCTGCTTTTAATCCTTCCCGAATCATCTCCTCGTCATCAATGATTAGAATATTCTTCATCTTCATTACTTTTTACAGTTGGTAAATATAGGGAAAAAATTGTTCCTTTTCCCGGGCTCGATTCAACAAAAATTTTTCCCATGCAGTTATTCACGATATTTTGCACGTTTGTAAGTCCCAACCCGGTGCCCTCGTTTATTTTTTTTGTGGTAAAGAAAGGATCAAATATTCTTGATTTTGTTATTTCATCCATTCCTGTTCCAGTATCAGAAACCCGGAGCAACGCCCAACTTGAATTTTGAGATGAATCGCGGGGGGTAGAAAACTTTTTGTCCGGCGATTCATTCCGGAGTTCAATGGTTAATCGTCCTCCTTCCTGCATGGCATGTACTGCATTGGTTACAAGGTTGATCATCAGTTGGTGAATTTGTATTGAGTTTGCCCTGATAAATCCTGAATGATTGATTTTTAAATCAATTTCAACCCTTGCCGGAATAATGGGATTGATGAGTTTCATGGCTTCATTCACGATTTGATGAATATCAATCTCCTTCAATTCATCTTCCTGGTTTTTACTTACGTTAAGTATCCTGTTGGTGAGTTCTTTAGCCCTGTTTTGTGATTCTATTACCTTTTCCAGTTTCTCCCGGGCTTCCGAATCAGGTGATAGCTTGTTCATCGCGAGTTCAGTGTATAACTGCATTCCCATCAGAATATTATTGAAATCATGAGCAATACCCCCGGCAAGAGTTCCTATAGCCTGCATTTTCAAGGACTGATTTAGCTGCTCTTCCAGTTGTTTTTTTTCAGAAATATCGATAATAATTCCCCTTATACCAACGGGTTTCTCATTTTCTTTCACTACAGAAGAAAAATGTAGCACGGGAAAAAGGGTGCCATCTTTTTTTCTCGCGATATACTCGCGTCCCGTGGAGAATCCTTGTTCAAGTAATCGTTTCATGTTTTGTTTTATCCTGGGAATCTCTGAAGGATTAAACATTTGAAAAGCATTCAGGTTTTTTTCACCTTTCTCATAGCCGAATACTTTGTAAGAAGAATCATTTAGAAATAGGAAATTCCCTTCCAGATCCATTTCAAAGACTGTTTCCGGGAGCATATGCGCGATTTGTCTGAATTTTTCCTCGCTACGTTTTAATTCCTCTGTTGCCTTAACATCGGCCGTGTGATCCATGACAATACTTCGTATTCCTATGAGTTGATTATGAACTAAAGAAGGTAGAGAAATAATCATCACGTGTCTTAATTCCCCGTTTTTTCTTTTCAGGGTGTAATGTAATAACGATTTACGGTTTCCCTTCAATGCTTCTTTGAAATTTTCAAGAACCTTTTCCTTTTCAACAATGAGATCTTCGATGGTGAGGCCACGATCAAGTTCTTCTTTATTGTAACCGCTTAACTCATGTCCTGCCAGGTTAAGGTAAGTTAGCTGTCCTGTGGTATTAATTTCAGCATAGGTTATGGGTAGATTTTCTACTATTTCCCTGAATTTTTTTTCACTTTCCCTGAAATTTTCTTTATTGTCATTTAAATCTTTTTCTTTGAAATCCAAAAGATCATCCAGTTGTTCCTTGTATCGTTCTGTTTCAATTCTTAACTTTTTAAAATTATTTTCTAGTAACTGGTAATCGGTTATTGGAACGGTGGTATTATCAAGTTCGACAATTCTGGTCTGTAATTGCCTGATCTTTTTCTTTAGCTTGCGAATTTCTTCCTGAGGACTTTTATATCCAGCCTGGTGCATATATAAAATTACTTAAAGAGTGATTTTCTACATAAATAATAAGTATTAAATACAGTTTGGAAACAAATTTAATGTTTTCAGCAAAAAAGACCGGGGAAAATTCGGCCTTTTTTGTTGAATTTAAACTCTTCTATGTTTTTTGAGCAGTTCAGGTCAAAAGATAATTTTTGTGTTTACCAGATCGTGGCTCTATTTTCCGGGTCAAGATAAAGAAAATCCCCCTGTTTTATGCCAAAAGCAGCATGGAATTCCGGGATATTCCGAAGTGGACCATTCACTCTCCATTTGCCCAGTGAATGAACATCTTCTTTCGTTCGCCGAAGAATTTCTTTATCCCTTATATTTTGTGCCCAAACATGCGAGTAAGCAAGGAAAAAACGCTGATCCCTCGTGAACCCGTCGATGGTTTGGGAAGCATCTTGATCACCGGTGGCCATTTGCAGGGCAGTATAAGAAATATTCAGCCCTCCCAGGTCGGCAATATTTTCTCCCAGGGTAAGTTCACCGTCAGCCATTATAGTATCGAGCACTGGAAATTCATTATATTGATTCACGAGTACCCTGGATCGTTCATTGAATTTTTCTTCGTCTTTCTTGGTCCACCAATCGGAAAGATTCCCCTCTTTATCATATTTTCTTCCCTGGTCATCAAAGCCATGTGTCATTTCATGACCAATTACCACACCAATTGCACCGTAGTTAACTGCATCATCTGCATTCATATAAAAGAAAGGTGGTTGAAGAATGCCTGCAGGGAATACAATTTCATTATTTAAAGGGTTGTAATATGCATTAACGGTTTGTGGTGTCATGTGCCATTCTTCCTTGTCAACCGGCTGATTGATTTTACTGACCATGTAATCAAATTCGAACATCCTGCTGGCCATCACGTTTGTTAAATAGGAAGCGGTATCAACTTTTAGGGAACCATAATCCCTCCATTTATCTGGATATCCTATTTTAACGGACATGGTTTCCAGCTTGGCCAATGCTTCTTTTTTAGTGGCTTCGCCCATCCATTCTAGTTCGCGAATTCTTTTACCCAGGGCTACTTTCAGGTTGTCCACCATGTTTAACATTCTATTTTTTGCCTCGGGCGGGAAATATTTTTCAACGAATTTCTGCCCAATTGCTTCTCCCAGGGCACTATTGGTTGAACCGAGTACTCTTTTCCACCTGGGTTGTATTTCTTCTTTCCCGGATAGAACTTTCCCGTAAAAATCAAAATTTTGATTCACGAAATCAGAGCTCAGGTATGGGGCTGCATCATTAATAAGATGGAATTTCAGGTATACTTTAATATCCTCAAGAGGTTGTTCGCGGATGATTTCTCCCAGTTCCTTGAAGAACAATGGTTGGCCAACATTAAATTCTCCTGGTTCCGGTATTCCTACCTGATCAAAAAATGCATTCCAATCAAGGGAGGGTGATAACTCGGAAATTAACTGAAGATTCATTTTGTTATAGGTTTTATGCGGGTCTCTACGCTCGAGGAGGGTCATGGAGCTTTTCGCCAACCTGGTTTCAAGTTTCATGATCAATTGAGCATTCTCCGATGTAGTTTCAGGCTCATACCCGGCAAGTTCAAAAATACGCTTTACATGGTTGATGTATTCTTCTCGGATTTCCTTTGCCCGCGGGTTGTCTTCCACGTAATAATCCCTGTCGGTAAGACCAAGTCCTCCCTGGTAGAGATACGCGATTTCCATATCGCTGTTTTTCTTGTCCGGCGATCCAAACAGGTAGAAAAATGGCGCCACGCCAAAGGTGTGTAACCTTGCAATACATTCCACCAACTCTTCAGAATTAGATATGCTTTCAATCTTGTCAAGTTCAGGAAGGAGGGGAGTAATGCCCAGTTTTTCAATTCTGGCAGAATCCATACCCATTTTGTAGTAATCACCTATTTTCTGCTCGATAGAACCAGTAGCATGATTTTTACTGCTAATATCTTCGACCATTTGCTTTAAAATTACCCGGTTGTCCTCTGCCAGTTTATCGAAAGTGCCGAACCTGGAATATTCTTCCTTCAGCGGGTTATTTTTCATCCATCCCCCGTTGGCATACTGGTAAAAATCTTCCCCCGGGTTTGCTTCCATGTCCATGTTAGCGATGTCAATTGGTTTTTTCTCTAAACTCTTCTTTTCCATGCATCCTCCTGGTATAAATAAAATAGTAATAATTGTTAAAATGGTTGTTAAAAGGCCTAATCGTTTCATCCTTATAAATTTATTAAGGTTAAATAATGTATGACGTGATAGGAGAACGGGGATCTGCTGCCTACAGGTCCCCGTTTCTGTTACATGTGAACTTGATTCAATCATTTTCGATTAAAAATGCAGATTATAAAAAGTTCATGATCAGTTCATTTAAAAATCGTTAACTGAAACTCTCGATGGTTTTTTTGATAATTTTACAAGCCTCCAGTAACTGTTCTTTATTAATTACAAGGGGTGGAGCAAACCTTATGATATGTTCGTGAGTTGGTTTGGCCAGCAAACCATTTTCTTTTAACGCGACACAAACATCCCAGGCGGTTTTGCCGTTTTGGGGCTTGATCACGATAGCGTTAAGTAATCCTTTTCCACGAACGATTTCAACCATATCCGAATCAATCTTCTCCATTTCCTCTCTGAATAATTTGCCGAGTTCAGTTGCATTTTCTGCCAGTTTTTCTTCTCTTATTACCTGTAGGGCAGCAATACCTACTTTCGCGGCAATGGGGTTTCCACCATAGGTTGACCCGTGTTCACCGGGTTTGATCACCAGCATGATGTCATCATCCGCAAGTACAGCAGATACAGGGTATAAACCTCCCGAGAGAGCTTTTCCAAGGA
The DNA here is from genome assembly GCA_964426725.1 of uncultured Bacteroidales bacterium. Lineage (GTDB taxonomy): Bacteria > Bacteroidota > Bacteroidia > Bacteroidales > CAYRRV01 > CAYRRV01. Next base: position 38,027 of record CAYRRV010000021.1, on the reverse strand, counting down.
TCAGGATATCGGGTCTCACGTTTTCATGATCACATGCCAGTAATTTACCGGTACGACCAATACCTGTTTGTACTTCATCGGCTATGAACAATACATTCTTTTCTTTACACAGGTCGTATGCTTTTTTAAGGTAGCCATCTGAGGGAACATAAACTCCGGCTTCTCCCTGTATGGGTTCAACCAGAAATCCGGCCACGTTGGGATCTTCCAGCTCTTTTTTGAGCGCGTCAATATCATTGTAGGGAACTTGTACAAACCCGGGTGTATAAGGACCATAATCCTTGTATGCATCCGGATCAGTTGACATGGATATAATGGTTATGGTTCTTCCATGAAAATTTCCCTCGCAAACAATAATTTTTGCCTGGTTTTCAGGAATACCCTTTTTCTGGTATGCCCATTTGCGGCAGAGTTTGATGGCTGTTTCATCTCCTTCTGCCCCGGAGTTCATGGGTAATACTTTATCGTAGCCAAAAAAACGGGTGACAAATTCCTCGAATTCACCCAGGACACTATTGTAAAAAGCTCTTGAGGTAAGAGTCAGTTTATTTGCCTGATCGACAAGTGCCTTTACAATCTTTGGATGGCAATGTCCCTGGTTAACAGCAGAATATGCAGAAAGGAAATCAAAATACTTTTTTCCCTCGATGTCCCAGACATAAACACCCTCGCCTCTATCCAGTACAACAGGTAGTGGATGATAATTATGTGCCCCGTACTTATCTTCTCTTTTGATGTAATCTTGTGTGTTCATAGAAATCTATTGTTTTAATTATTTAGTTAAAAGTCCAAAATTAAGGAATCATTTGAAATCTTGAACCATTTTACCATAAAAATGACCAAAGTTCTTCAACATATTTGAGGTGAATACGTCTAAAAACTAACAGATAATTTAATGTTATATCTTCTGCGTGTCAGGTAGTTGGGTACAGCAAAAAAACCAGGCATATTCTGAAGATTCGAGACCGAACGTAACCACAGGTATGAAATGGCATTTTTTGCATCGAAAAGATTATAAATTTCAGCGCTAATCCAAATCGATTTGAAATGCCCCAGGAAACTTCCTTCTTTTCTTATTTCATCTTCACTTTTCAGAACTTTTGAAAATCCAATATCAACCCTACGGTAAGGGGTCATCCGGGGTACAGGTTCTTCCCTGAATTGCACGATATAGTTCTCGTCATCGGGGGGAGGAAGAGGTAACCGGCTGCCAAAGAGGAAATATAAATGAACCTTGTAGCTGGGATTGTTTGGTAAATAATCCTGGAAAAACAGACCAAAATTCATCAGTTGATCTGTTGGACGGGCGTAATAGCCCGGTTCATGACGATTGCCATCATCATCGATGTAAAAATCTCCCTCAACCGATTCTTTCGTGTTCATGAAAGATAAACTTACCCAGGAATCCGTGCCTTCAACAAATTCACCATTGAGTTTAAAATCTATTCCCGTGGCATAACCCGTGGCCATATTTTCTGCAGCATACTCAAGTCTCATGTTGTCTACGCGATAGGGGACTAAATTAGTCAGGTGCTTGTAATATAACTCTGTTGAAAACTTAAATGGCCGATTCCATGCCCGGAAATTATAATCACCTCCAAGAACTGCATGAACTGATTTTTGTGCTTTAAGTTCTTTGTTAAGTTGGCCAAACGGATTTCTCAGTTCCTTGTAGAAAGCGGGTTGATAATACATTCCACCTGCAAGATGAAATAACATGTCTCTTTTCCAATTGGGTTTAAATGAAATGGAAACCCTGGGACTTAACAGGTTTTCATTATTCAAATCCCAGTAATGATTTCGCAATCCGGTATTAAAATAAAAAACAGCACTATCGGCTTTCAGTTTGTAGGTATGTTGAATGTATCCCGTAATTCTGTTGGACGAAAGATAGTTATTGCTTTTCAGAACATCATATAATTCAATATTTATGCCGGTATAAGGAACACTGTAACCTGTAGAATCAACATACGACCATTCACTGATGTTATCATCAATGATTTCATGCTTGAATCTCAGACCCCATTTTAATATGCTGTTTCCCCATTTATAATTCCCGATGTGAGACAGACTCATCACATCAGCTACAAGGGCATTCCGGGCATGATTGAGAAAAGCGCCAACTCCAACGTTTTTCAAACTGTCTTTGTTTTCCGATCCGGTTGCCCGGGTATCCAGTTCATTAATAAGGTATGAACCCAGTATATCAAAGCTTTCCTTTTCCACGGAACGAAAACCGGAACCAATCAGTTTCAGGCTTAATTGATTATTGGGGTGGTAATTTAATGTTAATGCACCAAGGTAGGTGCCAAAACGGTCGGCTTCATTTCCATCATAAAATATTTCCAGATTTAACGCGGTGGAAACGGTGCCAAAAGAAGTTTCTGTTTTCTTCGGGATAAAGGTATAGTTGTTTTGCGAGATGTTACCAAGGAAACTTACCTCGAATTTTTTGGAGACATCATAAGTGATGTAGGTTTGAAAATCAGTGAAAGCAGGCGTGTACTCCCCTTTTGTATCAAGCGAGTTTAGTAAATACCCTGTGGTTTTATACCGGAAACCGGTAAGATAGGTTAACTTGTTTTTTGCTGCAGAACCGCCATAAAATGCAGATACACCAAGGAAACTGGCTGAGCCGCTCCCGGTATTTCGCGTTGGCTTTTTATACTTGACATCCAGGACAGACGACATTTTATCGCCGTACATGGCATCGAATCCACCTGCAGAAAACCGTATTGAAGAAACCATGTCGGGATTAATGAAACTTAAACCCTCTTGTTGCCCGGATCTTACCAGAAATGGCCTGTATATTTCAATATCGTTCACGTAAACGAGATTTTCGTCAAAATTGCCCCCTCGAACGCTGTATTGTGAACTCAGTTCATTGCTTGAGGCTACCCCGGGAAGCGTTTTAAGGAGTGATTCAACATTTCTGCTACTGCTTGGAAGTGCTTCGATTGATTTTACATCCAGTCTTACTAAATTGCTACCCTCTTCATATCGCCCGCTAATGGATACTTCATCAAGTTTCTCTAATGCAATTTCCAAAGTTTTGTTGATTTCTGTTGTCTCCCCCGGGTTTCCGCTGAAGATCATTTCCTGTTTTTTAAATCCTACTGAAGAAAAAACGAGCAAGTGTTGCTCGTTAGCAGGTAAAATCAGGTGATATTCTCCTTTTTTATTGGTTACTGTGCCATAAGGAGAACCTTTTACCGCCACGTTAACGAGAAAAAGTCTTTTTCCTTCGGTATCTCTAACTTTTCCTGTAATAGTCGTGGTTCCCTGCGATAAGACACTTTGTGCAGGTATAATGAAGAAAAAACAAACATGTATTAATAGTAAGCGAATCGACATGAAAAAGTTAATGTTTCAATTCTAAACTGAAAATGATGAATTCTATTGTTTGAGAAGAGGTAAATATATTAATCTTTTCTGTCATTCTTAAATTTACCTTCTTTTAGGGCCTCTAAAAATTCTGCCCATTTCAGGGGATTTAAAATATTGTAAGATGGAAACTGCCCCTGAATCATCGAGTTGTAGTAATGTTCTTTCATCACGTTCCTGTAATTCAACTCTGGTATAGGCCTGCGGTCCATTTCAATTTGCGTTTTAATAAGTGCTATGTTTCTACGTGCTCTTTCAATATCTTCTTCAGGTAATTTCAATTCGAGAAAAGCTTGTTTAAATTCCTCGTACGTTTTCCAGGGGAATATTTTAACCTCTTTCAACCGGATGGTATCCTGAGTAAGGACAATATCTGTATATAAATGTTTTTCATTATGCGAATCCGGTACTATATACCGGTACTTCTTGTATCCAACTGCTGAAAAGAGAATGGTATCCATGGGGCGAACAATGAAAGAAAACATGCCTTTTTGATCGGTGATGGTTCCCAATTGGCGGTTTTTCAATACAATATGGACGAATTGCAGGGGTTCCAGTAATTCATTGGTTACACTCCCGGAGAACTGAATGAGTTTTTCATTAGCCTTTTCCTGGGAAGAAACAGGAATGTATAGCGAGGAAGCCACTGCTATTAATATAATTATATGCCGTTTTGCTTTTTTCACCTGCACTTTGAACACTGTAAATTTAACAGAATTTAGAATACTTTTGTAAGTTCCTTACCATAATTAATATTTATTAACAATAATCGTGCATTTTCATTTGAATTCACACCACATCGATAAATAATCACTTTATTAACGTCAGATTCATTACTTTTGTATTTATCATTGAAATAACCAGAAAAAGAAAAGATGATACAACAAAAGCAAATATCCCTTTCACCCTATCCCAGGGGATTTCACCTGATCACAGAACAAATCTTACGTGAATTACCGGAATTGCCTGAGAAGGGCCTTCTTAATGTTTTCATCAAGCATACTTCGGCAGGGCTGACCCTGAATGAAAACGCGGATCCTTCCGTTCGAACCGATTTTAATTCTTATTTTGACCGGTTGGCTCCCGAGAATGAACCCTATTTCGTTCATACCCTCGAGGGAAGTGATGATATGCCTGCACATTTAAAGTCAAGTATCGTGGGCCCTTCACTTACAATCCCGGTTTCCAGTCATAGGCTTAATCTTGGCACCTGGCAGGGTATTTATCTATGTGAATTTAGGAATCATGGCGGTTCCAGAAAGATTATATTGACGATTTACTCGTGATCCTGTTTTTTAATTGTAATGTTTTTTAGAACATAACCTGGTTTCATCCTTTTTCAGAACAGGTTTATTAATTTTGGATTCCAAATTAACGAGAGAAAAAATAATGGATAGTTTATTATTATTGGGAGATGAAGCCATTGGTCAGGGAGCGCTTGATGCAGGAATTTCCGGGGTTTACGCGTATCCCGGAACACCATCAACCGAGATTACAGAATATATTCAAGCTTCCCGTGAAGCGAGACAAAGAAACGTGCACCGCGTTTGGTCAGCAAATGAAAAGACGGCCATGGAAGAAGCTCTTGGCATGTCATACGCTGGTAAGCGCGCGCTGGTATGTATGAAGCACGTTGGATTAAACGTGGCTGCTGATGCTTTTATCAATGCTGCCATCACAGGCATCAACGGTGGAATGGTTGTTGTTGTAGCGGATGACCCTTCCATGCATTCAAGTCAGAATGAACAGGATTCTCGGTATTACGCGAAATTTGCCATGATTCCTGTCCTTGAACCAGCTACACAGCAGGAAGCATACGAGGCTACCATAAAAGCTTTCGATCTGTCTGAAGAGTTTGGCCTTCCCGTTATGTTGAGAATAACCACGAGATTGGCACATTCAAGGAGTGTTATTCGGAGAGCACGAAGCCGTAAAGAAAACGTGATGATGCTTCCCTCGGACCTGAAACAATTTATTCTGCTTCCCGCTATTGCCAGGGGACGATACCAGGAACTCCTCGCCAAGCAGGAAAAACTGGTTGAAAGCGCGGAAAAAAGCAGTTACAATGTCATTCAGAGAGGAGAAAACAAGCAAACGGGTATAATCGCGGCCGGAATTGGGTTTAATTACGTGATGGAGAATTACAATAACGGTCTATTGCCCTTTTCAATACTGAAAATATCACACTACCCTCTCCCGGTGAATACAATTCGTGAATTCATCGGTCAACATGAAAATATTCTGGTTGTTGAAGAAGGTTATCCTTTTATTGAAGAATCTTTAATTGGTATTCTTGGTAAGGTCGATAATATCAACGGCAAATTAAACGGGGTGTTGCCCAGGACCGGGGAGTTGAATCCCGGTATTGTCGGAAAAGCCCTGGGAATTGAAATACCTTCTGCTTTCGAAGTTCCTGAACTGCTAGTTAATAGACCTCCCGCGCTTTGCAGGGGATGTGGTCATGCGGATCTCTACCTGGCTCTTAACGAGGCAATGATTGAACATGGCAAGGGAAAAGTTTTTTCAGATATTGGCTGTTACACCCTGGGAGCGTTACCGCCTTTTAATTCAATTAATACCTGTGTTGACATGGGTGCATCCATTACAATGGCTAAAGGAGCGGCAGACGCCGGGATGCTGCCATCGGTTTGCGTGATTGGCGATTCCACTTTTACACACTCCGGAATGACAGGTTTGCTGGATGCCGTGAACGAGAAAACTCCCGTGACAATAATTATTTCCGATAATTCAACTACCGGGATGACTGGTGGACAAAAATCATCAGCCACGGGTAGGTTACAACAAATTTGCCTGGGATTAGGCGTTGAGCCGGAACACCTGAAGATGTTAGTACCCCTGAAGAAAAACCATGAAAAAAACGTGGACGCCTTGAAGGCTGAGCTTGCATATAATGGTGTTTCCGTGATTATTGCCCAGCGGGAATGTATTCAAACAGCCGCTAGACGAGTGAGGGCTTCAAAAACCGTTTCATGAATAGTTACATTTACTTAGAGATCAAGAAACTGAAAATAAGCAAATAATGAAGACAGATATTATTTTATGTGGTGTAGGCGGACAGGGAATTTTGAGTATCGCCGCGGTTATAGGTATGGCAGCCCTGCACGAGAAACTTCATATTAAACAGGCAGAAGTACACGGGATGAGCCAGCGCGGTGGCGCCGTGCAATCTCATCTGCGAATATCGGATTCCCATATTTCATCAGATCTTATCCCAAGCGGAAGCGCAGATATCATACTTTCCGTGGAACCTCTTGAAGGGTTAAGATACTTACCATATCTCAAAAAAGATGGCTGGCTGGTTACAGCAGAAGAACCTTTCGAAAATATTCCCAATTATCCTGATTTGGATAAAATCATGGAAGAAATATCCAAAATTCCCAATCATCTTACACTCGGGGCGAATGAACTGGCTCGTGAAGCTGGCAATTTAAAGGCTTCAAACATGGTTATGCTGGGAAGTGCTTCACCTTTTATACACATGAAGGAAGAAAGCCTGATAACAGGAATCCGGGACATTTTCAACCATAAAGGTGATGAAGTTGTTAAACTCAACGTGAACGCTTTTAGGCTTGGCAGGAAAGTCAATCATACCATTCAGAAAAATTAACGGAACACTAAAAACTATATTATGTTTAACCCTAAAGACAAAGAACTTTTTAAAACAAAAGGATTAACAGAAGAAGCAGTACTAAAACAGGTAGAACAAATGAAAAAGGGATTTCCATTCCTGGAAGTCATAAAAGCAGCAACACTAAATGACGGAATACAAAAGCATGATGATCAAGAAATTAACCAACTTGTCAGTCTCTACACGAAAAAAGCACCCCTCTTTAATGCTGCAAAATTTGTACCCGCGTCAGGTGCGGCTACCAGAATGTTCAAGGATTTATTCAATTACCTCCAGGATGCAGGTGAAGAAGAACTTGTTGATATTGATAACTACAAGGCTGTAAAAAAGCTAATAACCAACATTCAGTTTTTCGCTTTCGCGGATGAACTCAAGGCTGTTCTGCGAAACGACGGGTTTGATTTGTATGATTTGATAAAGAGAGAGGATTACCCGACCATTATCCGGTATATTACAGGTGAAGAAGGACTTAATTATGGGAACTTGCCAAAAGGATTGATTTTATTTCATGACAACATGGGGGTGAAACGGGTGCCCGTTGAAGAACACATGGTGGAGGGAATCGAATATGCTCGTTCTAAAGATGGAAAAGTAAAAATTCATTTCACGGTTTCCCCCGAGCATCTATCCAAATTCAAGGCACTGGTACTTGCAGCCAGTCAACATTACGGTGAAAAAACGGGCGCTGAATTTAATATTTCTTTCTCTGTTCAAAAAGAATCAACAGATACTATCGCGCTTACACCAGATAATGAACCATTCAGGAATGATGATGATTCGATCCTTTTCCGCCCTGCTGGTCATGGAGCGCTGCTCGATAATTTGCAGGATGTTGAGGGTGAAATCGTATTTATCAAAAATATTGACAACGTGGTGCCCGATAGGCATAAACAACCCACGATATTATACAAGAAATACCTTGGTGGATTGCTGATAGATATAATGGATAAAATATTCGGGTACCAGAAAATCCTGGATGAAAAGGGATTTAGCGACCGTGTAAAAATTGATGAAATGCTTGATTTCGTGAGATATGAATTGAATACTCTCTCACCTTCCGATCTGGATTTATCAAAAAATGATATCGCTGTATCGTATTTGGCTTCCAGGCTTTTCAGACCAATAAGAGTTTGTGGCATGGTTAAAAATGAAGGTGAGCCTGGTGGAGGGCCATTCTGGGCCAAAAATCCTGATGGTTCAACGAGTTTGCAGATCGTTGAAACTTCACAAATAAACATGGACAATCCCGATCAGGCAGCAATCCATAAATCATCCACGCATTTTAACCCGGTTGATATTGTATGCTCTTTTAAAAATTACAGGGGTGAAAAATACAAACTCCATGATTTCAGAGATGAAAACACGGGATTTATCTCGAAAAAATCGAAAGACGGGCGTGAACTCAAGGCAATGGAACTGCCAGGGTTGTGGAATGGTAGCATGTCTGACTGGAATTCACTTTTTGTTGAAGTGCCGGCAAGTACATTTAACCCTGTAAAAACAGTGAATGATTTATTACGGGATATACACCGGTAATTAAGAGTGTCATGTCATGAAGAAATAACGGTTGATCCGTGTAACAAGTCTTAAAAAAAGAACATCATTTCTTCAATATTAAATGTGACGCGTCACTAATCGGAGAAATATCCCTCCTTGTCCAGTAATGTCCATTGACGAGCCCAGTTAACAGTGCCGAACGCACCTTTGTAATCGACGTCATTGAACCATTCATCTGTTAAAGGATGCAGGTTCTCATGTATCTCAGAAGAGGGAATCAAATCATAGGATTCATCACCTATAGCTATACCCGGATTCCTGATTTCATTGTTGGCCTCAAGAAAGTACCCTTTGATGTTGCTTTGAAGTTCATTATTAACCGAACCATTGGTATTTACAACCTGAAAAATACTATCAATTACGTCATCTTCAACATTGTAAAAAATATTATTTTTGAAAACAATATTTTCCGATTGCCATTGATAATAACTGTCAATTTGCCCGGCACTATTTTCTATATTCACTCCATTATTTTCATTGATAAATATTGAATTGAAATATTTACCAGCCCCGTTGCGGCTAAATTTAATTAATGCATGATCTGAGGTTTCTCTGTTACCTATGAATGTGGCATTATAGATCATTGGCTTCGTGTGAGGGGTACCTGTAACAGGAATGCTGCCTCCATTATGCTCGGCAGTTGAATTTCCGTCACCTTCTTCCTGAAAAGCAACCCAAAATTGTCCTTTACCATGGTATCCCAGATCAAAATCAAAGGCATCATCACCACAGAACGCTGAAATGAGATACCTGCAATTCACTGAACCACCGAAAAACTCAAATCCATCATCCTTATTGGCAATTACTTCCACGTAATCTATAATTGTTTGATTACCAACACCGCCCAATGTCAGTCCATTGATTTCATTTCCCTCGCTAATACTGGTGCCGCCATGTCTGATAGAAACGTATCTTAGAATACCCGAGTTGTCTTCATCATAATTCCCGCCATAAATGCCCCTGGGTTCTGTAAGGGGGATTCCTTCAATGTTACCTTCTCCTTCTCTTGTATTCAACCTGGCATTGCCAAGTATAATAAGTCCTCCCCACAAGCCTTTCGCTTTCACAGGAACAGAGCCCTTGAGATCATCTCCTTCTACCGTGAAAATAATAGGAGCATCAGGAGTGCCTTCAGCAATAATTCGCCCGCCCCTTGCTACTATCAACGCGCTGGCATTTTCGGCCTGTCCGGTACGCCCCTTAATAACTGTACCTGCTTCTATAGTAAGGGTTTGTCCATCATTAACAAATACAAAGCCATCCAGTATCCAGATTTTATCATTGGTCCAGGTGATTGTTCCGGTACCACTACCATTATCTCTTACAAACGACTTATTATCTACCGTGTACTCACTTTTCCTGCAACTGTTGATGAAAACTATGACAATTAATAAGATTGTTTTTAGACAAAAGAATTTCATTTTCGGGACGTTTAGTATTTAAATTCAACATTAAGGTATATAAATGACCTGTTATGAAGGTTCCCTGCATATGGAAACCAGTCCTGGTAGTTAATAGCTGTTTTGATCCGTTTAGCAGGTTTATATTGTATGCCTGCAATAACTGAACTGCCATCTTCTTCGAGGTTCCAGGGAGCTGTTTCCTCTGGCAATATGTTGGAAACCAGGAAGTCGTACCTGACAAACAACTGGAAATCTTTTGGTAAATTATATGAGCCATAAGCTGAAAAGCCATTCATATCGTGACTTTTCAGGTAATCTTCATTGATCTTGTAGTTGTACTCGATACCTCCTATGAAGATGTTGTTGAAATTGGCCCCGAAAAAACCTGCCAGTGTAATTTGAGAAAATTCCTTGTTGGTATAATCAAGATAAGCACGCGCCACGTAGTTCTTCATGAAATGAATAGTAATGCCGGTAGCGGACTTGTAAGAGCGATCAGATTGCAATGACTTGTAGCCTTCCCCATTCACGAAAGTGAAATCGGCAGAAACATTATCGGTAAGGGTATACGCGATGATGCCTCCAATATCTGCTGAGGGGCCAAAATCATATTCATCCTGGAATGATTTTAAGATATACCTGTGCCCCCAGTATTCTTCCTGGATATCGTATTGAAGTAAATCAATGAGACCGAACCAGAGCGTGAGATCTTTTTTCTGATACCTTAATCCGGCATTCTTAAAATAGGCGTATCTCCTGAGTCTTGAAAATTCTGACTGATCATCGGGACTTCCTATGTCAAGTTTTACCACTGCCTGAAAATTTTCTGACAATTCTTGCTTGTACCCGAGATATGCCCTGCGTATTTCAAAGGCGCTGCTGTTATCTGATCCTGTTAAGCCCGTGTAGAAATTACTAAAGACCTTGATTACAGGTTGCCCCCTTAACGCGGGTTGGGATTCCTGGGCAAATGAAAAGCAATGTACAAACAACCATAAAATGATAAGTTGTAAATATTTCATTTTAAAAAAGGAGTATGTTAAAAAATTATTAAGCGCGAAAATAAGAAAATAACATAAACTTAATACATAATTTATAATCAGGTAAACTAAAAGATGAAAACCAGTGCTACTTTTGTTTAACAAAAAAAATGAAACGAGCTAAATTGTTATACATAAACACTGATGAACAAGAAGCGAGTTACATTCGACCTTTAATAATCAATTTTGTTGGGATGAAAAGTATTCTGTTAGTATTAGGATTATTTCTGTTTCTATTCACTGCATACGCGTCAGGGGAAGGTGATGATACGAGAAAAATAAAAGATAAGAAAACTGTTTCTTCCATGACTTCCTTGAAGGGAATTGTATCAGACAGGTTTTCGGGTGAAACACTTGCAGGTGTTGAAGTATCCATCGAGGGTACCAGGCATGTAACCTACACCGATTTTGACGGGACATACGAGTTTAAAAATATTCAACCTGGTAAATACTCCCTTTCTTTTAATTATATTTCTTACAAAACAACCACTCATAAGGAGATTACATTGAAAGGGAAGGAAAATATCGTAAAAACGAAACTGAAGCAACTATGAAAAAAGCCGGCTCCTTTCGAAACCGGCTTAACATTAAGGTTGCTTAAACCTTAACATGAAAACATCCTTTAAACGCGTCACCTGTTAAGCGTTACATTAATATTACTGGAAAGATGTTCCTTTATTCATATTTATGGCCCAGATCAACCTTCTTTTTTTATTGACAAGACATTAGTATTCTTTTTCAAGAATAATATTCCCATTTGTATCGTACTTTTTCCAGGTGCCTGTTTTCGAGTCATTCTTGTATTGCATCTCGTAAACGAGTCTGCCTGCATCATCCCGGATAATCCAGGAACCATGTTTTTTACCGTTCTTATAGTTGGCTTCTGCAACTATTATACCCTCTTTGTTATAAGTAATCCAGGTTCCGTCCATTTTTCCATACTTGTAAGAACGAATTTCTTTTTTTACTCCATTTTCAAAATAGAGTGTGGATTTCCCGTTCAAAATTCCTTCCGAAAGGCTTGTTTCTAACTTCAAATTACCATTGTCGTAATATTCTTTAACAGTACCATTATATGGATCCATGTTCGCGGCGTAATATACACCGTTTTCATCCTCATATAACTGTTGGGCAGATACGTTGATACCTTGTAGTATCAAAAAAGCGGCGAGTAAAATATTCAGTGTTTTCATGTTAATAAGTTTTAAATTCAACCATCAATCTCTTTTTCCTTCTATTTAATTTAACGTAAAATTAACAAAAAAGTTGGATAGATAACATAAAATTAACATTAAATTAATACACGTGTGATAAAAAAAAGAACCAACACTCTGAGGAATCTTTTGAATATGGCAATTCTTATGATGGTGTTTTGGTTTTAAAATATGAAGATGATTTTTACAAGTTCACCAATCCTTCTCCCAGCACATGGAATTCTTATACAATTTTACTTACCAATGTTTCGAGTGACTTGTTTGGGTCAATTGATCGGTTCAAGGCTTGCGAAGCTCCAAAAAACGCAGTTTACTGATGTAATCGAGCAGTTTTGGAGTGAGCATAACCAAGAAAACGGACATTATGGACTTTTTTGGTTTATAAGTTTTATGGTGATATGACCGATATGGAGCTCATGTTGGAAAAGTTTCAACGCATTAAATTAAATTTGGATCAAACCACCGCTAATTATGAAGTGAGCCGTACATGGAGAATTAAGGAGAATTTTAGGGATATTTTTGGTTGTGAAAACTTGGAAGAGGTTTCTTCTTTGATACTTCAATGGATAAACAATGCAAAACAATCATTATTAAAGAAATAGACAAAGTGGTAGATGAATTTAAAAAACATTTAAATGGCATTATAAATGCTACGGTTGATACCTTTACAAATGCAATGGCTGAAAGATTGAATGGCAAAATACAAGAAGTCAAGTCATGTGGAAGAGGCTACAAAAGGTTTGAAAATTTCAGGAGTGCAATCTTGATTTTTCATGGTGGATTTCATCTTTAACCATTAAAATAACAGGAAAACCATAGTAAAAAAATGGTTTGCTGACTTTCTCAGCAAACCATTACTTTTTTGTATCAACTAGAGTTCATTTTACACGCGCGAAAACAGTAGCATGTAGCATGTAAAAGAGGTGTTTTTCAACCTTGCAAATACTCTTGTAATTTCTGCTGCAACTCTGGATCATTCTGTATTGCAACAGCTATTTCCTGGTACCGGTTAATAGAAAAACCTTCGTCAATGATTTTTTCATGCATTTGTTGCCGGGCCTGTTCGCGTATTGTTTCTAATTCTTCAGAAGCTGTTTCATATTTATTTAATTCCTCGGGGGTAGCATCAACTTCCTGATCAGGGTCTTGTTGTGCTTGTTGAATTTCATTGTAACGTTGCACTTCAAGCCCTTCTTCTTCAACAGCGGTGACCATATTTGCTTGTGCTTTTTGATCAATCACCTGTACTTTTTTGAAAGCTGATGCAAATTGTTTTAATTCTTTCTTAGATATCTCATTTTCCTGATTTGTTTGAGCAAAAATTCCAGTAATGCTGCTAATTAGAATAATGAGAACCAAGCTCGTGAATTTTTTCATTGTTTGTAAAAGCATGATTTTTAAATTTTTAGGTTTGAAAATAAAATAAAATGTAATCTAATTTTTAATTATTTGGTTGTTGTAATGCCTGAAACTTTTCTTGTAATTCAGGGTCATTTTGAAGAGCCATGTATATTTCCTGGTATCTGTTTTCAGTTAACCCTTCATCTTTAATCTTCTCTTGCATTTTCTGTTGAGACTCACCTTGGATTTTTTCCAATTCACGTGTAGCTACTTCATATTGTTTCAATTCTTTATCAGTAGCATCGGTTACCTGATTTTGGTTATTCTCGGCCTGTTGTAGCTCATTAAATCGTTCTACCTTCAGTCCTTCTTTTTCCAGGGCAGCAACCATTTCTTGTTGTGCTTGTTGATTGATACCCTGCAGATGTTGCGCTACCGAAGCAAATTGCTGCAGTTCTTTGTCACTTACTTCACCTCCTGGTTGTTGCTGTTGTTGTTGTGGTTGTTGAAACTGACCATGATCTTGTTGCTTTTGCGATGCATTCTCATACCCGGTCTCATTTTGCTGATTTTTGTTGTTGCTCTGGCAACCAAACGTGATTGTCACGACTAAGATAATAATTCCAAAATACTTAAAATTCATAATTTTCAATTTCAATTGATTAAACAAATAGATGTTCTTATAAAAACAACGAACCTATTTATGGTTTATTGTAAAGAATATTATTGAGTTATGGCTTCACGTGTAAATAATGCTCACCTGGAAAAAGGTTTCTGCCTTGCAGGATAGATATACCCTGCAATGGCTCGATCTTGTATAAATTGCAATTCCGTTAATTGGGCCTGAATTCTTCATTTTAAAACCGGGAAATATTCGTGCGGCCAGGATCTAAATCTGGTTTTAAGATAAAGATTAGGTTAAAAAATAGTTATATTTGTATTTTTAATACTTTAACAGGGTTTTTATTAATAATGAAAAATAAGAATTACAAGATATTACTTGTTGATGATGAACCAGATATACTGGAGTTTTTAACCTATAATCTCCAAAAGGAAGGTTTTCAAATATCAAGTGTTTCATCAGGAAAACAAGCAATCAATACAGCTAAAAATCTACAACCACATCTGATCCTGCTTGATGTAATGATGCCCGAAATGGATGGTATTGAAACTTGCGAGGAATTAAGAAGAAATGAAGAACTTGATCAGACAATTATTGCTTTTCTTACTGCCAGGGGAGAGGATTATTCTCAAATTGCCGGGTTTGAGGCAGGTGGAGACGATTACATTACCAAACCTATTAAGCCAAAGGTTCTTGTCAGCAGGGTTAAAGCATTATTGAAACGATATGGAAATGCGAATGAAGAAGAACCCGTGGATGACCCGATAATAAAAAAGAATGATCTGATTATTGATCGAGAAAGATTCCTGGTTATTAAAGACGGAAAGGAAATGATTTTCCCGAAAAAAGAGTTTGAATTGTTAAATCTGCTTATATCAAAACCTGAAAAGGTTTTTACCCGCGACGAAATATTCCACAAGGTTTGGGGGGATAATATCGTGGTTGGCGACAGAACCATTGATGTTCATGTTCGGAAATTAAGAGAAAAAATAGGGGATAAGCACATAAAAACCGTGAAAGGTGTAGGATACAAGTATACTGAATGACTTTTATAAAAGTTAAAAAAGGGGAGCCCTGTTTTGACAAGGTTCCCCTTTTTTTTAACATGAAAAGCTTGTTACATGTATTGTCTTAAGGTGCCGTTCTTTTTATTGAATTGCATGAATTCGCTTTCAGCCTTGAGCAAATGAACAATGTGAATCGTAATATTTTTTGTTTCGTTTAACAAGTCAAGAAACAACATGCTCGCCTTGGTCTTGGCATCACCTTTTTTAAGGGATTTTATTTGCTTTATCTTGGCACTTTTTATTTCCTCGGAGAGGGCGTTAGCATAGGTTTCAACTTGATTAATATTATCGAACTCGCATGATTTAAGAATTTCAACTGACTGGTTGAAGAGTTCTGATAATTTTTGCTGAATACCGATGAGCAACTTAACCTGATCGTCATTCATGGGAGCATGATTGTTATTCACGTGATGGAAACAGGGACCATGTATGTGTTTAAGACTGTTGGATATATCTCTGAGATGGTCGATTGTCATCACGAAATAATGCCCGGTATCAATACAATCATCTTCCAGCTTTCTAATGGTATTCGAAATTCCGTTTTTTAATTTAAGGGTTTCCTTATCCACTAATTTTACTTCAGCTCCAAGTTTTTTCAGGTGTTTTCTGTTTTCCTTTATGAGATAATTAATTGTTAATTCATAAATTTTGGACACCGAGAGCATGGTTTCAATAGTTTTTTGATTACAGCGGTTGAAAACATGTTCCCCGTTCAATTCTTCAAGCTGCTCAACATCATCTTTAATTATTTCTTCTTTTTCTTTCCTGGTGAAAAACCTATGAGATTTGTAAACAAGAAAAAGGGTAAGGATGAGTAATGCGCCGAGAGCAATTATCCCGCCATAATATATTAAAACTGCCATAATAAAGGAGGCAGTAAAAGCTACCAGGGCAGTAAAAAACCACCCTCCAACAACAGTAAGCACCCCGGAAATTCGATAAACGGCACTTTCGCGTCCCCATGCTCCATCTGCCAATGAGGTGCCCATGGCTACCATAAAGGTAACATAAGTAGTAGACAAGGGGAGTTTCAGGTTAGTACCAATCGTGATAAGAATACTGGCTATTACCAGGTTTACGGATGCTCTTAGGTGATCAAAGGCTGGTATATCCGCACTTTTCTTGTTAATTATTTCCTCCTTCGAGGTAAACCGGTTTTCTATTTTTTTCAGGATTTTTTTCGGGATGACACGGATCAAATATTGATTCACGTTCATGGCCACCCTGACTATGCTTCTGGCTACCAATGAGGACTGAAACCGTTCCTCTCCTTCATCCTGCCGGGTTAAATTAATCTCGGTTCGGGTAACCGACCTTGCCTTTTTTGAAAGGTAAAGTGTAATAACCATAATAAGCCCGGCAATAAGAAGGTAAAGTGTTGGTGTTTTTACAGGCTCTCTTAAAATTTCCATGGTGAAATTCGTTGGATCTGTACTTCCGCTCGCGACAAAAGCTTTAAAAGACTCGAAACCTGCCAGTGGAACGCCAATAAAGTTAACGAGATCGTTTCCGGCGAAAGCCATGGCAAGGGCAAAAGTACCAACTAAAATAATGACTTTCAAAATATTGGTTTTGAAAAATAGTACCAGTAACTGCAGAACGATAGTCCACGTGACGAAATTAACAGCAAGTATAGTCCATGAATTATTTTTAATCCAGAGAATAGCTTCATCGGAAAGAAAAGAAGAACCTTTTGCTCCTTTAATTAAAATAAAATATACAATCGCGGATATAGCTAATCCACCCCAGATAGAACCAAAGTATTTGATTGTTTTACTATAATTAAAAGAAAAAATAATTCTTGTAATATACTGTACAATAGAGCCTACCGAGAAAGCGATCACGATCGATAACAATATACCGGTAATAATAGCGAGCGCTTTACCACTGTTAATGTAATTACCCATTTCAAGTATCCCATCGGCAGTGTTGGCAAGTTTAATGATAGTTAATCCTACTGCTGCACCAAGAAGTTCGAAAACAATGGATACAGTTGTTGAAGTGGGAAGTCCAATCGTGTTAAACAGATCGAGCAGCAGGATATCTGTAATCATCACGACAGTAAATAATATCATTATTTCGGCAAAAGTGAATTGATCCGGATGAAAAATTCCTTTTCGGGCCACTTCCATCATACCACTCGAAAAGGTGGCGCCAACCAGAACACCGATCGCGGCAATTGACAGGATTATTTTTAAAGGTGCGGCTTTAGAACCAATGGCAGAATTCAGGAAATTTACAGCGTCGTTACTTACTCCAACAATCAAATCAGAAATAGCAAGCAGGAATAATACTGCTACTATTACCAGGAAAAAACTCTCCATTTCTCGTTACAATTTAGTTAATTTTAAAAACGCTGTAAAGATATACTCTTAAATTCTATTACTGAAAATCCAATATTAAAATAATGTTATATGAATATTAAATATATATTAATCATCCTTTACAAAGATATAAAACATTTTTAACAGTTAGTTTATGTATGAACATTAGCTTTACTACAAGATAAAATGAAGCAATTATGGAAAATGCTAACTACAAAATACTGGTAGTAGACGATGAAAATGATATTCTCGAGTTTTTGGGTTATAATTTAAGAAAAGAGGGCTTCACGGTATACACGGCCAATAATGGAAAGAAAGCTATTAAACTTACCATGGAAGTAAACCCTCATTTAATATTGCTGGATGTAATGATGCCCGAGATGGACGGGATTGAAACCTGTGAGAAGATAAGGGAATTGCCCGGATTTGCCGATGTGCTTATTGCTTTTCTTACGGCGAGGGCAGAAGATTATTCACAGATTGCCGGGTTTGAAGCCGGGGGAGATGATTATATTACAAAGCCCGTGCGCCCGAGAGTATTGATAAGCCGAATAAAAGCATTACTTCGTCGTTATGGAATTTCGAGGAAAAAAACTGCTTCGCTTGGATTGATCAAAAAATATGGCCCCATTGTTATTGATCAGGAAAAATATATTGTTTTAAAAGATGGGATGGAAATTAACCTGCCCAAGAAAGAGTTTAGTTTATTGCTTTTACTCACCTCCAAACCATCTCGCGTTTTCACGAGAGACGAGATTTTTGACACGATTTGGGGCAGTGATGTTTTTGTTGGCGACCGGACCATTGATGTATATATCAGAAAACTTCGCGAGAAAATTGGTATGGATGTTATCAAAACAATCAAGGGAGTAGGGTATAAATTTGAAATCCCGGTGCAATAGTGAGGTGTCATTTTTAATATTACAGAAGAGAGATACCTTTGTTTAAGATTCGTGGCAAATATTATCCGTCATCTATTCATTGAGACGTTAGCAGTGTCTGAAATCTAAAATAAAAAAGAGGCCGCCAGAATTGACAACCTCTTTCCGGATATGAGAATTTCATTATTTTAAAACCTCACGGATGTCGTTTCATTTATCCAGCAACCGACTGTATAGCTTTTGCCTACCGTGTAATCGTAGAAGAAAGCATCTTCCTTATCCGGGAAGTATCGTGAATATTGCGATATTCGTTGATTTGCTTCTTCTGCCATTGATGGATCCACGTTTTTTGCCTTAATATATTTATCAACAGCTGCCCAGTATACCGCTGATTTTTCAAAATCATTTTCACCACAATTTTTGGAGGAAGAGGCATAAGCGTCTCCTATCAAAATATAAGGTTCACCCCAATCGGGACGTAGCTCTATGGCTTTGTATGCAAGTGATCGCGCTAAAGGGTAATCTTTGAATTTATCACTTTTGATTGCTGCCAGGTTGAAATAGAAATTCGCTTTGTTGATCGCTTCTGTCTCCAGTTCAATGGCTTTTTCATAATAATCAACCGCTTTTTGATATTCTTCTTTTTGCATGAATAATTTCGCCAGGTAGCTGGCTGATTCTGCTGAAGGTTCAATAGAAAACAATCGCTCGGAAACTTGCGCGTAAAAGGGAGTATCCTCGCAGTCGGTTTTCTGCAAAATTTCGGCAGCTTTTTTGAGATACTTTGGATTATCCTTATTTTCATCGAACCTTGGCTGGTAAATACTAATAAGTTGTTCACAGTCAGCAGCGCCAAGGTTTGTGAAAATTTCATCAATTCTTTCCTGCATCTGCAACCCGCGTTCTTTTTTTGTTGATTTTTCGATATTGGTTTCAAGATAATCGCTTACCATGGTGTAGTCTTCAACAACCCCCGATGCTTCAATCATGTTTTTTTTGAATAATAACCCTGAAACCTGCATGAAGTATCCCATGATGGCATATTCTGATTCTTCCTTTTGAAGTTGAACGGATTGTTTCAAGACCTCGTAAGCCTCCTTCAGGTCTTTTTTCCTGTATTTTAAGATATCAATACCTTTTCGGCCCAAGACGAATCCCTTGTTGTCGAAGTACTCAATTCTCTTGTCATACACCAGGAATAAAGTGTCTGTGAATTTTTCCTTTTCTTCCTCTGTTTCGGCATTCTCTATCATGTATTTCATTATATCAACACCGTATCTATATATCAAGGATGACGATGACGGACAATGGTGAAATACATATCGCCAGGCGTCAAGCGCGTAATTCGGGAGATCAATTTTCATGAATTCGCTCATTGATGAAAGATTATTGGCACATTCCATCCGTGCAGCGCTGTCTGGCCCGTAAGCAGGATTGTCAAGGGGTTGAAGAGCATCTTTTTGCGCCCACGCTCCCTGGAAGGTGATCAAAAAAAGTAAAGCCATGAAACATGACCTGCCAGTGTTCATTATTTTTTCCATTTTCCTCATTTTTAAGATGTTCAATTTTAAAAGCCTGCAAGTTAAAATTTTTTTTCAAATTTTAGCCTTTTGCCTGATTAATTAATTGAGTTAAATTATGCTCCTTAAAACTATAATAATCAATTTTTGTGCCGGGGTTGAATTTCGTGTAATTTGGTATGAAGTTTCCTGAAATACAGCACAAAAGGACATGATTGTTTTCAATATTACCGGGCAATCGTGCATGAGGGGTTGCCCCTGACAGAAACAATCTACTTATAATTTGATATTTCTGTAAAATCATTAAATTTGATCTTTCTAAACCAAACTCTGACCATGATGAAAAAAAATAAAAAAAGCTACATTCTCATTGTCACGGTAATTATTCTGATTCCGCTTGTAAGTTGGATTTTCTGGTTAATAAAACCGGAAAAGCAATTAAACGTTTTGATCGTGAATAAGTCGGTCACCGATTTAAAACGCACGGAGCATCTCGGACTTACATGGACATTGAGACATGAAAAATATGTTCAACATGACAGAAGTGAATACAACCTTAACCATGAATATTTTGGTTTTATTCCATTGGAACCCCTAAAAAGCAGGAATTACTCCATAAAAAGGTTAAAGCTCGCTGAAATTGATTCCATTGTTCATTTTAATGATGTAATATTTTATGTGGATAACACGGGATTGTTATTCAAGGATTGGTTTAATAACACAACACACGTTAAATCAAATACGCGATTAATAGGAGGATTAAAACAAACGGATTACATTCTGTTAAAAAATGCTGTTAAACAGGGTAAGGCTATTATTGCCGAATACAATTTCTGGGCTCCCCCTACAGATCCATTAATCAGGATGAAAACGGAAAAATTGCTTGGAATGGAGTATACCGGTTGGCGAGGATGCTATTTTAGTAAACTCGATTCTGGAAAAAACAGCGAGGTGCCGCACTGGATTGAAGATTCTTATAAATCCCGGTTTGGCAAGTGGGATTTCCGGGGCCCTGGTATTATCCTGATTAATGATGAAGGTGAGGTCGTGGTGCTTGAGAATGAAGTTCATTTGAATCATCCCTTTCCAGTAATAAATACCTCTTCACAAGATGCTGAATTTATAGGTGTTAGTGAAAATGTTAGTTTTTTATCATGGTTTGAAATAATTAAAACCAGTGACGTTAATCAGGTTATATCAGAGTACAACCTGGATGTGACGCTAACAGGGAATGATTTACTGGCCATGCATGGATTGGATTCAAAATTCCCGGCAGTAATATCACATAATGGAGAGTTTCTTTTTTATTATTTCACGGGCGATTTCTCAAATATCGAGCTTAATTATTTTACATCAGGATTTGCAGGTACATACTATATAAATAAATGGTTAAACAATTCAGGTAACGATAAAAACAAAGAGTTCTTTTATGCCTATTATTATCCTATCGTGTCATTTATCCTGAGTGATAGACACGAGAATTTAACTATTAAATAAAAAACAATATAGAAAAGGTAACATATCATTATTCAAAACGTATTTTCAAGTAGGTGTTTCAAGTTGAATTTTAGGAATTATGAGTGAGAAGAATAATTACGATTTATCCTATTTGAAGGAGATTTCAGAAGGTGATGATGTTTTTGTAAAGGAAATGGTGACCCAGTTCACCACAGATGCACCCGAGTTTATATCATTGATGAAAAAATTTGCCAGGGAGAAGGATTGGAAAAATCTTTTTTCAACCGTGCACAGGTTTGCATCGAATATTGATTTTGTCGGGGTACAAGGGGGCAGAGAACTCGTGGATATAATTGAGGATAATGCAAGAAATGAAAAAGATCCGGAAAAGACAGTTGAATTGACATTGCGATTGGTTGATTATTGTGAGCAGGCAAGAGAACAATTACTTGTCGATTTTCAGTTAAATACAGCTAAATATTAATACAGGTAATTTAGAAATAATAATATCATGAGAATACTCATATGCGAAGACGATACAATGACTCTAAAAGCCCTCGAACATCGCCTGGGTAAAGAGAATTATGAAATCGTTACAGCGGCAGACGGAAAAGCAGCTTATGATGTGTTGAATAACGAGCAGATAGATTTTATGCTTACAGATTTGCACATGCCCCACCTTAATGGCCTGGAATTAATTGAATACGTCCGCAACCAGCTAAAACTCAACATTCCCATTGTTATGTTAACACGCGTTGGTGTTGAAGATACCGTTTTAAAAGCATTTGAACTGGGCGCTGATGACTACATAACAAAACCTTTCAGTCCCGATGAACTTTCCCTGCGAATTAAAAAGGCAATACTAAAGGTTGGGAAGTAGTTTTCAGGCGTGTTTCTATACTTGGGCATTCGTGTCAGGCAAATCAGGTACGAAAAAATTATCATCTTTCTTTTATAATTTAAAAAAAATCCAAATCTTTGTAAGCGATTCGTCAAATTTGATATTGCAGAAAGAATATCACTTTATTAAAGACATGTGGCACAGATCAACCGCCGTTTTTTCATTGACAAGACACCAGGTAATATTCCGTATCTTATAAGGTCATGAGGTATTTTTGCAGATTAATTCTGAAATTGGCAGGTTGGAGATGCGAGGGACAATTGCCCAGGGGTAATAAATATCTTATCGTTTCAGCGCCGCATACTTCAATGTGGGATTTTGTAATTGGCAAGCTTTTTTATCATGGTTATGGGATATCTTCTAAGGTCTTAATAAAGAAAGAATTATTCGTTTTTCCCGTTAATATTCTCCTCAGGTTAATGGGAGGTATTCCTGTAGACAGAAAAAACAGGACCAATATGATACAGAAAATGGTTGAACTTTTTCGAGATCATGATAAATTCGTGCTCACCATTACACCCGAGGGAACCCGTGAAAAGGTAAGGTACTGGAAAAGAGGCTTTTATTATATTGCTGAAAGAGCCGGTGTGCCCCTCTTGCCCGGGTACTGCGATTATTCCAGAAAAGTCATAGGAATTGGTCAGTTTATTTATCCCACCGGTGATATTGAAAAAGACATGAAATTAATCAAGGGATTTTTCAGGGGGATAGTGCCTCGACATCCCGATAAATTTGAAGTGTAAATTATGTCAAACCTCAGGATCTCATGGATTCAAAACAATATAGTATGGGAAAATCCCTCGGCAAATCTTTCTTACTATTCCAACACGATTAAAGAACTCTCTGGTAAAACAGACCTGGTAATTATTCCGGAAATGTTTAGCACGGGTTTTACCATGAAAGCCCCTACTTTTGCTGATGTTCCCGGGGGTGTTACATCAAGATGGATGATTGCAGAGGCCATGCAACATAAAACAGCCATAACGGGTAGCTTTATCGTGAAGGAAAATAATCATTATTTCAACCGGTTGCTTTTTGTTACCCCGGATGGCAAAACGAAAACATATGATAAACGGCACCTGTTCAGGATGGGAAATGAAAACAAACACTATTCCCAAGGGATGAATCAACTTATTGTGGAATACAGGGAATGGAAAATCATGCCGCTTATTTGTTATGATTTACGTTTTCCTGTATGGAGTGCAAACCTGAATATAAAATATGACTTGTTGATTTACGTGGCTAATTGGCCCTGGAAGCGGAGAGAGGTATGGAAAACGCTATTGAAGGCACGGGCTATTGAAAATCAAGCCTATGTGGCGGGTGTAAACCGCATCGGAAAAGATGGAATGAATATAACCTATTCAGGTGATTCCTCTCTTTATGATTTCAAGGGAAAGCGAATTTCCGGTACGAACTATTTTAAACCTGATATCAGTACTTATCCAATTTCCCTGTCCAAACTCTGGGAATTTAGAAAAAAATTCCCCGCCTGGAAAGACGGGGATAAATTTATCATTGATATCGATTCGTGATGCACAAAATTTGATATTGCAGAAGGAATGTCAATAAATTCAGGGCATGTGGTACAGATCAACCATCATTTTTTCATTGACAAGACATTAGTGGTGATGATGACCCTGGCAATCATCTCCATCGCAGTTGTCACATGAATGACTATCATGAACATGTCCATGTTGCAATTCTTCTTCAGTAGCTTCCCTGATAGCTGTAATCTCACCACTGAAAAACAGGGCTTCACCAGCTAATGGATGATTGAAGTCCATAACAACGTGTTCTTTTTCGAGTTTTTTTACAACTCCCTGAATTCTTCTGCTATTACTGTCTATCATCGGGATAATATTTCCAATTTTTAAAAGATTTTTGTCAATCTTTCCTTCAACTTCAAAAGCCTGCATCGGAACATTCACCACAGCCTTTTCTGATGGTTGCCCGTAAGCGTCTTCCACGTCCAGTTTAAAATTAAATGACTCGCCAACTTTCAGGCCTTCCAGGTTCGATTCGAATTTAGCAAGCAGATTACCGGCTCCAGTGAGGTAAGTAAGGGGTCTTTCTTTTGTTACTGTTTCAACAATCTCTCCTTCAGCATTGTCTCGTCTTAATTCATAGGTAAGAGACACTACCTTGTTTTGATTTACTTCCATTTTTTCAATACTTTAAACATGTATTATTTACATGTATGAAATTAAAATATGTTATTTTTCTGTAAAAGTTTCTGTAAAACTGTCAAAATATATTTAAAAAACCTAATTTGAATGAAATAATCACGATATAATTAATTCGACCTTTAATACATGTTAATACAGGAAAGTAACGAAGAATATGTTTTATTATTCTTCACCCTATGTTAAAAGAATGTGAAAAAACGGGAGATCTAGAAAATAAGACCAAAACGAACAACCGGGCTACTATAAAGGCTGCCATAATCTTCATCCAGGTTGTATAAAAATGAAATGAAAATATATGCTTTTCCTCCAATGGGTTGACGAATTCCACCTCCAACCAGCACGTTATGATCCCAAAACCTGCCTTCATTAATAATATCGAATCCAAAGTATTGATTTTCAAGGCTTAGACCAGCATACTCGGCATGTCCAAATATCCCGAGATTTGTATTCAGGGGTAATATATTATCAATATTTTTAATAACATGATACCTGGTATAAATACGGCCTCCAAATATGTGCGTGTTATAATCGGCAAAAAGTTGATCTTTAAAATACATGTATATAGGTCCGGTTGCCAGCTCGAGTCTTGAAGTAAGATGATAGCCAACAATAGGTGAGATCTCTATATTCGCGTAATTCGTGCCAAATGCAATATTGAAATTTCCCCCGAAAAAAATTCTTTCTTTAGGAGGTGTTTTTTTATTATTTTTTTCCCCATTGCCATTATTCTGGCTAAAAGCGGGAGGTAAAGCAAGTAATAAAATGAGAATCAGACTTATCAAAAATAAATTCTTCATATTTTTGTAAATAAAATCTTTTATCTGAATAAACCAGGATAAAAATAATATCATGTAAAAATAATTGGTTTTATTTATTATTTATATATTTTCAGGTGTTTTCTCGAATCATTAAAACTTGAGTAAATGAATATATTAATAACAGGAGCAAGTAGGGGCATTGGCCGGGCTATTGTTTATCGTTTCGCTGCAGATAAGGGGAATCATATTATAGCTATTGCACGCGATGAAAAAGCCCTGGAAGATATGCATGCCGATGCTTTAAATAAGAAGTTGGCCGGGAAGATTTCCATATTACCGTTTGATCTTAATTACCTGATGAAGGAAAATGATCTGGCTGAGCAGATTCAGTCAATTTTAGGCACGGTAGATATTTTGATAAATAATGCCGGATATCTTGTCATGAAGGCTTTTACAGGGATAACCAAGGAGGAATTGCAGGCTTCAGTCACGGTTAATTTTGCCGCTCCAGCTTTACTTATCAGGGACTTAATTCCACTAATGGGTAAAAATGGCACGAGTCACGTTGTAAATATCAGTAGCATGGGTGGCTACCAGGGAAGTGTTAAGTTCCCGGGTTTATCAATGTATAGTGCCTCCAAGGGGGCATTGGCTGTACTCACTGAATGTCTGGCCGAGGAATACAAGGAAAAGAAAATCGTGTTTAACTGTCTGGCATTAGGAGCCGTTCAAACTGAAATGCTGGAGGAAGCTTTTCCCGGTTACAAGGCTCCAATTGAGGTGAATGACATGGCAGATTTTATCGCTGATTTTTCCATATCCGGGCCTCGTTTTTTTAACGGCAAGATACTTCCCGTTTCTTCAACCACACCTTGATCTTACAGGTTTACCGGATAACCATGTTTGACTCATCGTATTCTTTTGGTATCACCTGTCCGCGTAATACCTGGAGTGCATTTATGGCCAGGGAGTGCATTTCGTCTTCTCCCGGGTAAATTACTACTGGTCCGAGGTAAGAAACCATTCTTTTAACATATTCCACGATCATGGGATTATGAGCCATTCCCCCGGTAAGAATTATCGCGTCTACCTTGCCATGCAAGACGGTTGCCATGGCGCCGATTTCCTTGGCAATTTGATAGGAGAGGGCATCCTGAATTTTCTTGGATTCTTCATCCCCATCGGCTACTCTCATTTCTATCTCGTAGGCATTATTGGTATTAAAATAGGCCACGAAGCCACCTTCACCAGTTATCATTTTCTTTACTTCCTCGTAAGAATACTCCCCGCTGAAACATAGCCTTGCCAGGGCGCCTGCAGGCAGAGTGCCTGATCTTTCAGGGGAAAACGGGCCTTCACCATCAAGAGCCTGGTTAACATCAATTACCAGACCTTGTTGATGTGCTCCCACGGACACGCCACCGCCAAGATGGGCAATAATAAGGTTCAATTCATCATATTTTTTATCCAGCAGTCGAGCATATGACCTGCCCACTGCTTTTTGATTTAAAGCATGAAAGATGGAGTAACGCGAAAATTTCGGGTGACCCGCGATCCGGGCTACATCCTGCATCTCATCAACAACAACTGGATCTGCGATAAATGCCCTGGCATTGGGCAGTGTCTTGGCAATATCATCCGCTATCAGTCCACCAAGGTTGCTGGCATGTTCTCCCATCACTCCCTTGCGCAAATCTTCTTTCATTCTTTCATTGATGTTGTATACACCTGATTGAATAGGCCTGACTAATCCACCGCGGCCAACCACTGCTTCTATACGCGAAATGTCAATATCCGCGTTTTTTAATTCATGAAGAATAACCTCCTTTCGGAACTGATACTGGTCAACAATTTTTTCAAATTTCCTCAATTCATCCATGGGATGCTTAATGCTTTTAAGAAAAACAACCCTTGAATTTATATACACGGCTATTTTCGTGGTAGTAGAACCAGGATTAATTGCCAATATCTTTTTATCAGCCATTTTTATTAAAATATTTACTCCAGGGCCGCTGCAAGAGCGATAGACATCAATTTCGTTTTGTCCGAATCTGCCCTGGATGTTAATACTACAGGTACCTTCGCGCCGGTTATGATAGCGGCAGTTACAGCCCCGGCAAGAAATACAAGTGATTTGTATAGAATATTACCACTATTCAGATCAGGAGCCAGCAAAATATCAGCATCACCGGCTACCTCACTTATTATATTTTTATGTCTGGCAGCTTCTACTGATATTGCATTATCAAGTGCAAGAGGTCCGTCGATCAGGCAATCTTTGATTTGACCTCGTGTTCCCATCATAGTCAACAATGCAGCATCACTGGTGGATGGAATCTTGGGATTTACAGTTTCAAGAGGGCCCAGCACGGCAATT
Organism: uncultured Bacteroidales bacterium; assembly: GCA_964426725.1. Taxonomy (GTDB): domain Bacteria; phylum Bacteroidota; class Bacteroidia; order Bacteroidales; family CAYRRV01; genus CAYRRV01. The sequence goes on along the minus strand of CAYRRV010000021.1, from coordinate 10,342 downwards.
TTTGGTTTTTGATAACCTAGTCCATGAAAAATGTCAATGCTGTTACGAATAATATCTTGTTTCTCGCTTATGTCTGGTGAGATATTCATAGCCGCATCGGTGATTCCCAATATCTTATGATATGTTTTTAGTTCAAACAAGGCCAGGTGACTTAAAACATTACGTTTTTTAATCCCGTTTTCCTTGTCAAGTATGGCCCGGAGCAAAGGAGCAGTTGGTACAAGTCCTTTCATTAAAATGGAGGCCTGTCCTTCCCTGATTGATTTTACAGCAATTATCGCGGATTCAACAGGATTCTCCTGGTTGATGATCTGGAAATTCCCAGTGTTAAATCCTATTTTTTCACAGAGCGACTTGATTTTTTTTTGATCACCAACAAAGAGAGGCTCAACGATTTTTTTTTCCGATGCTTCTTTTACAGCCAGCAGTACATTTTTATCTTCTGCTGCCGCGATAGCTATTCTTCTTGTTTTTCTGCTGATTGCCTTATTTTCAATATCACCCAGTGAATGTATTACCATTTCAGACAAGGTTTTTCTCGGTGATGATAACTTGTGTATCTTCAGCTATTACAAGTTCCTCATTCGTGGGCACGACCATGGCTTTTACTTTTGATGTATCTTTCGTGATAACAATTTCTTTTCCCCTGATGCCCTTGTTTTTTCCCGGGTCAAATTCAAGTCCCAGGTAGTCAAGGTTCTTGCAGATTTCTTCACGGCTTTCCCATCCGTTTTCCCCGATGCCACCCGTGAATATAACAATGTCAACACCATTCATTGCCGCGGCATAGGCGCCAATATATTTTCTGACGCGGTAGTGGTACATGTCCAGACCGAGTTTAGCCCGCTGGTTGCCATTTTCGGCAGCTTCTTCTACTTCACGCATATCGGAAGAAATACCGGTAACCCCGAGTATACCACTGTGCTTGTTAATAAGCGTGTTGGTTGCCGAGAATCCAATTTCTTCTTTATCCATGATGAAGGTGAGCACTCCAAGATCCAGATCACCGGCCCGGGTACCCATGATAAGGCCTTCAACCGGGGTGAGTCCCATGGATGTGTCTACAGATTCACCATATTTGATTGCCGCTGCTGAAGCTCCATTTCCCAAGTGGCACGTAATGATTTTCTGTGTTTTCATGTCAACATCAAGTATTTCACATGCTCTTTTAGACACGTACCTGTGACTGGTACCATGAAACCCGTACCTTCTGATACCATATTTCTCGTACAGGGAATATGGAATAGCATACATGTATGCATGCTTAGGCATGGTTTGGTGAAATGCCGTGTCGAAAACTCCTGCTTGCGGGACATTGGGTAAAAGATCCTGCATCGCGTAAATACCTTTCAAATTTGGCGGGTTATGGAGTGGTGCGAGATCAATACAATCTTCCATTTCCTTGATAACCTCATCTGTTATGAGTACGCTGCTGTTGAACTTTTCCCCACCATGAACAACCCTGTGACCAACCGCGTCAATTTCTTCAAGGTTTTTAATGCAACCATGTTTGTGAGAAGTAAGGACACCCAGCACGTATTCAATTCCGCTCTGGTGATCGAGAATTTCTCCCTCGAATTTTACTTTTTCCCCGTTTTCTTTTTCCAATTTCAGGATTGAACCCTTGAGCCCGATTTTTTCTACAAGTCCTTTTGATAGGACATCTTTGGTACCCATGTCAAACAATTGAAACTTGATTGACGAACTTCCGCAGTTAAGAACTAATATTTTCACTCTAAGTTATTTTTATATTAATCAATGTTAAAAAAAGAATATTCTTTAGTGCTCGCTACTTGATAATTGTTGAGCCTGTTTTTCTCCCGTTTTCATCATACTCGTAAAAGCCCTTGCCGGTTTTTCGTCCCAGTTGATTAGCTCTTACTAAACGTTTTAGTAACGGGGAAGCTTTATATTTCATGTCTCCAAATTCCCTGTAAAGGTTGTCCATCCATCGTTCCACTTTGTCGAGTCCCACGCGATCAGCCATTTCGAAAGGTCCGTAAGATAGTCCAAGCCCGTTACGCATTGTTAAATCGATGTCTTCCTTCTTTCCAACTCCTTCCATCAGGATCTCACAAGCTTCGTTCACGAGGACTGAAAAAAGTCTTACGCTGATCAACCCGGGAGATTCTTCGACAGGAATTACTGTTTTTGCAAGTAGCTTTACAAATTTCAAGACTGCCTGATAGACTTCTTCATTTGTATACAAACCTTTTACTACTTCAATGATTCTTGCATCCCTCGCGGTAGTAAGAAAATGGAGACTCACGCATCTTTCCTTGTGTTCAAGTTCAGAGGCCAGTTCTGTTATAATGAGCGTGGTGGAGTTGGTCGCGATAATTGTTCCGGGATCAACATGGCGTTCAATATTTTTAAAAACCCCCTTTCGAATATCAATACTTAAATCCCTGTTTCTAGATAAAATAGCTTCAATAACCAGATCGCATCCCTTGAGATCTTTGAATTCAAGGGTGCCTTTGATTCTTGACATGATAGATCTTTTATCAGTGGGTGTCATTCCCCAGTGTTCAATTTGCCTGTCCAGTTCTCTTTCAATTTCACGGTAGGCTTGTTGAATTTTAGCTTCGCTTACTTCAACAAAAACCACTTCCAGTCCCTTGCAGCTTATCATCCTGGCAATACTCTGTCCAACAGATCCACAACCAACGATTCCAATCCTCGAGAACAATTGTTTGGGCTTGTTTTTTTTACTTAGTCCGAACTGTTCTATTTGTTCGACAATTACTTCTCCCATCTTTTACAATATTTATTATTATTAAAGTTACTTGTTTCAGCCTTTTTTTGCTGCCTGATTCGCTGTTATTGCTACAAGGTTGACAATATCACTTACTGAACAACCCCTGGAAAGGTCGTTAATTGGGGCTGCCATTCCCTGAAGGACAGGTCCCACGGCTTCAGCGTGTGCCAGGCGCTGAACAAGTTTATAAACAATATTTCCCGTTTCGAGAGTAGGAAATACCAGCACGTTGGCCTTGCCCGCGATTTTACTACCCGGGGCTTTTTTTTGTCCAATAGATTCGATAATAGCTGCATCCGCCTGTAATTCACCATCGATATCCATGTCAGGTGCCATTTCTTTAGCCATTCTGGTAGCATTCACCACTTTATCGACCATTTCGTGTTTAGCACTACCCTTGGTAGAGAAACTAAGCATGGCTATCTTTGGTTCGAAGCCTGCTATGGCACGCGTGGTTTTTCCGGTTGCAACTGCAATTTCTGCCAGTTCTGTATCTGTTGGATTGGGATGAACGGCGCAATCAGCGAAAACCATAATACCATTTTCACCGAATTCTTTATCTTTTAATATCATGATGAAAGCTCCTGAAACAACACTGATGCCAGGGAGTGTTTTTACAAATTGAAATGCCGGGCGCAAAACATCACCCGTGGCATTCATGGCACCGGCAACTTCGCCATCAGCATCACCATTTTTTATCATTAAAGTGCTAAGATAGAGAGGGTCTGTTATTAGTTTGGCAGCTTTATCACGCGTGAGGCCCTTATGTTTCCTCAGTTCAACCATTAAATCAATATATTGATCCTTTTTATCATGATCTTCAGGATCTATGATGATGGCATTTTCAATATTTTTCAAACCCTTATCAGTTGCCTCCTTCAAAACTTTATCGGGATTCCCGATTAAGATAATTTCGGCAATTTTTTCATGGATGATCTCGTCCGCTGCTTTCAAGGTTCTTTCTTCCAGTCCCTCGGGTAAAACGATTCTCTGTAGGTCCTTTTTAGCGTTTTCACGTATCTCTTCAAGTAAATTCATTGTAAATCAGGATTTTATAATTTCATGTTCAAAGAAATAAAAATAGCGAAAAAAAGCCAATTGCAAAGGAGTAAAATGATGATTTATATCATAATTCAATTTATTTATTATTATTCCCGTGTTTACCCGGTATATTACATGAAATAATTCCATTGAATATGGATGACACGTTGGATAAATTCATTTATTATAAAATGTTTTAAAACAAATATTTGGGTTCAACAATAGATTGAAACACTTGTTTTCTAAAGAAATAAAAAAGTAAAACAAAATGGAACTTAAAGAAATGCTGGAAAATCTTTGGAAAGATTACACCAAAATTAATTCCTCCGCGGAGAAAATACGACATCTCTTTGAAACAAGAGGAGAAAATGTCGTTAACGATCATATTGCATTCAGAACATTCAATGATCCTGCAATAAATATTGATGTATTATCCGGTTACTTTACTGAAAAAGGATATGCTGAAAAAGGACAATATACTTTTGAGCAGAAGCATCTTTCGGCCAGGCATTATGAGCATGAATATCCTGAAATGCCTCTTATTTTCATAAGTCAGCTTATACTAGAGGATTTCAGCGATAATTTGCAATCGGTTGTTCGAGATAAGATATCAAATTTGCCGGAAGGACTAACCAGCAAAAAGGACTTCCTGTATTCTGGAAATTCCTGGGGTAAGCCCTCGTATCAGGTGTATAATAATTTGAGAACTGAATCTGAATATGCTGCATGGCTATATGTTTTCGGCTTTAGGGCAAATCATTTCACGGTGAGTATAGACAGACTGAAAACTTTCGACACTATCAATGAAGTTAACCAGTTCTTGAAAGATAATGGATTCCAGTTAAATGATTCGGGAGGTGAAGTGAAAGGTTCTCCTGTTCAGTTACTAGAACAATCCAGCACAAAAGCAGATATTGTACCGGTTGAATTTATTGAAGGGACTTACGAGATTCCTGGCTGTTATTACGAGTTTGCCAAACGTTACAAAGATGAGAATGGTGAGCTTTTTACCGGGTTTATATCAAAATCCGCTGATAAAATATTCGAAAGCACGGATTATTACAAGAAGAATTAAGGTGTCGTGATCAATAGTGATTATAAGCAAAACCCTCGTGTGCTACTATCCTTTTCACGAACAATAAACAAAAATCAAATAACAATCTGGTAACTACCATATAACTATTTAACAACCATCAAATAACCTTTATTTTTTCTATTTCCATGTTCACCTTTTTCCAATTTCTTCACTTTTATATTACATTTGTTCTTTCAATTTTTTGAGAATAATGGAATGGAGAAAACGATAAACAATACTGCTTTTGCCGGGTTGGATGAATTACTCGAAGGTGATGTTTTTACTGATGAGTTTCACAGGTTAATGTATGCCACTGATGCTTCTGCTTACAGGGAACTCCCCATTGCAGTAGTGCTACCCTGTAATGAGGAGGATATCATAAAGCTGGTACAATTTGCCGTTAAGAACAAGATGTCTCTTATTCCCAGGGCTGCAGGAACTTCACTGGCAGGACAGGTTGTAGGCAATGGCATTGTTGTCGATATATCAAAATACATGACTTCTGTTTTAGAATTAAATACAGCAGAAAAATGGGTCAGGGTGCAGCCGGGAGTGGTTTTGGATGAATTAAACATGTATTTAAAACCTCATGATCTCTTTTTTGGTCCCGAAACTTCCACTGCAAATCGCTGTATGATAGGAGGAATGGTTGGTAATAATGCCTGTGGTGCACATTCTTTGATTTACGGGAGTACCCGGGATCATACCATTGCCGTGAAAGGTGTTTTAAGTGACGGTTCGGTTGTTGAATTTGGGCCGGTTACTTCCGATGAATTTCAACAAAAATTATCAGGAAAAAATCTTGAAGCTGCAATTTACAGGAATATTGAAAAGGTATTATCTGATCCTGCCAACCAGGATGAAATAAGAAGAGAATACCCGGATAAAACTATCAAACGCAGAAACACAGGTTATGCCATTGATATTTTACTGGATCAACAACCATTTTCCGAGAATGGCGAAACCTTTAACTTGGCAAAATTAGTCGCGGGTTCAGAGGGAACCCTGATGTTTATAACGGAAATTAAACTCAACCTTGTTCCTTTGCCTCCCAGGGAAAAAGGACTTGTGACGGTTCATTGCAATACACTCGAGGATGCTTTACAGGGAAATCTTATTGCATTGAAACACGATCCTGCCGCTATCGAGCTGATGGACGATACCATTTTACAGTGTACTAAAAACAACCTCACTCAAAAGAAAAACAGGTTTTTTATTCAGGGAGATCCGGGAGCTATATTGATTATAGAGTTTGCCCGTGACAACATGGAAGAGATCGAAATTCTCCGCGATAAAATAGAGCAGGAAATGACGGGGGCTGGAATCGGGTTTCATTTTCCGCTTATCACGGGAAGTGATATTAATAAGGTATGGGCGTTGCGAAAGGCTGGTCTTGGAGTTTTATCCAATATCGAGGGGGATGCCAAACCTGTATCCGTGATCGAGGATACCGCGATTGCTCCTGAAAAACTCCCGGGATATATTCAGGAGTTCAAGGAAATACTCGCGAAGAATAACCTGAGTTGCGTCTATCATGCCCATATTGCCACGGGAGAATTACACCTGCGACCAGTTCTTAACCTGAAAAATCCCAATGATGTGAAACTTTTCAGGGAAATTGCTACTGATATCGCTAAACTGGTAAAAAAATACCAGGGTTCATTAAGCGGTGAACATGGTGATGGACGGCTCAGGGGTGAATTTATTCCTCTTATGGTGGGAGAGAAAAATTATCAATTATTATTGGATATTAAACGAACATGGGATTCAAACAATATCTTTAATCCCGGAAAAATCACTGATACACCACCCATGGACCGTTTCCTGCGTTACGAACCGGGAAGAACTGAGAGGGTATTTGATACGGTCTTTGATTTTACCGAAACCAAGGGTATTCTGCAATTGGCCGAAAAATGTAATGGATCAGGTGACTGTCGCAAAAGTCCCGTGATTGGAGGAACCATGTGCCCGAGTTACATGGCCACCCGCGATGAGAACGCGACAACAAGAGCCCGGGCTAATATCCTTCGGGAATTCCTAACCAATTCTCCTAAAAAAAATCCGTTTGATCACGAGGAAATATATGATGTAATGGACCTTTGCCTGTCATGCAAAGCTTGTAAGTCTGAATGTCCTTCAGGTGTCGACGTGGCTAAGTTGAAAGCCGAGTTCCTGCAACATTATTATGATGAGCATGGAATTCCCTTGCGAACCCGCTTGATTGCTTATATCACTACCTTCAATAAAATAGGAGCCATGGTTCCCGGTATTTATAATTTTTTCATCCAGAACAAGTTTTTCGCGGGATTACTGAAAAAAACTATCGGGTTTGCAGTCAATAGATCTATTCCTTCCCTTTATAAGGTAACCCTGAGAAAGTGGGCCAGGAGGCACCTGGAACAATTGAACAGTCAATTACCCTTTGAAAGCCGGACTGTCAATATCTTCGTGGATGAATTCACCGATTATAATGACACACACATTGGCATCAAGGCAGTTAAGCTTTTGAATAAACTGGGATACAGGGTGTTTTTACCCAAAAATGATTTATGTGGCAGAACTTTTCTTTCTAAAGGACTTTTACGAACAGCTAAAAAAATAGTCAATAATAATATTAAATTGTTAAAAGATGTGGTAACTGAAGAGGCCCCCTTGCTTGGAATAGAACCTTCTGCCATTCTTGCTTTCAGGGATGAGTATCCGGATCTTGCCATTCCGGCAAATAAGAAAGCAGCAAGTGAACTAAGCAAAAATGCCCTGATGATCGATGAATTTCTTGCTGATCAGATGGATAAAGGTATAATTAAAAAAGAAATGTTTACCACGGAAAGTAAATTTATCAAACTGCATGGGCACTGTCAGCAAAAGGCTGTTTCATCAACCAATTCCACGATTAAGATTTTATCTTTCCCGGAGAATTACAGGGTGGAAGAAATACCTTCCGGCTGTTGTGGTATGGCCGGATCTTTTGGCTATGAAAAGGAACATTACGATGTATCCATGAAGGTTGGCGAACTGGTTTTATTTCCCTCCGTGCGGGAAGCTTCAGCAGAAACCATCATTGCAGCTCCCGGAACAAGTTGCCGGCATCAGATTAAAGACGGAACCGGCCGTGAAGGGAAACATCCCGTGGAAATTCTATATGAAGCATTGAAATAATGAACCTAATTATTAATTATCACTCACTCATCACTCAATAAACCAGTAACTTAATAATTCAATAACCATTCATTACAATCAACAACTAATTTTTTATACCTTCAACACTTCACCCTCGCTCTTCGCTATAATCACGGCACCGCAACTATCACTCCACACGTTGGTTGCTGTTCTGAACATGTCGAGAATACGATCAACAGCCAGGATCAAACCCACGCCTTCAAATGGAAGCCCCATGGCCTTCAGAACAACCGTGATCATTACTAAACCAGCCATCGGAATACCTGCAGCGCCTATTGAGGCAAGCAATGCCGCGGCTACTGCTATCAACTGTTTCCAAATACTCAATTCCAGACCATATGCTTGTGCTATAAACATGGCAGCAACGAGCTCGTAGAGCGCTGTGCCATCCATGTTAATCGTGGCTCCCAAGGGTAATGTGAAACTGCTGATCTTGTTAGAAACCCCACTATTATTTTCAACAGCATTAATAGTAAGAGGAAGGGTAGCGCTTGAAGACGAGGTGGAAAAAGCTGTAATTAATGGTGTTGCCATTGATCTGAGGTGCCTGAACGGTTTTGCCTTGCCAAGAAATCTCACTAAAAGCGGAAGAGAGATAAAAGCATGCACGAAAAGGGCGGCAAGAACGCAAAACATGTATTGTCCCATGCTGGAAGCAAGGCCTAGTAAATCTTCCTGACTGGCGACTACCCGGGCTACAATACCGAATATTCCGAGAGGAGCGAAATAAATAATAAACATGGTTAGCTTCATCATGACTTCGAACAAACTTTCGAAAATTCCTGTCATTATTTTCTTGGATTTCGATTTCACCCGGGTAATAAAAAAACCAAAAATGATCGCGAAAAAAATCACCGAAAGCATTTCATTATCAGCAAAAGCCTTTACCACGTTGGTTGGAATGACATGAAGGAGAGTTGATCCAAAAGATTCTGCTGCAATGCCCAATCCCTCTACTTCTTTTTCCAATCCCATCCGTGCACCTTCTCCTGGTTTAATGATATTCACGAAGAGCAGTCCGGTGAATATTGCCAATATACTGGTAAAAATATAATACCCCATGGTTTTGAGTCCAAGTCGACCAAGATTTTCAGCTGACCCTACCTGGGTTATCCCGGAAACAATACTTGAAAAAATCAAAGGTATAATAATCATTTGTAACGCCCGCAGGAATAGATCACCTAACCATGCTACATAATCAACTTGTTCAGGGAAAAAAACACCGAACAAAATAGCAAGTATAAATGCAATTAGAATTTGCCAGTGCAATTGTATAGATCGGAATTGAAATCTCATAAATATAACTTTTTTAAGTATTGATTAACCTCAAATAAATTATCAGACCAAAATAATTAAAAATGGTGACATCAATAGGCCCACGTTGAAAGATTATCACTTTATCTTTTAATTCCATATTTTTCATAGAAGCACTGGAAAGTCATTTCTACCTGTAATCTAACACGTTACACGGCTATTTTATAATAGAATTAATTTAAACGCTAAGGATTGGAATTTTTCCACCCGGAGACAAGGAGAGAAGGGAATATTTAATTCTCGTGAGCTTAAAAATAGGAGATAAGTTTTACCATAAATTCAAAATTATAAAACATCGAAAAGAATAAAAAAAAATCTTTGATAGGAGAAAACAGGTAATAACTATAAAGATGTTTACCGTGTGAAAAGTTATTAATTAGGCTAAAACACATCTTGGTTACAAAAGTAAACAAATTAATACGCGATCAGTTCGGATATATTAGTGATAATTTCAGAAAATAAAAAACTCTTACATTACAAATGTAAACAACATGGAATTATACACATAAAAAGCAGTATACCAATAATATACAAGAATAATGTAAACAATAAATTAAAGTGTTTCAGAGAAAAATGGCACAAAACGAGTATATTTAAAGGATTAATTATATTATAGTACACATTACCAATAGTTTAATAAATATATATAAAGTATAAGTTGAAAATTATAATAATATGTATATTCATAGTATGATGTTAATAAAATAATAAGGGCTAAACATGCATCAAATGCCGTAAATAATGATGATTTTTCCTTCAATATCAAATTTGATGTATCATTAAATGCCAATATTGTACTGAAAAAATGGGCTCCCTTTATGTTTACAATTAAGCATGACAAATACCATAAATTACAAATGTAAAATTAATAAAGTTACACATGTAAAGATTTAATATGTTACATTTGTAAAAAAGTATTATGAAAGACAGGTTGCTAAAATTTTTGAACACTGAAAATATAAGTTACACGCACT
>CAYRRV010000020.1:45399-58536 GCA_964426725.1 uncultured Bacteroidales bacterium | reverse complement strand
CAGAAACCTGGAACGTTGCTGGTGATTACCCGGCTATCCTGGATTCCATCCTCGTATACAAGGATACAGCCATTGAAGTTTTGGGCGATTTAAACCGGCAGGGCTCCGGTATAAGAAAAGCCGGGTTTGTTGATTCCGTGTATTGTATCCACGAAAAGTATTAACACTCCTTGAAAAATTAACCCGTTTACTTTAAAGCCCGGCAAAAAAGAATTATCATGGTCAGGAGATACCCTTGAAGCATGACAAATGAAAAAAAACAGGATCTCACTTCCAGGAAATTTATACCCGGTGACCCGGGCCCAGGGACAATAATCCTTTATCCTAATCAATGAAACCAGATATGTCTAAAACATTTGAAATTTATTAAGGCAGAAAATGTAACGATATAAAAGGACGTTTCCTTCATGAATTACCCTGTTTTTTTATTACATTTGAATAAATTTTTTGAGGTCTTGAACAATTATAAACAGGACGTTAAATGAATCATTGCAAGGGGGTAAGTTTATTTATTTTGCTGCATATTTTAAGTTTTCTGGTATTCTCATCCACGGCCCGGGAAAACATTACCTTTTCACATCTGTCTTCTTCCGATGGTCTTTCTACCGGGGCAGTTATTGCAATGTTACAGGATAGCAAGGGGTACATGTGGTTTGGCACTTACGATGGTTTAAACCTGTACGATGGCCACGTGGTTACCGTGTATGCTCACGATGAAAATGATTCAACATCGATAAGCAATTCTTATATTAATGATATTGATGAGGATAAATACGGGAACATTTGGGTGGCGACAAATTTTGGACTGAATGTTTATCATAGGAATACCAAAACTTTTACAAGAATAAATCTCGATTATTCAGATATTGAGAACATAACAGATGCGTTTAATTATATTCTTTGTATTCTTATTGATAATGATATAATTTGGGTAGGCACGCACGGTGGGTTGTATAAAGTAAACATTGACCGTGCATTAAACAAGCAATATCCTTATTACGAAAACCGTTATTTTCGACTGAGTGAAGAAGGTAAAACCGGAGGTTCTACATCGGTTACATTCCTTTACAAGGATAAAAAAGGCGTCTTATGGTTAAAAAATTACAATACTAAATTCTACAAACATGATGCCTCCCGGGATTCATTTGTTTTAGCCTCAGGTATGGAAGAGGGGATTGTAAGCAGGTTTAACAGTATTCATGTAGATAAGCAGGATGTTTTCTGGATAAGTAATTGGCCCAATGATCTAAGCTATTATTATAATGATCAGTGGCACTCAAATTCTCCTTACCCTGGAATAGACGGCATGTTTACCGGGCAGAAATTCAACCATGTTTTAGATGTTTCGGATTCAGTCATGTGGTTGGCAACAGATGGAAACGGGTTGTACATTTATAACAGGAACACGGGAACATTTAACATACAGAAAGCAAACCTGTCTGACCCGGGAAGCTTGTCGAGTGATAAAATATGCTATCTTTTTCAGGATAAACAAGATTTAGTTTGGGTGGGGACTGTAAATAACGGTATCAATATTTTCAACCCGAAAAAATCAAGGTTTAATCACGTTTATCCCATACCCGGTAAGAAGGAATATTTAAATTCGAAAAGCATAACTACAGCAGCAGAAGGAAAAGATGGGAATTTCTGGCTTGGAACCGAGGGGGAAGGGGTTATTTTATACACTCCCTCGAATAAATCTTTCCTGTACAACGGAGAAATTGATGAAGATTTAGGGCGTTTTGAACAGGTTACCATCAAGGAGTTGTTCGTTGATAGTAAGGGGATTGTCTGGATTCTGGCCTATTTAAATGGACTTTTTGCATACGATCCGTTAAAAAGTACTTTAGAACAGTTTTCATGTAAAGAGCAGGATGGAAGTATACATGATTTTACCGAACCCTGGTGTATCACAGAAGATAAATCTGGAAGAATATGGATTGGCACCCTTCATTCCGGTGTTTTTCTTTATAACAGGAAAGAAAAGGGTTTTCAACATTTTTATCCTGATCCTAAAAATGAAAATTCAATAGCACATCATGGGATTTTGGATATACTCGTCGATAATCGCAGTGTTATATGGATAGGGACATATCACGGGTTAAGCATGGCTGATCTAATCGCTGATCAGAATAGAGCAGGAGATATTGAATTTAAAAATTTTTTTCACACAAAAGATCAAAACAGTATTTCATCGAACAGGATACAATCTCTTTCTGAAGGAAGCAATGGAGAGATATTGATAGGTACCGAAACGGGAGGTTTAAGTATTTATGAGCCTGTAAAAGAAAAATTCATAACTGTAAATAAAGATAATGGATTGCCAAGCAACAAAATAACAGGAGTTGCCATGGACAATACGTCAAGGATATGGATATCTTCCAATAAAGGCATTTCTTTCCTGGATCCCGATTATGAAACAATTCATAATTACAATTATAAAGACGGTTTACAATCGAATGAATGTAAGTTTTTATATAAAACATGCAACGGTAATTTCTTTATTGGCGGTAATAATGGTTTTAACCATTTCAATCCGGAAGAAATAACTGTTGACACGGGTAAAATTGACCTGTACCTGACTTCGGTAAAAATTTTTGGCAATGAAGTTGTACCCGGGCTTCCATTTAATGGAAGGGTATTGTTCTCGGATTATATGGATGAAAATGAAATTCCCGAATTCCGGTACGATGAAAATTCAATTAGTTTTGAATATATCGCTGTCGATTATCTCAACCCTACCAAAATTAAATATGCCTACATGCTCGAGGGTTTTGATGAAAATTGGAAACGTGCAATTGATAGCCGGGTGTCCTCTTACACTAATTTACCACCAGGTAATTATGACTTTAAAATAAAATCCACCAATTCAGAAGGAATTTGGAATAACAGGGTTGTTTCATTTCCTTTTTTGGTAAAACCACCTTTTTGGAGAACAAAATTAGCTTATTTTTTGTATGTGATATTGCTTACGTGGTTAATATTCGCAGGAAGATATCTCGCGATCAAAGAAATTAAAATTCGAAATAGTTTAAAACTTGAACAATTAAAGCGGGAAAATGAAAATGAGGTAAACCAGTTAAAACTCGCTTTTTTTACCAATATTTCACATGAATTGCGAACGCCGCTTACATTAATATCAGGTCCGGTTAGAAGTTTATTCTGTAAGGCAAGGGAAAAAGGATGGGGAGAAGATATCCTGCAACAATTTTCCCTCGTTTCCAAAAACGTGGAACGTTTAGCGGAGCTTACAGATCAATTACTTGATCTCCGGAAACTCGAGACCGGAAAAATGCAAATCGAGTTACAACGTGTTACACTCGCTCCATTTATTGAAGAAATATCAGCAGGTTTTAAATCGCTGGCCGCCGAAAAAAACATATCTTATTTCTTTAAATGTAATATACCGGAACAACTTGAAATTAATACAGATTCTGATAAGTTGTATAAGATTCTGTCAAATTTACTCTCAAATGCTATAAAATATACTCCTGAAAATGGTCGCGTTCTTTTTAATGCTGGTTATGCTAAAGGCAGGTTGTCGTTGGAAATTAAAGATTCAGGAATAGGGATTAAAAAGGAACACCTGCCCCATATTTTCAACAGATTTTACCAGGTTAAAAGCCACGAGGGTAATAAAAACCCGGGAACAGGTATAGGTTTGGCACTAACGAGAGATCTAATAAACTTGCTTGATGGCCAGGTATCAGTTGAATCCATTCAGGGTATTGGTACAAGTTTTTTTGTTAATTTGCCCATGCAGGAAGGTAATCAGGCTTCGGGTGATGATGTGCTAAGTTATCCTCCCAGTACGTCTTCAGCCCACCGGCTTCCGCTGCTTCATTCAATTAATGCATCCGTGAGCAAAGAGGAATATGAAATTTCAGGTACCAGTAAAAATGATACCATTCTCGTGGTAGAAGATAGTCCTGATATGAGACGATACATACATGGTTTTTTGCTCAAAGATTTTTTGGTGATTGAGGCAGTTGACGGGAGAACGGGTCTTGAAATTGCCAGGAAAAAGATGCCCGATCTTATCATAAGCGATGTTATGATGCCCGATATGGACGGAATCCAAATGGGTAAAATTTTAAAATCAGATCCCAGAACCAGTCATATTCCACTTATTCTTCTGACCGCTCTCGCTTCAACCGATAGTAAGGTAGAAGGACTAAAAACCGGGGCAGACGATTATTTAACCAAACCCTTTAACGAGGAAATATTACTTTTAAAGGTTAAAAATCATCTTAAATTAAGAGAAAATATTCAACAATATTTTCGAAAGCAGGCGGGATTACATGAATCTTCTGGAAATGAAATTTTTAATACTAAAAACGATATATGTATTAATAAAATCGATCAGGAGTTTATCTCGACAATTAAAAAATCAGTTGAGGATAATATTGAGAACCCTGATTTTAGTGTAAAAATGTTAGCCAGAGAAGCTGGGATGGGCAATACACAATTATTTTTAAAGCTAAAAGCGTTGTTGAAAACATCGCCTGGTAACTTTATTACAAGCTTACGGCTTATAAAGGCTAAGAAACTGCTTCAGGAAGGTGAGCTTAATGTAAATGAAGTAGCCTACAGGGTAGGTTTTTCCGATCCAAAATATTTTAGCAAATGCTTTAAACGTTATTTTGGACGGGTTCCTTCTGATTACCTGAAATACAAATAGATATGTGTTGAGGGTGAACGATTTTACTCCTTTTTTCGAATAATTTTACTACCCCTGGCGAAGAATTTTCTATCTATGTTCGAAGATTTTTATCCCGTTTTTATTTACTTGTTTGGTTAGATTTGTCCATATGAATTATAAGTGAACCAAAGTACTAACGTAAAAAAACAGTGGATGAAACAAATTGTTTACAAATCAGAAAAATTACTTCGATTTTTGCTTGTAGTGCTATTATGTCATTTTCTGCCTTTCATTATTAGTAATGTATCGGGTGAAAATACGAAGATTCTTCAGGATGGGCTGACAATTAACGGTAAAGTTGTATCTTTTGATCAGATACCCATGCCTGGTGTCAATGTTGTTGAGAAGGGAACAACAAATGGTACGATAACTGATCTGGATGGTAAATATTCGATTACTGTATCCGGGACAGATGCTGTGCTCGTATTCTCGTTTGTTGGTTATTTACAGGAGGAAATTCCTGTAAAAGGTCAAACGGAGATCAATATAACCATGGTCGAAGATATCACGACGCTTGACGAAGTTGTTGTCGTGGGCTATGGTTCTATTAAGAAAAGGGATATTGTTGGTTCGGTTTCCACGGTGAGTACTGAGGATCTGAAAAACAGCGCTTCTTCAACTTCTTTTGTAGATTACCTCCAGGGTAAGGCCGCTGGTTTGTCCATACAGTCTAATAGTGGTGTGCCCGGTGCGCAATCAAGAGTTTTGATAAGGGGAATGAATACCCTGCATGCTGGTTCGGGGAGTCCCTTGTGGATCATAGATGGAATCCCGGTACACTCGTACAATCCTGCTTCCAATAACGGGACAGAACCACAGAGCCCAATGTCATTAATAAATCCTAACGATATTGAAAGTATTCAGGTATTGAAGGATGCAGGAGCTACCGCTATTTATGGTTCCAGGGGATCAAATGGTATCATTTTGGTAACAACCAAGTCGGGGAAGGGTGGTAGAAGCACACTTGATATTAATTATTCAACAGGTGTTTCTGAACTGTCGCGTACCCCTGGGGATATAGGATATGCATCCACTGAAGAGTGGTTTGACATTATGGATGTAGCTGCACAAAACGAGGGAAATGAATTTTACGACCCCCAGTCTACCTATAACCGCTCTCCCTACGCGACAGATTTTTTAACCCGCGATGAAGCGCTGGCAAATAATACCAACTGGTTTGATGAGATTTTACAACAAGGTTCGTATACCGAAATGAATGTGTCCGGAACAAGCGGATTTGAAAAAGGAAATATATTCCTTTCCGGAAATTACAGGAAAGACAACAGTGTGATTAAACACAACGATCTGGAAAGATATTCTTTACGGGCAAGGATGAATTTCCACCCTCTTGAAAACCTGGAGCTTGGAACAAACATTAATGTTTCACACACCCGTAATAACCGGATGAAAAACAGCGGTAAGGGAAATACCGGTGGCAACGAGTCGGGTAACACCGGCGGATTTACCTCTGCCGGGTACGATGCATTACCCTGGTATCCCGTTTATAATGACAGTGGTAAGTATTATAATCCACTCGTGTCAAACCCTGTTGCAAATGCAGATCCAAATAATATCAAGGATGAGTTGACAACCTATCGTGCCCTTGGGTCTTTGACAGCACAATACAACATGCCTTTTCTTAAAGGTTTATCGGTACGTACAGAAGGCTCCTTCGATATACTCCAAACAAACCAGACAAACTGGGTAAGCGCTGATATCCGCGATAAAAACTTTGGTTCGATGGCCCGCGAGGAAGCTATTCTTTTAAAAACGTTAAATACAAATTTGTTTGCGACATATAACCGGAGTTTTGATAATCATTCGGTTATTTTAACGGCTGGCATGGAAGGACAAAGAGATGACGGGTACCTGCGCAGAATGGAAGGATGGGATATCCAGGGAACCTACCAGGAATTAGGACAACCGGGAACGTTGAAGGAAATGGAAGGGGAAATGACAGATGAGCGTTACCTGTTGTCCTATTTTTCGCGTCTGAACTATAAATTTAAAGAACGTTATATTCTCGGTCTTAGTTTTAGAAGGGATGGTTCCTCAAAATTCCCGGCTGATCAACGCTGGGGTAATTTTGCGGCGGTTTCTGCCGGTTGGATTATTTCGGAAGAGGATTTTCTTTCTTCTGTTGGAAGGGGGACATTCCTGAAACTTAGGGGAAGCTTTGGCCAAACAGGGAATGAGGCAATTCCGTCTTACCTGTTCGTACAAACATACAATACAAATTATCTTTATGGAAGTTCTACCATAATGGGGCGTGGAGGCACTTTTCCTTCCAACATGGTAAGCGGGCTTACATGGGAAAAAACAAATTCTATTGATGCAGGAATAGATTTTGGATTTTTTGATAACCGTGTTTCAGGATCTGTAGCTTATTACTACAAAATAGTTGACAACCTGCTGCTCCAAACACCTTTGCCCATTTCAACCGGCATTGATGGCGGAACCTATGTTTATACCGCCAACCAGACCTGGGGAAATATCGGCCAGCTTGATAATTCCGGATTTGAGTTCGAAATTAGTTCTGTGAATATAAACACGGGGGATTTTAAATGGACCACCATGTTTAATTTCGGAACTAACAGGAATGAAATTAAAAGGCTGGATAATGATGGTAACAATGTGATTGGCTCGGGGTATACCATTGCATCGGTTGGGGGGAAAATTGGAGAATGGTATATGGCAAGGTTTGCTGATGTTGATCCTGAGACGGGTGTGGAACGCATTTACGCCCTCGACAGGGAACATTTTCAAATTACCGGTGAAACCAAACCATTGATGACTTCTGACGGGGCCGACAGTCTAATTTACGCGAGTCGTTCCGCTATACAACAAAATAGCTTCAGACTGGGAAATAAAAGTTCTGTTCCTACCTACTATGGCGGTATTACCAATGCGTTTGAATACAAGGGAATTGATTTCAGCTTTTTTGTTTCCTTCTCCGGTGGCAATTATATCTTTGATTACGATGAACAGGTGAGTACCACTACCGCTCCAACCAGGGTAATAAGAGCCGATGTTCTGGATAATTACTGGGAAAAGCCTGGCGATATTGCCAAATATCCCCGTCCAAAGTATAATAACCCACATGAAGTTAACGGTGAAAATTATGATCTGGCACGGGAATGGTGTGCATATGACAAGTACCTTCATAAAGGTGATTATATCCGGTTGAAAAATGTTCAACTGGGATATACACTGCCTTACCGTTTACTTAATCAGATGAAAATAAGTAAGTTGAGAATATACGTGTCAGGATCTAACCTCTTTACCTATACTGATTATAATGGGTGGGATCCTGAAGGCGCTACTCATGTGTATGAAGCAACCATACCCCAGCTAAAAGTTTATTCTTTTGGAATTGATCTGGGTTTTTAAAAGAATAGTCTATCAATACATTAAACTGAAATATCATGAAAAAAATAAAACTTATCATATTGTTTCCCTTACTCCTGATTTTTTTAATGGGTTGTAATGAGGATGAATTCTTTGAATTAAAGCACCCGCCCGAATTTCCTTATCAGAATATTACTGAACTGGAAAGATCAGTAATCGGGTTAGCACGGAAGGGATTTTGTTATATATCATGGGAAAATCCATGGGTAAATCATGTTATCCTGCGTGAATCTATTAGCGATCATGTTGGATTTGCCGATAACCCGGAATGGAATTATAACAGGAATCTGCAAGACTGGACAAGATACACGTTCAGGGCCTGGGTTTATTTTTACCAGATAATCAATTCTGCCAATTTCACTTTTGATTACCTTAAATCAAATGATTGGGACCCATATCCTGACATTAGCGAAGAAGACAGGATAAATAACCTGAACAGGATTATAGGGGAGTTATACTTCATGCGCGGATGGGCATATTATCACCTGGCATTAATGCACTGTCCTGCTTATGATGAAACAAATAATGCATTAACGATTCCACTCCGTAAAGAATATTCTGAAAATGTAGAGGCTGCCAAATCTCCAAAAATCGGAACAACAAAGGAAATCTATGACTTTATTGTTGAGAATTTTAAAAAAGCCAAAGAATATCTTCCGGAAAAATATATAGATGGTGTTATGCATCCTTCTTACCAGGCCGGAAGAGCTAATAAATTCGCGGCGGCAGCCATGCTGGCGAGAACTTACATGCAAATGCATGACTATGACAAAGCAGAAGCAGAATGTGATTTTGTAATTGATGAAAATGACGGGCAATACGATCTTTCAGAAGATCCCATTGAGGCTTATAATAAAAGTTCTCTTGACAGGGGAAAAGAGGTAATCATGTACGCGGCATGTTATGATGAGGTAGATGCAGCTTCTCATGGCTTCTGGCATCTCACGGTGTTGAACCACAGGTATAACGGTGATATTTGTACTTGGGTAGAAACCCACATGTCTGAACCGGCACTGAAAAGCATTGGATGGCAACCCGATCCGAAAAACGACTCCACCATTACTCAAAAAGCGCGGTCTGACAAGAGGTTTCAGCAGTTATTTGCCGTGAGAGAAAGGCATGTGCCGCCACTGCTCCAAAGGGATACCACGGCATACTACGAAACAAGGAGCTATTTTAATTATCGTACCATTGTTGCTGATAAACTCGAAAGAGGCCCCAAGGGCAGGTACACGAATTACCCACTTCTCAGGCTTTCAGAATTTTACCTTACCCGTTCCATATGCCGCTTTATCAATAATGATAAACAAGGCGCCGCGGATGACTTAAATGTTGTGAAACAAAGAGCATGGGATGAAAATACCGGGGGTACCTTTCAGTCCGTTTCCGCTGCCGATATAACGGAAGATATGATCCATAATGAGCGACTGATTGAAATGTTCGCTGAAGGCGACAGGGTACACTATTTTAAAGCCCTGAAAAAGGATATCTTGCCTGGCGAGCGTGAAAATGAACCCGTCCGGTCATGGAACGACCCGGAACTTGTTTGGGCGATACCAACAGAAGAATTACAATTGAATGATTCCTATAATTATTGATAGATGATAATATGCCGTGTTAACCTGTAAAACACTTTTATATGAGTTCTTTCTGAATTAATTATTTCTAACTTAAAATTTAAATTATGAAAAAGTTGTACAAGAGATTTATCTCAATGGGAATTCTATGCCTTTTTTTGGGCTGGATGACCTCCGGGGCCCAAACCCCTACTACGCTGGTTATTAACTCTGTAACCACTGCCGAAACCAACGCGGAGTCTCCTGAAATGGTAGATACCGCGGATGCTGACATCCAGGTATTAAAAACTGCTGATGGAAGCGCTGACAGAGAAGCTTATGTTAAATTCGACATTAGTAATCTGGATGTGGAAAACCTCACCTATGCTGCCATCTCCGGTTTTGGAGGTCAGCATAATGGCGATGCTTCCCAAATAGCACCTTATTTGGTGAAAATGTACACTTGTGCTGAAACGGATTGGACCCGGGATGATCTTACCTGGAATACTGCAACTGGCTTTACGATAGGTGCAGATTCCATTGGTATGACCAATATCCAGGGATTTGGAACGTACCATTTTTATTCTCCCGCGATCGTTGATTATCTTATTGCACAGAAAAATGATGGCCAGAATTTCGTGGCATTTAAATTTGTCGCGAATGATGTGCATCCCTTCGATAGCTGGTTGTCGGGCAGTTGGGAAGGTATGGAACTTACCCTTTCTTATTCTGAACCCTACATGGTAGTGCCTTCAGTTACTACTGCCGAAACCGATGCCGCTAACCCGGATGATGTTGATGCTGATGTTGATAACGCAAACGATGTTCAGGTGTTAAAAACCGCAGATGGTTCCGGTGACAGGGAAGCCTATGTTAAATTTGATATTTCTGAAGTTGAAACAGGCTTTTTGAAACACGCCGTTATCAGTTGTTATGCAGGTCAACATAATGGTGACGCTGAAGTGGTCGATCCATACTGGGTTGAAATATATGGATGCGCGGATACTGCCTGGTCAAGAGCCGATTTAACATGGAATATTGCAAAAGATTTCACAATTGGAACGAATCCCCTCGCTGTTATCAATGTGCAAGGCTTTGCTGCTTACGATTTTTCAACACCGGAAATCGCGCAATACATAAGGGATAAAAAAACGGAGGGAGCCGATTATGTTGCCTTTAAATTTGTTGCCAGGAATGTTCATGATTTCGATTCCTGGTTAAGTGGCGCCTGGGAAGGCATGGACCTGTCACTTTATCAAGGCAATGTTGATGCGGAAGCAATTCAGGATCTCGAAACAGGTGACGTGTACGCGGGTAGCCCCCAACAAACGGATACTATTCCGAATGATATCATGGTTTGGAAAACTTCCGATGGGTCAGGTGATATCAAGGGTTATGTTTCATTCGATATTTCAAGCCTGGAAACAACAACCAATATCTATGCCTCCATTGCTTTTATGGCCGGTCAACATGCCCCCACCGGGGAAGATCCGCTTGAAAAATTCATCGTTGATCTTTGCCCGGTACTTACCACCGGATGGACAAGAGATGTACTGGACTGGGATACAACAATGTACTTTAATGAAACTTTTGCCCCGGTGGCATCAGTAAACATCTGGGGATTTGATGATTACTACTTCTCTAGTCCGGAACTGGCGGGTTTTATCAATTCGCAGGTCAATAGTGGTGCCGACAAAATAGCATTTAAAATGGTAGCGCGGGATGTTACCGGTTGGGATGCCTGGTTGACTGGCGACTGGAACGGTATGCACCTGAGCCTGGCAGATCCTTCTGCTGCTTACAACGATACCGAGCCCCCGACAGATCCGGGTAACCTCGAGGCTTCTGCAGGAATAACGAGCGTGGCTTTGAGTTGGGATGCTTCTACAGATGATTACCAGGTAGATGGGTATAAAATTTTCAAAGGTGATGAATTAATAGCAACCATTGGTGAAGATAAAACTTCATACACTGCTGAAGATTTACAGGAAGAAACGGAATATACCTTTAGTGTTCTGGCATTTGACAAACGCGGAAATGAATCGAACAAGGTTTCTGTTACCGTGGAAACTTTGAAACCAGCCTTTAACATTACCATTGATGCAGTGCTTGACGAAGACTGGAATAATTTTGAACTTTGGAAGGTGGAAAAACTGCTGGATGGATGGGAAGCTCCCGAATCAGAGGCAGACTGCAGTGGTGAATTCAGGCTGGCATGGTCGCCTGATGGTTTGTACATGTTTATTGAAGTTTTTGATGATGTAAGGAATGTAGATGAAAGCTACGCAGGTTACAACCGGGATCATGTTGAGGTAAATATAGATCCCTACAATAACAAGACGGTTAGTGCATATACAGGTGGACAAATGCAATTCTCTTTTACACCCGATCCAGCCCTGAGCCCGGGTGTGTGGTTAAATGGAGCTGATAATACCACCGGAATTGATGTAACCAAGCTGGTTTATAGTTTCCTGGAGAAGAATAGCTCGTATATTTTCGAGGTATTTTATCCCTGGAGTGCGCTTGGAAGGTCTACTACACCTGAACCTGAAGACATGTTTGGTTTTGATGTTACCATTGCAGATGCTGATGATGATGTAAGGGAAACAGTACTTGGTTTTTATGTTAGTTCCGGCGAGTATAATACCTGGGATGACCCTTCTATATGGAGTTCACTTATTTTTAAAGCTGGTGGTAGCTTTGAAATGCTGGTCGATACCATTCCCCCAACGATGGTTGAAACGGTGTTGACTGACTTGCAGTGTAATGATATTAAAGTTACCTGGACTCCTTCAACCGATAACATGGAAGTTGCACAATATGATATTCTTGATGAATATGGCGAAGTAGTTCATTCTGTTGATGGTGCAGACACAAGTTATATTTTTTATGACCTTGAACCCGGAACTTATTACTACACGGTTATCGCAAAAGATGGTGCCGGTAATGCATCAGAGATCAATCTTGAGCAGGTGAAGGAGGTTACTGTAACCGAAACCGATTGCCCGGTTGGTATTAACCCGGTTTCTGTCGAGAAATCATTGAACATTTATCCAAACCCCGCGACAGATAAAGTAAATATCTCCGGCTGTGCTAATGTAAAGGAAGTTCAGGTCTTCGATGTACTGGGACAAAAAGTGATGAACATAAATGTGACAAACGATAAAGTGGAATTGAATACTTCCGGTTTAAAGAATGGCATTTATCTCATCAGGTTTACTGATAATGCTGATAATAATTATTTCAGAAAAGTGATTAAAAAATAATTATTTTATAAGCAAGTGTTTAATCGGGCCCGGTTATAAGCCGGGCCCGGTTTTACCACGAAACGAAACACGATTACTAATTATTCAACAGGACCATATTCTCATGTGTAAATCAATAGTTTTTAGTATTTTATTCTGTATCAATTGTACCCTGATACTATCACAACAGCCTGTGTCATATTATTTCTCTGTAAATGGTGATGAT
>CAYRRV010000020.1:0-45299 GCA_964426725.1 uncultured Bacteroidales bacterium | reverse complement strand
CCTGATACTATCACAACAGCCTGTGTCATATTATTTCTCTGTAAATGGTGATGATGATAATACAGGTACGTCAGCGGATAATCCCTGGAAAAACCTTGAAAAGTTAAACGGGCTAATCCTTAACCCGGGGGATAAAGTATTGTTGAAGCGAGGGGAAATTTTTTATGGAAGTATCAATTTAACAGCTAATGGTACACGGGGAAAAAATGTTGTTATATCATCCTATGGAGAAGGGGAAATTCCTGTTGTTTCAGGCGCCGTTAAGGTTTACGGCTGGGAAAACACCGGAAATGGTATGTACAGGGCAAGTGTTGCAAGTGAGGAAATTAAAAACCTCTTTCTCAATGAGAAACAATTAGCGATTGCCAGGTACCCGAACAAAGGTTATTTAAATATTGATAAAAACAATGGTGATAAAGGGTTTACAAATAATCTTGTTGCTGACAGCGGGCAAAAATGGAACGGTGCAACAGTAGTGTTCAGAACAAATAACTGGACGTGGGAAAACAAGGAAGTTACCAACCTTATACCTGGCGTTTTTGTATTTGATAAACCTTCTGCATACGAATGCCTGGATAACTGGGGCTTTTATATCACAAACTCCTTACAGGCGCTTGATTCGGTTTACGAGTGGTACCATGATTTTGATGCAGGATACCTGTACCTTAAATTGCCGGCAAACCTGGATCCAAATGATGTTACCATAGAAGGGGCCACCAGGGATCATGGGGTAACTATTTCCGGGCAGTTTTGCACCATAGAAAACATTCAAATTGAAAAAACGGTTGAATCTTCCATAACCTCAAATTGCAGCTATCTTACCATTGATAACTGTTTGTTGTTGAAATCCTGTTATCATGGAGTCAAACTGAGGTTAGGAGGCGATAATAATAAAATTACAAACTGTTATATTTCTGATGTTTGTGGTTTAGGCATTGATATAGGGGCAAGAGATGCTACCATTGAAAATTGTACGTTAAAAAACATAGGTCTTTATCCGGAATTATCAATTACAGGCCAGCAAAAACAAATTGCTATTAAGTCTATTGGCAGCCGGAACACCCGTGTTTATTCCTGTGTGATAGATAGCATTGGCTACAGCGGGATTTTAACCCTCTCGGATTCTTCGATGATTGAAAACAATATCATTACCAATACCATGATGCGCCTTAATGATGGAGGAGCATTGTACAGCTTCGGGCAATTTGCCAGGTACGGGGTTTTTCGTAACAATATCATTAAATATGTTCATGGATATGGAGGGGCCACTGAAAGCGGTGAACCGGAAATATACCCGTGTATGTACCTTGATAACGGTACAAATAACATGCTTGTTGAAAATAACACAGTAGCTTACGGTGGGGGCGGAATTCATGGTAACGCGGGTACCTTTGACATCATTATCAGAAATAATATTTCTTATGGTAATAATGGAAGCCAGTTCTCGATGGCTGATTGGGGAACACACGATCTAATATCAGGTTACCAGGTTGAGAACAATACATGGGTAAGCGCCAGTTCACAGGACTTGACTTATAATTATATATGTTATAAGGATATATGCATTGCAGAAGACAGGGCAGTTTTTAACGGGAACTATTACATCAATCCATTCAAGTCAAACCAGGCATTTCCCGGGAATCGAAGCTTTGAGCAATGGAAATCAGAGGTTGATACCGCTGCCGTAAAATCTTTTTTCACGCAGGAACCCGGGGAAGAACCAAAAACCGAATTAATAACCAATAGTACCTCTAGCGAGAAAGTTGTAGTACTTAACGGGATTTATGTTGATTTACACGATCAACCAATCAATGAGGTCATTCTGCCACCATACTCTTCAGCAGTTGTTGTTGCAATTGAAAAACATGGTACATTTTACAAAGAGCCGGTTAAAAATGCAGAGGAACTTAAAATTTATCCCAATCCAGCCGGTACTCATGAAAAAGTTCAAATTGAAATAAATTATAAATCCGGAAGTGAATGCATGGTTGAAGTTTTCGATCAAACTGGCAGACAAATTATGCAACAGAAGGTGTCAGGAAGCAAAATTACACTCGATAACCTTTTTAAATCAGGTGTTTATCTAGTTAAAGTGTTAATTGAAAATAAAGTAATTAACGGGGTTTTAATAATCAAGTAATAGGTTGATCATGGTTGAAGTGAAGTTTATGCAAAAGGGAAGAGGTTATTTATGCACGATCGTGCTTGTTTTTCTCATGCTTATCAATACAACAAGCATTTCAGGTGCTGGAGAAAAAGAATTAGCAATGAAACAAGGGCCGGTGGAAGTAATATCTTCCACGCGTCAGCAGGTTTGTCTAAACGGGTTATGGCATTTTTGTCCGATTGAAAATATTGACAATTTACCTTCGCGGGAAGAATATGGAAAAATCTGGGTGCCGGGGGCCTGGTTTCTCGATGCATGGTGGGTAAATACCCCCGGAATTTATGAAAAAGGAATGGGTGAAAGGTGGAATGTCAAAGCACATGAAATGAACACCGCGTGGTATTCCCGTGAGCTTATAATCCCTGATGAATGGAAAACCGGCCGTATCACGCTCGACTTTGAAAGAATTGCCACGGATGCAGTGGTTTTTATAGATGGCAATGTTGCCGACACCATACACTGGCCATGGGGTTCAGTTGATATAACAAACCTGGTAAAAGCAGGGAATGTACACGCTCTTGATGTTTTTGTAATAGCTGCTTCACCCGTGGGGAAATATTTTAATTTCATGGGCACCGCGAATGCCATGGTTACTTTACGCGATGAAAAACTAAATTCGAAAGGTATTACAGGGGAAGTTTTTCTAAAAAAATTTCCCGAAAAAAAGCTTGTTGAGGACGTATTTGTTCAAACATCTTACAGGAAGAATGAAATTGATTTCGAGCTTGAATTAGGCGATATCCCGCCCGGGAACAAAATTCTTATTGAAGTTGAAATAATTGATGAAAAGGGGACAATCGAAAAAAAAATATTAAGGAATATCGAAGCGGGAGATCTAAAAGGAAGGATTATCAATATAGCAGATAAATGGCGGAATCCCCGCTTGTGGGATTTAGATATGCCAAATCTCTACAGGGCGCACGTGAGTGTTACTTCGGGGAAATACAAGGATGAAGTAGTGCAGGAATTTGGCTTTCGG
The DNA here is from genome assembly GCA_964426725.1 of uncultured Bacteroidales bacterium. Taxonomy (GTDB): domain Bacteria; phylum Bacteroidota; class Bacteroidia; order Bacteroidales; family CAYRRV01; genus CAYRRV01. Next base: position 42,153 of record CAYRRV010000020.1, on the reverse strand, counting down.
GAATTTTGGATAGAAGGTAAAGACTTCTATTTAAACGGCGTGAAAATAAACCTCCGGCCAACCGCGAATAATTTCGGACATGGCATGTATGAATTAATTGATGCTGGTTTTCAGGGGCTGAAAAGGGTTGGGTATAATTTTAAAGAAATCTGGCCCCATGATAAAACGAGGCGCGGAATGATTGAGTATAACAGGCAACTGATACATGGAGCGAGCAGGGCAGGGTTTCTGATTGCTGCTCCTCTGCCACCGGCTACCGGGTTCATTATGGGAACCAATTGGGAATATATCTGGAATGAAGAAGGCATGAGAGATGCCTATGAAAAGAAAATGTTGCCCTATCTGAAAAGAATAAGAAATGAACCTGCCATTGTGATGTGGACCGTTAATCCTAATTTTTTCGGACACGAGGACGATCAAAACCCCCTGGTTATTGGTAAAAGGGGGTGGGTGAAAGATGACCCTGGTTGGGAAACAAAGGCTGTCGCCGGAATGGAGAGCATTAATATAATTAAAAAACATGACCCGACCCGGCCCGTGTTTAATCATCATGGGGCATACGTGGGCGATGTACATACCATTAACATGTACCTGTGCTTGTTGCCCTTGCAGGAAAGAGAGGAATGGCTTAGCCATTATGCAAAGTTTGGTCATATTCCTTTCATGGGAATTGAATTTGGAACCCCACTTGAATGCACCATGTTAAGAGGAAGAGCTACATTTGGCGAAAATATGGTAACAGAACCCCTGTTTACAGAATATGCAGCGAGTTATTTCGGTAATGAGGCATACTTGTCGGAAACCACCGAATATAGAAAACAAATTAAAGATTCATTTATCCGTGGTCAGGAGTACAAAATTTGGCAGGGGAATCCTGTAAATCAGATTTTGCCATCTCATCAGGCCTTGCAATCTCTTTTCGTGAGAAACACCTGGCGTAGTTGGAGAACATATGGAATAAGTGGTGGAATGAATCCATGGATGGATGCTCATGGCTGGCAAATTAGTGAGAAGGGATATGAGAAATCAAAGGTTTGTGATTTTGAACCCGGGAAAAAGGGTGTGTACCACGAGAAAGTACCACTCTCTGATATACATTACCTTACACCACCTTATTGGCATGAGTTACCTTCGGCAAAAGCGTTTATTGAAAATAACGGGGCCACCCTGGCATACCTGGGTGGCAAGACCGGGCGTTTCACTGAAAAGGATCATAATTTTTATTCCGGTGAAACGGTGCATAAGCAGGTTGTTCTTATAAATGATAACAGGAAAGAAGAAAACTATACCTGTGAAGTATCTTTTTGTAATGGAGAATCTTCGCGTGTTATTTTTGAAGGAAAAGGCAGCATAGAGCCAGCAGGTGTGAAAAAAAAACCATTTAGTTTTGAGCTGCCTGGAATTATAGATAATTCACCATTTGAAGCATGTTTTATTCTATCTTCAAAAATAGGCCAAAATACTCATTCTGATACATTCAATATCTCAATTTTCGCTGTAACAGATAAAATGGAAAATGAAATCGTGTGCTTCGACCCGGTTGGATTGACATCACGTATGCTTCGGGAAATGGGCCTGCATGTTCAACCCTGGCATGGCGATTTAAATGTATCTGAACTCGTGATTGGCCGGCAGGCTTTGTGCTCCGGGTATAAACTGCCTGCAAACCTTGAAGAATATGTCAGAGGGGGAGGACGTTTGCTCGTGATGCCCCAGTCTCCTGACTGGTACGAGAAAACGCTCGGTTTCAGAATGTCTAAATATGTTTCCAGGTATGTATTCCCGGTAGATGCTAACCACCCGGTGATGACGGGAATAAAAGCTGATAACCTGAAGAATTGGAGAGGGACAGGGAGTTTGGTTGAAGCATATCCCGATTATTTAAATCAACCGGTGAAAGAAGGCAAATATGGTGTCCCGTATTACGGTTGGCACTGGGGGAACAATGGTAGTGTTGCTTCTTCTGCCTTCGAGAAACCCCATACTTCCGGGTGGAGGCCGATTTTTGAATGTGAATTCGATTTGGCATATACACCTCTCATGGAGACGGAGTATGGTAAAGGAAAAATAATTTTAACTTCTCTCGATCTGGAGGATAATTATGACATTGATCCGGCAGCGGGCTACCTTACCCGTAACCTCGTGAATTACCTGGTTGATTTCAATCCTGAATATCATTCAGGGAAAACATATTACGCGGGATCCGTTCGGGGCGAGAAGCTCCTTGCTTCCCTGGGTGTGAGCTTTAGTAAAGTTTCATCGGTAAGAAATCTAAACGGATTATTAATCATTGACGATAAAATAGATAAAGATTTAATACCGCGAATTGAACAATTCGTGAATAATGGTGGCAAAGTATTGTGTCTTTCTTCTTCAAAGGAAGAGGGTTTATTTGGCACGCGTTTATCATTTGTGGAAAATTTTAAGGGAAGCCTTGATGTACCTGATTGGAATGAGACAGAGGGCTTATCAGTCAGCGATCTCCGGTGGCGAACCCATTCCGGTGCGTGGGTAATTTCCGCGGGTTGTGATATTGGCGCCAATGGCATGTTAGGCAGAAAAAAATACGAGAAAGGAACGGTGTTATTTATACAGATTGATCCGGATGCACTGGATGCAGACTCTCTTACATATTTCAGGTATACGCGTTGGCGACAAACCAGGGCCATTTCACAGGTATTATCTAACGCTGGGGCATTTTTTGAAAGCAATGATCATTTCTTTGAAGCGCTGAATTCATCCAGGGAAGAATTCGATTTATCGGGAACCTGGCTGGCCTCTCTTGTTAATAAAAAGCATATGACCATTAGTGTTATTAGCGATATTGAAGATTCCGGTATCAGTGATAGCGCCATGAAGTTAATCCACTCGGGTGGAGGTGATGAATCCTTTGAAAGAGTGAATGTACCCATGGAAATGGAAAAATATGGGGAAAACTGGTATGCTGCCAACGGGGAAGTGGTTTTTCTGAAGAATTTCTCCCTGCCTCAATCATTTTTAGGAAATGATCTGGTTCTTGACCTCGGTGTTATTAATGATTATGATGTGACCTTTTTTAATGGCGAAGTAGTAGGTAAAGTTGAAAAAGGATTTGAAGAGGTTTGGGGATACGAGCGTAAATATTTCGTGCCGGCCGAATTGGTAAAACCCGGGGTGAATACCATCGCGATTAGGGTATTTGATGTGTATGGTAAAGGGGGGTTGCTCGGTTCAGTGGATGGCATGTGCATTTACCCGGCCCAATCAGAAGTTGGTGCAAGCTATTATCACCCTGATTACCGGGATGATTTTAAACTAGGTGATGATCCTTTCAGGTATTTCAGATGGTAGCAGGTTATGGTAATTGATCTGTAATTATGTTAGGCGGGAATAAAACGATTTCAAACATGAGAGAAGTGCTTGTAAAAGAGGATAGAACAGATTTAAATTTGCTATCATTTCATAATGATGATCTTCCTCGTGTAAATTGCAAAACGAATAGAAGAGATATTTTTCTAAAGGGGATATTCTTTCGGGAAAACATGGCAGTACCTCTCTTTAGCCTCAAGTTTAACAAAACATGGAATATTAAACAGGTTTTGAAATATGATGAAATTGTTTCTATTTCTCATTCAAATAAAGTCGATATTTTGATTTGTTGTTTTGAAAAAGGTTCATCAGGGAAAGCTAAATTATGCAAAAGGTTGAAATCCATGAATGTTTTTGCTCATATTCCCTTGTTTGTATTATTACCAGTTCCCCTTTCTTTGCAAACCAGAATGCTCTTTTTACAGGCCGGGGCCAACGAGGTGCTTACCGTTCCAAACGAATTGCCCCTGCTAAACTGTAAAATAGATGGAATGATTCGTTTTCGGGATAACCTGAAAACTAAACTGAATCAAAAGAACGATATTGATATTGAACAGGTTGTTCATATTAAAGACGATTTTATCAGGGATGCCATGAAAACATTGATGGAAAACTTAACAGATCCAGCTTTCTCTGCTTTGAAGTTTTCTAAAAAAATGAATATCAGCAGATCCACCATGTTTAGAAAATTTAAAGAAGCAACCGGATTATCACCTAATGAATTAATTATTGAAACAAGATTAAAAACCGCTGCCAAGATATTAAGAGAAAAGAAAACTTCAATATCATGCCTGGCCTACGACCTTGGTTTTTCTAGCCCAAGTTATTTTACGAAAATTTTCCGTTTAAAGTACAAAATGCCACCATCAGCATATTATTACTACCATTCCGGGAGAAAGTAAATAAATAAAAATAATAATTATGCCAAATAAAAAAAATAAACTAAGGATTATAATTTTGCTGGAATGGATCACTTTATTGTCTTTAATAATCATAGCTATATTGATTTTGGAATTTGGATTGTGAAATATGTCGAAGTACGGCGTTCTTATTTTTTAGCCATGTTACCTACCGGAAGAAATATCCGTAATTATAACAACGCCATAGAATTACAAAAAGGATATTCCAATTACTCCTTAGAAATAACCAAATAATATGCACCAGTTATAACAATCCCGTCCTGATCAAGAAAATCTGCTTTAATACGATGCTTTCCTTTATTCATATTCATATTGAACACTACATTTTTGTCTCCCGGAGAAATTTCCTTTACCGCTAAATTATTGTCAATTTGTAATCGAACCCTGGAAATATCTAACGCGGGATAGAATTCATTATGATAATTATAGATTGAATATTTTCTTCCTTTTCCCATTTCGAAAGCATCTATTGTATCCCTTGGCGCCATGGCTTCATTCATGGCCAAACCTGCTTCCCCCGGCCACCGGCTTATTTCTATACTGTAACTTCCTTCTTTTTCTACCCGTATGTCCCAATATCCTTCCTGTTTGTAGCCTGATGAAACATGATGCTGGTTCCAGGGGGTAAGCCTTTCATCAAGTGGTGTCCAATCTGCTGAAGTCAGCGCGGTCTTTTTCTCATGATCGCTCCCGACCACGGGCGCTTTTGAATGTTTTATTGCATTAGTAACCAATGTATAATAATTATTATAGATATTGATTAACGCTTCTACCGTATCAGGATAATGTTCACTTATATCATTCAATTGACCGGGATCGGCATGCAGGTTATATAATTCATGCCCGTTAATCAATCTCCAGTTATTTTTTAGCACAACAGAATTATTGAACTTCTCTGGAGTCATATCCCTTTGCACTTCAACAACCAAAGCCCGGTCTTTCAGTTTGTGATTTTCTTCTAACAGTACCTCAGACAGGCTAAATCCATCGAGATTAAGTGTTTTGTCTAAATCTATGTTGCATAGATCAGCCAATGTTGGAAGTATATCAACGTGAGCAGTAAGAGCATCTATATCTTTTCCTTTCTTTATGCCACCACCCGGCCAGGAGATATAGAACGGAACCCGGTGACCTCCCTCGTAAATGGTGCCCTTACCACCCCTCATTCCAGCATTAAAAACATCGATGCCATAGGTACCTCCATTATCGGTCATGAATAGTAAAATGGTGTTTTCGGCAATCCCCTCTTTTTCAAGTGTTTCGCGTAAAAGACCAATGTTTTTGTCTAATCTTTCAATGCTGGCATAATAATAGGCTGTTTTAAAAGCTACTTTATCCCTGTACTTTTCAACCCAGGTTGTGTCGGGCAGGGTTAGCGGGTTATGCGGCACGTAGGTTGAAAGGTATATAAAAAAAGGGGTTTCCTTTTTCCGGGTTTTTATAAAATCATGGGCCTTGCTGAAAAATATGTCTGGTCCATAGCCACTTATTGCCTGCCATTCTTCTTTTACCAGGTACATGTCATTAACCCTGTCGTTATACCAGTAATCGTCTGTGGTGCCAGTACCACCATTACCTTGTCCTATCCATGTATCGAAACCCTGGTCAATTGGTCTGAAAGGGTAGCTCCCACCCAGATGCCATTTCCCAAAAATAGCCGTGTTATATCCGGCACTTTTAAATACTTCGGCCAGGGTAATCTCTTCTTCAGGAAGGAAATTGCCTCCCATGATTGTATGCCATACGTTAACATGGCGGGCATACTTGCCAGTTAGTAAGGCAGCCCTGGAAGGAGCGCTGGTAGGATCAACATGGAAATTCGTGAAACGAGTTGATTCATCATGTAATTTATCCAGGTTAGGCGTATAGATTACCGGATTGCCATGTGCTGAAATATCTCCATAACCCTGATCATCTGTTAATACTATTATCACGTTCGGCCTATTTCCTGCATTCTCTTGTTTACATGAGGGGAATAACACGCAGATTGATGCTAAAACGGGAAGATTGGTATAAATGCCTAATTTTGAAGCCATAATAATCAAAGTTTTTACAGGCAAAATACATGAAATTATCATGAACACGTAGACATATCTATTCTGATTGTATAACTATTAATTCAGTGAAAAAATATGGTGTATATCGTTCCATGAGTCCTACTTTTTGAGGGTTGCTGGCTTTCCTTTTTTTCCCGACAAAAATTTAAAACAATCATAACTAATGTCATGTCAATAAAAAAATGTCGGTTTATCTGTGCCACATGTCCTGAATAAAGTGATATTCCTTCTGCAATCTCAAATGTGTGGCATCACTCAGCATTCTGATTAAGTGAAATAATTCATCGGAGCTTATTAAAAATGAATCAATATTTTTACTTTTTGATTATAAGCTTATATATTATAATGGAAATTTTATATATTTTTAGACGGTTACTTAACTTGCAGTTAAACCGCTCCAGGGGTAACTTAAACTTCAAAAATAATCAATTTATGAAAAATTCTTTTTACACGATCATTGTTTTCTTTTTTATAGTTTCATCTTGTGCAACAAAGGATAAACACAACTATGACGTATGCGTGTATGGTGGAACTTCTGCCGGTGTAGTTGCCGCGTATAAAGCGGCGGAAATGGGCAAAAAAGTGCTCCTGATTGAACCGGCAAAACATTTGGGGGGCATGACTGCCTCGGGATTAGGCATGACCGACATTGGGGACAATTCGGCACTTACCGGGATTACCCTTTCCTTTTATAAAAGCATAGCTAAACATTATGGGGAAGAAGGCAAAGCCAAACTCAAATTCGAACCGCATGTGGCAGAAAAGGAATTCAATAAAATGGTAGCAGAAGCCGGGTTTGATACCCTGTTATTCCACCGGGTAATGGAGGTGAAAAAAGAAGGACGGCGAATCAAAAGCATTGTCGTTGAAAATTCCCTCCACCCGTCTGAAAAAACCAACAAGGAAATATCAGCCAAAGCTTTTATCGATTGTTCTTATGAAGGCGATTTGATGGCCAGGGCAGGAGTTTCTTATACGATTGGAAGAGAAGATAATGCTAAGTATAATGAAAAATATAATGGCTTTCAGTTAGATACGCATGGCGTGCATCAATTCCCCGACAGCATATCGCCTTATGTTGTTCCCGGAGATTCAACCAGTGGATATGTTTACGGAATCACGGAAGGTGGGTTTCTTGCTGAACAGGGAGCAGGAGATAAAAATATACAGGCCTATAACTTCAGGGTTTGTATCACCAAAGCAGAGTCAAATAAAATCCCCATCACAAAACCCGATAATTATGATCCTGCCAGGTATGAATTATTAGCACGCATAGGAGAACGTAAGGAATGGACTACTTTATCAGTCCCCCCTTTTAAGGGCCAATTTGCGCTTCTTATTATTGACGGGATGCCCAATGGTAAAACCGATGTGAATAATTATGGAGGATTCTCCACCGACTTTATAGGTGGGAACTGGGACTACCCGGAAGCTGATTATGAAACGCGCGAGGAAATAAAAAAAGCCCATGAAGACTATCAAAAGGGATTGTTTTATTACATAGGGCATAGCGAACGGATTCCTGAACATATTAGAAATGAGATGTTGGAATATGGCTATTGCAAGGATGAATTCACAGACAATGGCGGGTGGCCGTTTCAATTATACGTTCGCGAAGCACGCCGGATGATCGGCGAGTATGTTATGACGGAACATAATTGGCGAAGGGATTCAATTGTTGATGACGGTGTGGCCATTGCTTCATACGGAATGGATTCACATAACACCCAGCGTATTGTAGTGAACGGAATGGTGAAAAATGAAGGAGACGTGCAGGTATGGAAAGGAAAAGATGAAATCCGTGCCTATCCCGTTTCATACCGTTCGATAACACCCAAAAAAGAAGAATGCACCAACCTGTTGGTTCCTGTGTGCATGTCTGCCTCACATATTGCATACGGTTCCATCCGTATGGAACCCGTTTTCATGATGATGGGCGAGGCGGCCGGGGCAGCAGCAACCTTGGCTATTGATGCTGAAAAACAGGTACAACAGGTAGATTATGAAAAACTAGCAAAGTCAATAAATTTTGAAATTGTTTCAGGTAAATAATGTTCATAAATAAACTAAATCAAACATGTATATAAAAAAAACAAACTATTTATTGGCTTTTTCTGTGTTAACCGGTATACAAAGTTATGGACAACAAACAATCAATGACTTAAGTGAAGTGCAATTTGGCTACCAGCCCAATATTTTATGGATTAGCGTTGAAGATATTAGCTGCAATTTAGTCTGTTATGGCGATTCCACTGTTAAAACACCCAACATTGACCGTTTAGCAAGCGAGGGAGTAGTTTTTGAAAATGCGTACTCCACTTTTGGGGTTTGCGCTCCCAGCAGATCTTCTATAATTACAGGTATGTACCCAACTCATATTGGAACGGCCAATATGCGCACTTATGGCATCGACATACCTGAAGAAACAAGGTCTTTTACAGCTTACATGCGGGAGGCCGGATATTACTGCACCAACAATCCCAAGGAAGATTACAACTTTACCACCCCCGAAGAGGCCTGGGATGAATCGGGGTTTACCGCGCATTATCATCACCGGAAGGATAAAAACCAACCATTTTTCGCCGTATATAATATTTTGGCATGCCACGAATCGCAAATTTGGGGCAATGCCTGGGAGCATCTTACTGTTGAACCTGATTCAGTGAGGGTTCCATTGTACTACCCACAAGATAATGATATTATTAAAAAAGATATAGCCCGTAAGTATGCCAACATCGAACTTATGGATTTATACGTGGGTCAAAAGTTGCGAATGTTAGAAGACCAGGGAATATTGGATAGTACTATCGTGGTGTTCTGGAGTGATCATGGGGGAGTGCTTCCCAGGCAAAAAAGAGAGGCAACAAATACGGGTTTGAAAGTTCCATTTATTATCCGGTTCCCAAATAAAAGTCTTGCCGGCACTCGCGATAAAGAACTCGTGAGTTTAATGGATTTAGGCCCAACCATGCTCTCGTTAATTGGTTTACCCAAGCCACCGCAAATGCACGGGAAGGCTATTGCCGGGAAAGAAAAAGAGGAACCCCGAAAATACAGCTTTGGCGCTGCCAACCGAATGGACGAATCGAATGACCTGTTGCGTTCGGTAACTGATGGCCGTTATAGGTATGTCAGGAATTATTATCCGGAATACCCGGGGTTTAAGTACATAGCATACCGGTTTAACATGCGCATGATGAAAGAAATGTACCGTTTACAAAAGGCAGACGAATTAAGCGGTTTTGCACATGACTGGTTTTTACCTAATAAACCCATCGAAGAATTATACGATACCAAAACGGATCCCGACGAAGTGGTGAACCTTGCAGATAAACCAAACCATGCAGATAAACTTAAAGAATTGCGCAGCGCTTTGATGGACTGGCAGGATAGTATTGCCGATGTTTGTTTAATGCCCGAAGGAGAATTGTATGCCGTACAAGCTGCTTATAATATGCCGGTCACCGACTTTATCCTGCAAAATAAATCATACTATAAGCGCATTCAAACTACGGCAAATCAGTCGTTGTATCCAAAAAAAAATATTGATATACTGATAGCGGCTTTAACCGACACCATACCCTCGGTAAGATATTGGGCTATCAGGGGTATAGGACGTTTGGGAGCAAATGATAAAGCATATTTACCAAAGCTTATAGCTTTAAAAAATGACCCCTCCCATGCGGTTCAGGTATCTTTGGCATGGGCGCTAAGCGAAATGGGAAATAATACAGAATCATTGGCCATTTACCGAAAACTCCTTCGGATGAAACGCGAAGAACAACCGGAATCAGACATCCTACATTATAATAAAATGCTGGCAATTAATGACTTAACCTATAATTTATATTTAGCCGAAAAGCTAAAGCCAGAGCTTAAACAAATAGCAAGTATAAAAAAATATAAATTACCCCTGGCAGCAGAAAATGTGTTAAAAATACTGGAAACCAAAAACAAATAAAATTTAAACAGAAGCATCAACGTTGATGCTTTACAGAATACGATTAATTTCAACTTAGAAAAATGAAACAGACCATGTCTGATGTATTCTTGAGGCACACACGATCAATGATTAAAAAGGAGTGGCAAATAATTATCTTAATCGCATTTTTAAACATATGAAAAAGGGATTTATTTCCTCGTTGTTCTGTTTGCAATCTTTGGTTGTACCCAAAAAGACAACAACAAATTTATGATCGGGTATTATTTTCCCGATGTGATGCATGGGATTACTTTTATCAACGGAGGATGAGGAGGTATTCTTGTTCCGCCTTGGATATGTAGATGGTGAGAACACTTACATGGCTGATTTTAATGAACACCGCGTATTTATTGGAAAATGAATCATGACAAAAATATTGGGCATCAGCACCGGATTACTCTTACAACAAGAATGGATTTACCACCTATGATGGCCTGGAAAACCTTATGAAGAGCCATGTTGAATATCAAGTATCAGAAATTGAAACTATATTACCAGAATCATCGAAAATGATTTGATATGTTTGTAATAGTAAATAACAAGGTTTTTTTAGATCATTTGAAAACTCAAACTTTTTAAACACATGCGTAGAATATTGTTTTTATTAACTGGTTTTTTTCTTTTTATTAACGTTTACAGCCAGAACAAATTCACGATTTCTGGTAATGTCGTGGATGAAAATGGTGAACCATTGATTGGAGTCAACGTTATTGAAAAAGGAACAACTACAGGGACGGTTACAGATTTGGATGGCACCTATACCATAAACGTGTCCGGCCCTGATGCAATTCTCGTTTTTTCTTTCGTAGGGTATTTATCAGAAGAAATACCTGTTAATAACCAAAAAGAAATTAACCTGAGCCTGATTCCGGATTTGCAGGAGATCGATGAAATTGTTGTTATTGGTTATGGCTCCGTTAAGAAAGGAGATCTCACTGGTTCGGTTGAAGTAGTTAACACGGAAGAAATAAACAGGAGACCGATTTTAAGTTCAGAGGAAGTACTCCAGGGAAAAGCTTCCGGGGTATTTGTTGCCTCCAGTACAGGTGCGCCTGGTTCGCCAATGTCAATAAGGATAAGGGGAGTAGGTACACCGAACAATGCGGATCCATTGTATATTGTAGATGGGATGCCCATTAAAGATGCTACTTTCGGGAAAAATGACAACCCGAGTGGGATCAACTTCCTGAACCCCTCTGATATAGAATCAATTCAAATTCTCAAGGATGCTTCGGCTGCTGCTATTTATGGTACCCGGGGGGCTAATGGTGTAATTATTATCACCACCAAAAAAGGGAAAGCTGGAAAACCGGTTGTCTCGTTTAATTCATATTATGGATCGCAGGAATTGCCCAAAAAACTTGATGTTTTAAATGCACAACAATTTGCAACCCTGTATAATGAAATAAATGGAGAATTATTCAATCCGGATTCAATACCCTATTTGCAAACCACCGACTGGCAGGATGAGATTTTCAGGAGAGCACCCATGTATAATTCTCAGTTGAGCGTTTCAGGAGGGAATGAGAACAGCAATTACTATACCAGTTTTAACAGGTTTTCACAGGAAGGAATTATAAAGGAATCAAGTTACATTAGAAATTCATTCCGTGTCAATTCTGAGCATAAAGTAAACAGATGGTTGAAAATTGGAGAGAACTTAACCCTTACACATTTTTTTAGAAAGCGGCAGAATGAGCAGGGACTTGGTGCAAGTGGCATTGTTGGAAGTCCTATAGCCGCAGCTTTTCAGGCAGATCCTACCGAAAATATTTATGATCCTGAAACCGAGCATGAGTATCTTGAGGTAACTTCTACTATTTCCAATCCCGTGGGGATACTGGAACGTAAGTTTTACCATTATACTACAAACAGGATCCAGGGAAATGCTTTTGCTGAAATGGAATTTATCAAGAACCTGGTATTTAAAATTAATGGTGGTATTGACAGATCCTGGGGGTACAGGAAAGAAGTTTGGCCGGAATACTTCGTGGGACCTAATGATGCAAATAACAATACCCTGCTGACCACGGAACATGAAGACTGGTATAATTACCTGGTTGAATCAACAGTTAATTATTCTTTTAACCTGGGAAATAACCATGTGTTCAATCTAATGACGGGAGTTACCCAGCAGGAAGAAGTAAAAAGCAGGGAAGTTGGTACTTCTTATTTACCCACGAAAGATGAGAATATGCTCTATCATTCCGCGAGAGCTTCTGTTAATGATATTATACAACTAGGTGGAAATCCCCTGCCCTGGGCGCTTCGCTCCATGTTTGGAAGAATCAATTACAGTTTCATGGATAAATACCTCTTTACCGGGAGTATCCGTCATGATGGCTCTTCCAGGTTTGGTTCTGAAAAAAGATGGGGTACTTTCCCTGCAGCTTCATTAGCCTGGAAAATATCAGAAGAAGACTTCATGGAACGGTTCGGTAATATCTCTCAATTAAAAGTAAGAACGGGCTGGGGAAAAACAGGTAATCAGAATATCGTTCCTTTTGGTTATAATACTACTGCATCTTATCAACCGGACGCCGGGCTGCCTGGGCCGGTTACCTATTTTGGAACTCCCCAGGTTACCGAGTATCCTGCTTTGTTTATATTGGGCGTGGCAAATCAGAACGTGGGCTGGGAAACTACCACGACAATAAACATTGGACTTGATTTGTCAATGTGGGACAACCGCTTATTGGCAACAATTGATGTATACGATAAAACTACAACTGATTTACTGCTCGATGTACCATTGGCCGATATGTTTGCAGTTACTTACGGTAATTATATCGGGAATGCCGGTGAGGTGAATAATAAAGGACTTGATCTTACATTGAGTTACCGTAATAAATTAGGTGATTTGGATTACGAGATCGGTGGGAATTTTTCAACGGTTAAAAATGAGGTTGTCTCCCTGGAAGGAGGAGCGCCATTAACCTCTGGTACAGAACCCCCGGTGAGGATGATTGAAGGGAAACCAATAGGAGCATTCTGGGGCTGGGTTCACGAGGGAATATTTGAATCAGAAGAAGAGATACAAAACAGTCCTGAACAACTTAGAAGAACGGGAGTAGGTGATATTAAATTTAAAGACCTGAACAAGGACGGTGTTATTGACGATGATGACCAGCACGTAATTGGATACGCTTTGCCGGATTTTTCTTATGGGTTGTCCTTGGGTCTTTCATACAGGAATTTTGATTTAAATATTCTAACCCAGGGAATTTACGGTAATTCCGTGTATAACAATGTTAAAAGTAAAGCCCTTTACAATCTTAATGTAAACACCAATGTTAGTACCGACTTGCTCAATTATTATGGGAGGATACTTGATGATGGAAGTGTGATCACGGACACGGATGTACCAAGGCTCGGCAGGGATAATAATAACAACGACCGGAATTCTACTTACTTCCTTGAAGATGGTTCCTATTTACGGGTAAAATCAGCAAGCTTGTCCTATAGCTTTTCTGATTTATTGCGTGGAATTGGCTTATCTGATATGAGAGTATATTTTACAGCTCAGAATTTATTTACCTTTACAAAGTACAGTGGCTATAATCCTGAGATTGGTGTTTCAACAGCCTGGGATTCCAACCCATTGGCATTTGGTATCGATAACGCGGTTTACCCGCAACCAAGGACTTTTTTATTCGGTTTGGATATAAGTTTTTAAAGTAAAAATAATAGCATATTATGAAAAAAATATTATTATTCCTGAAAAATCAAACATGTGTCATCTTTTTATTAATGACAGGGGTGTCAGCTTTTATTTTCACGGGATGTAACGATGATTTACTGGATATTCCAACACAACCGGGAGAGCAAACAGATGTTACTACATATGAATCCGTGGAAGGTATGAATCACCTCCTGAATCAGGCCTATTCTGCATATGCAGAGTATTTTGCAAGTCCCTCCGGAGGAGCACACTTTCCCGTAGGACATATTGTTTTTGGCAGTATCAGAAGCGATGATGCCTGGGCCGGGGGAGAGTTTAATGAAGTGTCTCCTAGACACGAAATTAATGAATACCGCTTATTCTCTGATAATATAGTGTTAAAAGAAATATGGAATCAATGCTACCTGTCAATAAGGTACTGTAACGTTGTTATTGATAACGCTCACTTCACGATTGAGAAAAATCCTTCAAGTGAACCTGAAATTTCCAATTTTATCGCGCAGGCGCATGTATTGAGAGCTTTGGGGTATTTTATGTTAGCCAGGACATTTGGAGATGTTCCTCTTTTATTAAAAGCAGGTGTAATTGAAAATGTTCCCCGCGACCCGGTAGAAGATGTATATAAGCAGGCAATTAAGGATTTGAACAATGCTATTTCATCCGGTGACTTGAAGAGTAAACAGGAAATACCTGACGAATTGCAAGGACAGGTCTCAATCGGGACAGCTTATTCTTTTCTGGCCAAGACATACATGTATCTTGCTTCCGTTGATAAAGCTAACGCCATGGAACATTTCCAATCTGCCTATAATGCCGCGAAAACTGTTATTTCGTCCGGTGAATTTCAGCTCCTCAACGATTATAGTGAACTGTGGAAACAGGAAAATAAATTTACAAGTGAATCGGTTTTTGAAATCGGGTATCCCAACTTTGGAGTGCAAAGGTTGCACCATCACTGGTGGGCTACCATGTTTAGGCCAAGATATATCTATACCCTGGGCAGCCGTGACTATCAACCCATTGATGGTAACAGGGGGTGGGGATTTAATACACCAACACAAGATTTCGTCAATGCCTTTGAGGAGGGAGATCCCAGGCTCCACTGGACCGTTTGGATGCAGGGGGATTCAACCACCGGTTTATCATCAGATGGCTTAAAACATGAAATATGCTTCGCTGCCAGTCGTACCGGGTACTACTACAGGAAAACAACCATCGATCAGCATTTCAATAGCGATAAGTCTTTCTCTAATCTTAAACTTTACAGGTACGCCGATTTGTTATTGATTGGGGCCGAGGCTGCCAATGAAATTGGTGAAACTACCGATGCCCTCTCGTGGTTGAACAGCGTGAGAGAAAGAGCCAGAAATACTGTAGCTGCATACGATCATGAAGATGATAAAATAGATGGAGTACCTGCAGATGTGACCACGACAGACCAGGCACAACTAAGAGACATAATAAGAAATGAGCGGCGTGTCGAACTGGGATGCGAGGGCGAAAGATTTTTTGATTTGGCAAGATGGCACGGCACACATGGTTATGATATAAAACAAATCATCGAAAGCGCGTATAAAATACCAGGTCCGGATTACTCGTTAACAACCAATGTTCCCGCGGTTTTCTCTGAATCCCCCAGGAGTGGTCTCGATATTTCCTTTGAGTTACCCAAGCACCTGGTTGCACCCATACCTAAAGGAGAGATCGAGTTAACCAATGGTGTATTGGTGCAAAATCCCGGCTATTAAATTTGGCAGGTAAAAATATGATCATTAATAATTATAATATAAACAGTGAAACATCCATGTTTAGAAAAAACAACCGAGCTTGCGAGTTCAACGAAGTTAAACAAATGATTGATACAATGAACCACATGGATGTTCCCTGTCTGCTAACAGGCAGGCATCATATCATTTAAAATTAATTTTATCATGATGAAAACAAGAATTATTAGAATTGGACTGGTATTTGGTATATTATTTTTCGCGGGATGTGAAGAGAAAGTTGAAAAACCATCTGCCGATTTTCATTTTGAGATTACAGACCCAAACGAAGGAACTGTTGTTATGCAGGAACCATACCAGGTAAATGTAAATGAAGAATTTACCATTGTTTCTGATAATGAAGCTGACTTTAACTCTTTTTGGCCCGGGGATATCGTGTATTCCCGTGATACTATCATTCGCGTTTATACCCCATCCCCCACCATCAATCACCAGGGGATAAAAATTGGCGATGATGGAACAGCCAAGTATTCATACGCAACTTCCGGAACGTATACATTTACTTTCGTGTCAGTAAATGCGAACGCGGGGGCTGAAATTATGGAAATAGCTACTAAAACAGGTACTATTACTGTTGTTGAGTAAATAAATGAATCAATAGTACTATTATGTGAATTAATAATACGATACGCCTTTTAGGTATTGAGCTATATTTGCATGCGAGGGTTTCGTTATAAACCCAAGTTAATTAGTATTGTTTAATTAAAATTTTATGATTATGAAAAAGTGTTACCTTTTTACAATTATGTTTGCAATGATCTTGTTTGTTTCCGGGTTGAATGCCCAGGAAACCATTACCATTAAGAAACAACCCATGGGCATAACCATTGATGGTATCGGAGACGAAAAAACCTGGGAAAATGCTGAAGAGTATAAAGTAGAAAATCATCTGGGAGAAGCACCTGAAGATGAGTATGATTTTTCTTCCTCTTTTAAAGTGGCCTGGAATGATACCGCGATCTTCTTTCTGGTAACCACTAACGATTTTGATATTTATCCTGTAGACAATTGGTGGGCAGATGGTATTGAGTTTTATTTCCAGTTTGGCGATGGTGAGGCCACCGGAACCGATATTTTTGATGACCGCCCAAACGGCTTTTTTCAGGTAGCTTTCAGATTAAATAACGAACCTGCTACAGGAGGCTATCTGCCTGATTCCACTAGAAACGACGCTGTGACTATTATTGACGAGGATGCCGGAACATGGGTTACCGAAGGTTACATGGCCTGGGGTCAGTTCAACGACAACAATGAAGATCCCATTGACCCTGTAACTGGTTATACCTTTAAATTTGATGTAAATGTTGGTGATAATGATGAGGGAGAAAGTTCTGGTGCCACTAACAATTACTGGTCCTCAACAATTCACCTGTGGACCGGAGATTTCTCTGAGGCAGGTGTTGCTACCTTAAGTGATGAAGTATTAGACCCTGACGCTGTTGTAGGGATTAACAGTCCTGCACGGCAAAATGCTTACCGCGTTTACCCAAACCCGGTGGTTGGTGAAATGAACATCATGGGTGATGTTGATCATGTAAGCATTTATTCTGTTATCGGTAAAGAAGTTTTTAAAAGAAATATTTTTAATAACGTAGTTGATGTTTCCGCTCTTGATAATGGTTTATATTTTGTAAACCTATACAAGAATGGGAAATTAATGAGAACGCAAAAAGTAGTTATTCAATAAGCTACTTGAAATAGAATAATTACCAGGAAAAGGCCTTTCACTATTCGTGGAAGGCTTTTTTCCATTTTAAACCGAAGAATTCACCAACTTGCGGATATGAGGATTTAAAATATTTGCAACAATGCAGGTTTCGGACATTCCCGACAGATAATAGACTGTTTGAATAAATACTTATATACTCTGACCCAATATTGATACGTGGTTTATTTGTTTTATACCATCTTTATGCATGCAAGGGAATACATCGTTATTCAGGCATAATTATCCCTTCAAACCCGTTCCAATTGTTAATGATGAGATACAGGGATAGTTTATAATTTTAAAAAAAATCTATTATGATTGAAAGAAATTTGTCTTTTATCACGATCTTTCTGAACTTAATATTACTTGGTAATGTAAGTGCCGGGAACTATCACGTGGCGCAAAATGTCCCGGGTGCCTCAGATCTTAATCCGGGAACGGAACAGGCTCCCTTTCTTACAATATCAAAAGCCGCGACAGTAGCGGTTGCAGGCGATACTGTTTTCGTTCACGGGGGAATTTACCGTGAAACCATTACCCCTGTTAATTCAGGAACTGCCGGTAATCTTATTGTTTACATGCCTTATGAAAATGAAAAGGTAACGGTTTCCGGCGCTGATGTTATAACCGGCTGGGAGTTGCACGAGGGGCATATCTACAAGGCCCCGATGCCATCGGATTTCTTTGTTAGTTCCGTGAACATGACCGATCAGGTGTTCTTTAACGGGAAAATGATGAACTTGGCCCGGTGGCCCAACATGGGTTTGGAACCAAGCTACCCGGTGAAGGCTGTAACAAATAGTTTCATTAGCAAAGAGAAAGACTCGGTTACAAACCTTACAACAGGGGTTATGAAGGATGACGATTTGCCGGAAGGTGATTACGTGGGTGCCGAAATTTACATGCAACCCAACAATGGTGGGTGGTCATGGACATTTACCGGAACGGTAACCGATGTTTCAGGGACGCAATTTACTTTCGAATCGTTCAGCGGATCCGGTAAAGACTTTGAACAGAATGTATATCATCCGCAATCAAGGTACTATTTTTATAATTTGCTATCTTTACTCGATACAGCAGGTGAATGGTATCACGACAAGGAAAACGAATGGCTATACCTGTGGCTGCCTGATAACGCTGATCCAACAAATCATGTTATAGAAGCCAAAGCCAGGGATTACGGATTCAATCTAACAGAAAAGAGTTATATTGAGATACATGGGTTTCATATATTTGCCTGTAACATTACCACCGATGATGTTTCAGGAGGCGACGGCCAGGGTTACACGGAAGATGGAACCCCTAAGTATCCCTGGCGTGGTCCAGGCTCAACCGCCGAAAGCCATCATATTACCATTGATGGCATTCATTGCCTGTACCCTTCCCATTCAACCGATGTGAGCGGTCATTTTTTCTTTCAGTACGGAAGCCATAGCGGGATTGTCTTGAGCGGGGAGAACCATGTTTTACAGAATAGTGTAATAAGATATAGTTTTGCTAATGCTGTTAGTTTATTAGGAAACGATCACCTGGTTCATAATAACCTGATTGAAGACATTAATTACGCGGCTTGTGGATATGGCGCCATTGGTCAACCTGGATCTAAAGCCACCGATTGTATAGTATCATACAACACCATCAGAAGAACCGGCCGTTCGGGTATACGGCTGGGCATAAGAAATTCAGATCCTTCCAACATTGTTGCCCGGATCCATCACAATGAGATCTCTGATTTCATGCTGCAGGATCAGGATGGAGGAGGAATATACATGGGTAGCGATGGTGGATTCCTTCGCATTGATCATAATATCATTCATGATGGAAAAGGCTATATCGTTTCAGGTATTTATCCCGATTGGGGGAAGAACTATATTTACCATCATAATGTAATTTATAACGTGTGGGCCACTTTTCAGTTCACGCACAGTTACAAGGATGAAGGTGTAAACAATTACGTGGTTTATAATAATACTGCTGTTTGCACCAACAATGATAAATTTGTTAATGGTCCCTTCAATTTCGTTTGTTCGGGCGGGAAAGAGGGTGTTATTCTTAAAAACAATATCGGATGGGTTTATTCACCGCCTGCTGCCGGAAATTACAAGTTCTGGAATGATGGTACTACCTTTAATGAAATCGAAAAATCACATAATCTCATGGCTGAAGATCCCCTCCTGATGGGCTACCCCGATAATTTTCAGCTTCAACCCGCTTCCCCGGCCATTGATGCCGGAGAACCCATGGATACAGTTATCCTGGAAGGTGTTACGATTCCTCCATTCAACGATCCCGTGACAGGAACCATGGATATTGGGGCTTATGAGTTCGGCATTGCTCCCTTTGAGGCAGGATCTTCACTTGACACAACCGACAAGGTATCAATTCAAATTCACGCTGCAGGTAAAACAGGTACCGAGGGTATTACACTGATGATCCGTGATAATCCTGTCGCTGTATTTGAGAATGTGGGCGGGAATACCGAAACCGGAGAATTTGAAATACTGGAAGCTACTGTTAAAAATATTGTATCCCCGGAGATGGTGAAGTTATGGTTTACCAATTATGAATCCGGGAAAGAACTGAGAATAGACAAAATCGTAATTGACGGTAAAGAATATCAAACAGAAGATGTAATATCTTCATGCACAACTGATAATACAGAATTCCTGGATTGTAACGGCTTTTTTCACTATAAACCAAAACCTGTATACACGCTTACAATAATCGCTGATAATGGTACAGTAGAACTGGACCCCCCCGGTGGAGAATATAACGAGGGGACTCGGGTAACTTTAACCGCCTTCCCCGATGATGGTTACGCGTTCTCCGGATGGAGTGGCGATGCCTCTGGTAATGTGACACCGAAGGTTATTAACATGAAACAGGATCGGGTTATTACGGCCACCTTTTCTCCTGTTTCGGGAATAAAAGGTTTGGATAATCAAGCTAAAGGGGTTTTATTATATCCCAACCCTGCAGGAGACAATACTTTTTCCGTTCAATTAAATAACACCTGGAAAGGTAACATTACATTTGCTTTATACGATTCTAAAGGCAGGATATGTTTTCAGAGAGATGAAACTTTAGCAAAAGGCGAAAATACTTTTACCTTTTCTGAAGCAGCGTTTTTGTCACCCGGTGTCTATATAGTAAAAATAAGCAGTGAAGTAAAAACAGTTCACCGCTGTTTAATGGTTAAATAGAAATTTGCAGTAAATCCTATGTAAACAAAAGACATTGCTTACTGAAAATTTTTAAACTTTTTCCCGGGGTAATATAGAAGAAGGAGTAAACTAAAATTGTATGCTAAATAAATAGACTTATGAAACACCCTTGTTTAAAAAACACAACTTTAACTAATACATACTCGTGTGAAAAATAAATCTAATTTAAATTTTACTTTAGCTGGTATAGCTGTTTTAATGACCGGTTGTAATCAGAAAAATGAAAACGTTAGTTCAGAAAAGCCAAACTTTGTTGTTATAATGGCTGACGATGTATCTGCTGTTGATTTTAGTTGTTATGGAAGTACTGAATACAACACGCCTAATATAGATAAAATGGCTGAATCGGGGGTTTTATTCAATGTTTGCTGGTCAACTGCCCTTAGTATGCCGTCGCGTGTGCAACTGATGACGGGCAGGTTCCCGACCAGCACGGGATGGTACGGGAATGATTTTAAACCCATGGGAAATGATATCTTTAATATTCCTGGCGACCCCGGTTATCATCTCTCTAATGAACTTATGTTTAGTAAGCTTCTCCGGGATAATGGCTATAAAACTGCAATAGCCGGTAAATGGCAAGTTGAAGATACCCCCGATTGGTCAACATTCCGTGAAGATTATGGGTTTGATGAATATTGCCTTTGGGGCCTTCCTGATTCTTTGCCCCCAGGGTATGAAGATTATGATAGGGTGAAGGGAGCAAGTGGCCCCTATTGGGATATTGGCGGCAGGGGTCCTTTTTGGCAACCAGCCATTATTGAAAATGGCAACCTCGGGCCCACCGGGGAAGAGGATTATGGCCCTGACTATTTTACCTCGTTTATTAAAAAATTCATATCGGAGAATAAGAAAGGCCCGTTTCTGGCATATTATCCTATGACATTGGCACATAGTTGGTGGTATAGTCCGGTTAGCGAAAAAACAAGATGGAGTACCTTTGGCCCGGTGCCTGAACTGGATTCCCTGGGAAACAAAACCGGAAAGAAAACACCGGTAGGCCACCAGTATGCCGTTGAATATCTCGATCACCTGGTAGGCATGATAATGAATCATCTTGACAGCCTTGAGTTATCGAAAAATACAGTGATTATTTTCACAACAGACAATGGTAGCCCGGGTAAGGGAAAGGGTTTCCTGAAACATGAAAATGGCATCAGGGTTCCCCTTATCGTTCATTGTCCCGATAAATTCAAAAAAGGGATTATGACTAATTCTTTTGCCCAGTTAGCGGATATTTTTCCTTCTATTACTGAAATGGCAGGGATAGGTGTTCCTGATTCAGTAAAACTTGATGGTGTTAGCTTTGTTCCTTCGTTAAAAAATGACACCGTACGTGTCAGGAACAAGTTGTATTCTTATGTAAACTATAAAACAGCCTACAGGTATGATGATTATTTTCTGAACAGTGAAGATGAACTTTTTTACTGCCAGATGAATAGTTCAGGTAAAATTGATTATCAATTAATACATGATTCGGTTTCAAATCCTGAGTTGGACAAGGTACGGGAAGAACTTGCCATACTGGAAGCAATGTATCCTGCCCCGGATACCACGAACAATCCCAAATATGAAAGGTTTAAAAAAGTGAACGAGGAATTTGTCAACATGATTAACAAGATAACCAAATAAATGGCATGTTATGCAGGTAAATTATCTGGATAGTACTTCTACAGGAGATTGGTATGGAAATAATTTGGATGGGTATTATATAAAAGGATGAGAGAGTAATAAAGATGAAATGCTGCAGCGATAGAAACCACGGGTGCCGTTACATGGCTTTCAGGCTGGGCGAAACTAATGTTCTGCTTCTTGAAAATGAGAAGTTCAGGGTGATGTTCCTTCCCGATAATGGATGCGATATTGCAGACATTAACTATAAACCGCTTGATGTCTCGTTTTTATGGCGGACGCGGCAGGGGTTGAGCAGCCTGGATAATTCCAGGATTTCATTGACAGACAAGTTTAACCAAACTTATCATGGAGGGTGGTTCGAGGCATTTCCAAATGTTGGACTGGCCTGTAATTACAATGGAATTGCTTTTGAGCCTTATGACGAAGTCAAAAATCTGAAATGGAATTACCAGATCATGAAAGATGAGTCGGAGGAGATCGTGGTCAAATTTTCTGCAAGCACATTAAAAACACCATTCACCCTGGAAAAAAATGTAAGGATCTTGTCCGGATCAATGGTATTGACGATGGAAGAAATAGTCACCAATACCGGAAAAGAAAGCTTTCCTTTCCAGTGGGGGCATCACCCTTTGCTCGGGTACCCTTTTCTTTCTGGTGATTGTGTTATCGATTTTCCCGGGGCCGATATTGATACTTTTTTCGAGTTCAATAATGCACGCGTTGAACAAGGTATAAAAGGTACATGGCCTTCTGTAAAAGGTAAAAACGGCGATATTGAGCTTGACAGGTTCCCCGCTCCTGGTTCGGATGTAAATGATTTATACTGGCTATCTGATTTGAAATCAAACTGGATGGGAGTACGAAATGAAAAACTAAACCTGGGAATTGGTTTTGCCTGGGATGAAGCGGTATTCGATCATTGCCTGCTATGGATAAATGCCAACGGCGATAAAGGGTATCCTCATTTCGGGGATGCATATACTCTTTGCATAATGCCTTCAACATCCGGTACCCACACCATTGAAGCAGAAGCAAAAAATGGTACAATCCGTTTCCTGAAACCGGGGGAATCAATTGGTTCCTGGATCACAACTGCGATATTTGTTCCCGGTAAGAAAACGATTACTTCAATTGATAAAAATGGGAAGGTAAACTTGAACAGTAAAAATTAGTAAATTTTTAAATAAACTTTTTAACTGACAAAGAAAATGGATAATATGAACATGTACGTGAAACCAAACATATCGATGCTGTTAATGATTAGCATAGTAGCATCACTGGGTGGTCTGCTTTTTGGTTTCGATATCGCGATTATATCCGGGACTGTACCTTTTATTAAAGATTATTTTAACCTGAACGAATTAATGCTTGGTTGGGGGGTAAGTTCTTTGTTGATAGGTTGTATTATTGGTGCCGCTTTTGCCGGTAAATTATCTGATTATTACGGCCGTCGTAAGATGTTAATTGTAACTTCCCTGTTTTTTGCAGTTTCTTGTTTTGCAACCGGGCTGGCCAATAATTTTGTATATTTCTTTTTAGTCAGAATGGTTGGAGGACTCGCTGTAGGGGCTGCCTCAATTTTATCTCCCATGTACATCTCTGAGGTTTCTCCTTCTAAATACAGGGGAAGAATGGTGGTGCTTTACCAGTTAGCGATTGTTACCGGTATATTGATCTCCTATATTATCAACTATTTGCTTCATGATATCGGGCCGAATAACTGGAGATGGATGTTCGCCAGCGGAACTGTTCCTTCCATCTTGTTTTTTATATTGCTCTTTTTCGTGCCTAGAAGCCCAAGATGGTTATATAACAAGGGAATGCAGCAGCAGGCATACGATATTTTACAAAAAGTAGGTGGAACAAAAAATGCTGATTACGAGATAGCTGAAATTAAAGAAAGCCTCAAGCAAAAAACTATTGGCTTTAAACAATTATTTAACCCCCGTTTGCGCCGCGTGTTGTTCCTGGGTCTATTTTTAGCAGTTTTCGTGCAAATGACAGGAATAAACACCGTAATTGATTACGCTCCCGCTATCCTTGCAAGAGTTGGACTCGAAGTAGGTGATGCATTGTTTTATACGATTGGGATAGGTATTGTAAATTTCATATTTACCTGGGTGGCCATTATCTTCATTGACAGATTAGGCCGGAGAAAATTGTACCTCATCGGATCTGCCGGAATGGCTATCTCAATGGTGCTGTTATCTTACGCTTTTTCTAAACCGGAGATAAACGGGATTTTGGTTTTGGTTCTCATGTTCCTTTTCCTGAGTTTTTTCACGGGTTGTATCGGTCCTGTTTTCTGGACCCTGATTTCAGAAATATTTCCCAACCGGGCAAGAGGCGTGGGAATGTCTGTTGCCGTACTTACCAATTGGACATTCAACTGGCTTGTAGTTTTTCTATTTCCATGGATGCTTGATTATTATGGTGGAACCATCGTGTATGGGTTCTTAGCGGTAATGGGACTAATCCAATTTATACTGACCAAAAAATTTGTTCCGGAAACGAAAGGAAAAACACTCGAGGAAATCGAAATGATGTGGGATGAAATTGCAATAAAAAAAGATTTATAATAATGGTAATTTAATTTAAATTAATAACAATATGGATTTGTTAAAAGTAGTTAAGACAGGTTATACATACCTTATTGCCAGGAAGACTGTTCTTAAAATAACTTTCGTGGTTACGGGTGTGTTTTCAACAATTTGGTTCCTTTCAAGGATTATTCAAAAACCCAGCCGTGTTACATATCCTTGCATGCAGGTTACCGCACCGGTAATGTCTGCCTTTCTTGTATGGTTATTCAGTCTGTTGACCGCGGTGTTTAGCTTTAAAAAGGGTTCTTTCTTCTGGAGAAAATCAAAATATCCCTTTGCTGTTGCTTTCTTTATTGCAGGTTTGGCAGCAGGTACCCTGTTTATTGGTTCTAATTTTGTAAAAAGCTTTGCCAGTGCTAATGCAGATGTACCCAGGGTAAACAGTTTAACGGATCCAAGAAACGAGCCCGTGGGAAATGGTTATGGTATATACAACGGGCGCGTGGTATGGGTTTATGATGCCGATGCAACCAACGAAAATTGTACCAATACATCAGGTGATTTCTGGTTCGAAGATAAAAATACAGATCAGGCGGTTGTAGACCGGATGCTGGACGATGGCATTAAAAAAATAGCTGGTGAAGAATCGGTTGCTGATGCCTGGGAGTCACTTTTTACTTATCACAACAAAAAGAAGGGAAGGAGCAATAAAGGATACACGGCGGGTGAGAAAATATGCATAAAAATCAACCTGACGAATTCATCTTATTTGGAATTTAATAGCAATGATAAAATGGATGCTACCCCTCAATTGGTGTTATCTCTATTAAAACAGCTCGTAAATGAGGTGGGTATAGCTGAAGAAGACATTACCCTGGGAGATCCTTTCCGTACTTTCAGGGATATTTACTGGGATAAATGCCATACTGTTTTCCCTGATGTAAATTATATAGACAACAAGGGTGAGAAGGGCAGGCAACTAACTGAAGTTACAAGCACCAAAGAATTTTTTACCAGCGATGGCAATTTTTCTTCTGTAATTCCGAAGGCTTATAAAGAGGCCAGTTATTTTATTAACATGTCCTGCCTCAAGTCTCACGATGCTGCCGGGATATCCATGGGTGCAAAAAATCACCAGGGATCAGTATTAGGAACGGGTCAAACTCCCAAACACCAACAGATGGGAAAAGATTTGCACTATTGTTTTCCCTCCAACGATGGTTATTACGAGATGGGAAATTACCGCCATCTTGTTGATTACATGGGTAATCAGTACATGGGCGGAAACACGGTACTGTATTTTGTCGACGCGATTTGGACAGGGCATAACTGGAACGGGGTAGTTTATCCCTGGGAGATCGAACCTTTTAATGGAGACTTCATGTCATCGCTCTTTATTTCACAGGATCCGGTTGCCATTGAATCGGTTGGTTTCGATTTTCTTTTCGAGGAGTACCTGAATCATTCCGATTTGAGAGATGGTGGCGATTACCCCCTTTACATTGCAACACAAGATTATTTACACCAGGCTGCCGATCCGGAAAATTGGCCTGCCGGGATAACCTATGATCCCGAGGATGATGGTACCGCTCTCGAAAGCCTTGGAGTACACGAGCACTGGGATGGTGTTTCTAATAAGCGCTATTCAGGTAACCTGGGTGAGGAAGGTGGTATTCATTTAGTTTCTGTTCCAGCCTCATTGGTGCAGGGAAGTGATAATGAGTTTGAAAAAGATACTACTTCTATTTCTACTTCAATAGAAACTGTTGATCATCTGATGGAGGGTGTGGATATTTTTCCAAATCCAATATCTGATCAGGTAAATATACGCTTTCAGTTGCAAGAAAACGCCATGGTTAGAATTTCACTTTTTTCATTGAATGGCCAGGAAGTTTTGGTACTCGACAATAAATATGTCGATAAAGGAATCTTTCAGGAAACGTATAACATTGGTAATGAAAAATTAGGAAGCGGTGCATTTATTTGTAGCTTTCATTATATAAGCGGTAATAAAGATTTCAGGATTTCAAGAAAAATTCAAGTGGTAAACTAATGCGTGAATACTATTCTATATACAAACTCATTTTTTCAAGGTTGCTACTGCTCCTTGTATTTCTGTTTATGCTCTTCAGTTGTGAAGACAACGGTAAGGATGAGAAAAAGCCTTCTGATGTTTCTTTTTCCGGGACTGCTGTCCACGATTTATTCTTGTCTGATGAGGGAGAAATCTGGGCTGGTACGGGAAATGGGCTGTATATTTTTCAAAATAACCTGTGGTATGACTATACACCAGAGTTAGGAAGTGTTCAGGTAAATGATATAGCGAAATACAAGGGGTATTATTGGATCGCTACCAACAAAGGGCTGTTAAAGGTAAAGCGTATGGGAATGAATCTCGAAATAGTGGCAACCCATGATCCGGGTAACACCTGCATGAACAGTGAAATTGTGAACGTGTTGGGTATAAGTCCCAAAGATGAACTTTGGGTAGGTACTTCAGAGGGCGTTTGCTATTATACCGGGGATGAATGGAAAAATGACCTGAATGTTGCCATATTAAGAAAGAACATATCATCTTTCACTTTTGGACCGGAAGAGTATTATATTGGAACTTTTGGCGATTATCTTTATCATTATTACGTGCAGGATATTGATGGCAAGAGTGGCGCCTCTTACCTTATACCTCCCTTTAATGGCGATTTAAGTACCGATACGGTTTTTTCATGCCTTCTGGATAGCGAGGGCGCTTTATGGTTCGGCTCAACAAAAGGTCTAACCAAAAACAGTATTGATACCCACGTTATTGCAGGTAGTTTCGATTATTTCCTGAAGAATCAAAAAGTATTTTCATTGGCGATATCAGGGGGTCGCGAAATTATCGCGGGGACAAATAAAGGATTGAACATGTATAACGGCACCGAATGGACCGGCTATACATCAATGGATGGATTGCCGGGAGATTCTGTTATTTCGCTGCTGAATGATTTAAATGGCGATACCTGGATTGGAACAAACAAAGGGCTTGCCAGGTTAAACGGTTCTGGTATATCCGTGTATTGAATCAGGATTAAGAAATTTAAACCTGCGGAATAATGAACTATCAAATAGAAAATGAACAGTTAATAATTACAGCCTCTTCGCGGGGGGCTGAATTGATCAGCATAATATCAAAAAAAAGCGGAACTGAATACTTGTGGCAGGGAAAATCAGAACGCTGGGAAGGTAAATCTCCTGTCCTTTTTCCTATAATTGCCAGTGTGGAAAATGATCAGTACCGGGTAGGGGATAACGTTTACCATCTTGGTTTACATGGGTTCGCGATGCATAAAAATTTCCGTTTTGTCAGGAAAAAACATGATTCATTGGGTTTTAGCCTGGATTTTGATGAAGATACCATTAAAGTATATCCCTTCAAGTTCACTCTTGAAGTTACATATGTTTTGAAAGACAACAGTATTCAAACGATTTACACGGTTACGAACGTGGATGATAAACCTATTTGGTTTTGCATGGGAGGGCATCCTACGTTTGCATGTCCTTTGGATGAAAACCTTAATTTTACCGATTACCATTTGAAATTTGAACAAAAGGAGACAGCTCCAAGGCATCTGATGACAGGGCCTTTAATGAATGGCAAAACAGAGCCTTTTCTTGACAACCAGGATGAAATACCCCTGAGCAAATCATTATTCAAAGAAAATGCTGTAATTTTGAAAAACCTTAAATCCAAATGGATCGATCTTCTTTCCTCTAAAGATTCAAAACAGGTAAGGTTAAGCATTGATGGCTTCCCTCACCTTGGAATTTTTTCTTATGCTGAATCCGAGGAGGATAAATACATTTGCGTGGAACCCTGGCATGGTATCCCGGGTGTAAAGGGAAAAGAAAAAGATTTTCGCCTCAAAGAAGGCATAATTGAATTGCAACCCAATAGAGCTTATACCATGGATTTTTCCATTACCATTTTCGATTAGACAGAATTCAATAATCAGGGGAAATCTACGAGATCATGGACTTTTAAAAAATAAATGCTAACAGGCACGTGGATTAAAAGGGATATATACTGGTTGATTTGAACCAATGGTTATAAAAATTGAATCGTTCAGACTATTTATTCTGCAGTTAAATTAGTTGCTTTGCAAGTATGTGTTGCCTATGAAAAGTGGTTTATTCAAAACCTGACCCGCTCATCGAAGCTTATTAAGGTCATGAGTATCCACATGGTTGGCATTTTGTTAATAAACATGATAGGATTCGCACGAAAAGGTATAAATTGATTCATTCCTACGAGATATTCTTAAACACAACAACAATGAAAAAACAAGCTTTTAAGATTACATTTTTTAGTACCCTGGCCATGTTGGCCCTGATCATCACTTTTGCAACCAACTGCACCCGGCAAGAGGGAACATCCTTTTACGTTTCGCCAAACGGGAGCGATGAAAATCCCGGCACACCCGACAAACCCTTTGCTACCATTGAAGCAGCCAGGGATGCTGTCAGGGAAATAAAGGAAAAGAATGATGAGTACAAAACACCGGTTACGGTTTACATCATGGAAGGCACCTACCCGGCATCAACGACCATCGAATTTGATGAAAGAGACGGGGGTACAAGCGATGATCCAATAACCTATACCAGCTATAAAAATGAAAAAGTAAGCATAAACGGTGGTATTGCTTTAGATCCCAAAGACTTTAAACCGGTGACAGACAAGGCTGTACTGGACATCTTAATTGAAGAAAAAGCAAAAGATAAATTGCTGCAAATTGACCTGAAAGAAAAAGGGATCACGGATTACGGAACATTTAAACAACATGGCTTTTCAATAGCTATTTTGCCTGCACCCATGGAGTTATTTGTAAACACTGCCCCCCAGGTTGTTGCCCGTTACCCGAATGAAGGCAAGGTGCCTGTTTCCGAAGTATATAGAGAAAGCTCCAGGGCAATAGATGAAGATTTTTCTGCTGTACCGGGTATTATCGGGTATGATTACGACCGACCGCACTTATGGAATTCGCCAGATGAAATCTGGTTATGGGGTTATTATATGGCAGGATTTGCTGACGATAACCTTGGCATAGAAAAAATTGATACTGTTAACAAAAAAATTCATCTCAAACACGCGCATATGTTCGGGATGGTTAAAACCGATACCACGAAAGAATGGGGTGATAAAATTGTTGGATATTACGCTTACAATATCCTTGAAGAAATTGATATGCCTGGCGAATATTATATTGATACCGATAAAGGAATCCTCTATTACTACCCGGTTGAAGACTTTGAAAATGCCAGTGTTACCTTATCATACCTGGAAGAACCTTTAATGGCCATAGAAAACACGTCCAATTTACTTTTCAAAAATATGGATATTGAATACGGGAAGGGGATAGGAATATATATTGAGGCAGGTGAAAATGTAAAATTCTCGGGATGTAACATTCGTAATTTCGGAACTGTTGGCGCCATGCTCGGGAAAGGTGTTTCCGGTGCCGATTATCCAATACATGAATTTACCGGGATATTAAAATCCAGAACTGTTGGAAACCTTAAAGCCCACCACTACGGGAACAGCGATTTTGAAAATAACGCGGGGAAAAACCATGGCTTTCAAAGTTGCAATTTTTACAATTTAGGTACCGGCGGCATCGTGCTAAGTGGGGGAGACAGAAAAACCCTTGAACCTGCCGGAAACTCCGTTATCAATTGTGAAATTCATGATTATAACCGGTGGAATAAAACATACTGTCCCGGTGTTAAATTGTTTGGAGTGGGAAATATTATTCAGCATAACCACATATTTAATGCACCTCACCAGGCGATAGAAATATTTGGTAATGAGCATCTCATTGAATACAACCATATAAACAACGTGGTTATGAACGTTCATGATATGGGTGCCGTGTATATAGGAAGAAATCCTTCAGAAAGAGGCAATGTCGTGCGGCATAATTATTTTGCCAACCTTGGTGTCCCCGGTTATAAAAACTGTGCAATCCACCTCGATGATGGCGCGAGTGATGTGTTGGTTGAAGGTAACATATTCTATAAAGCTTCTCGCGGTGATTTTGGCGATATCTTAATTAATGGTGGCAATGATAATGTTATCAGGAACAATATCTTTATCAAGGGAGCCCATACTTTGTGGATCGAAAATCCTTACCTGGCTGGAATTCCCCAGAAAGTATTTGATGATAGATACCTGATTACCGGTTCTTGGGGAAAACGTATGTTGAAGGATATTGATATGAAAAGTGATGTTTGGCAGGAAAAATACGGTGACTTTGCTGTTTTTACAGAAGAAGGAGAGCCGGTATTTTTACATGAAAACCAATTTTATAAAAACGTTATTGTCGATGAAACTTTTATCATTAGCAAGCATAATCTGGACACGGCAGTTTTCACCAGGAATGATTATATTTTTAGAACCGATGATGATCCCGGGTTCGTGAACATGGAAGAACAAAATTTCAATTTAAAAGAAAACTCTGTTGTATTTGACGAAATTCCCGGCTTTGAACCCATTCCTTTTGATCAGATCGGAACTTATGAGGATGAATACAGAAAAAACTTCAAGTAGAACCAACCATGATAAATTGATGACCACCTTCTAGGAGGAATTTTGTGAATAAAAATTATATTATACCGGTTCTTTTAGGTTCTACATTATTAATGGAAGGTTGCCAGGTTGAGGTTAATGTGCCTCCTAATATCATTTTCCTCTTATCGGATGATCAACGGGATAACACCTTTGGAGCCATGGGGCACCCTTTTGTTAAGACTCCCAACGTGGATAAACTTATAAAAAGCGGTGTATGGTTTAGTAATACCTATATTGCAGAGCCGGTTTGTTCACCCAGCCGCGTGTCGTTACTCACGGGTATGCACGAGCGTGTTCATGGCGTGGGATTTTCTTCTTCCTACCAGCTAACCGAAGAACAATGGGCGAAAACTTACCCTGCTATTTTAAAGGGAAATGGATATTATACGGGGTTTGTAGGAAAATTTGGTGTGGAATACTACACTTTCCGGGGGAATGCAAATGAGAAGTTTGATTATTGGTATGGACATGATGGATGGACTAATTTTTTTCCCAAAGAATCTAACTCCTCTTCGTGTAAACCTTATCATGAAGCAGAAAATGATATAATTACACCCATTATGAGTGAGGCGGTCCATCATTTTCTCGATTCAGTACCTGCGGGTCAGCCCTTTTGTTTATCCGTGAGTTTAAATGTTCCGCATGGAAGTCAGACGACAAGCATGTACACGGGATATGACGGCTGGAAGGAGATGAGCCGCCCGGCAAACGAGAATCCTGATCTTAAAGGTCATCCTGTTTACGATACCTTATTTCGAAACATGGATTTGAATATTCCAGGGAGTGTTGCAACGAATCCATACGAGCACATACCCCGCGAGGTACTTCATCAGGATTCGGGAAGAAGTCTGTTATATGCATACGATTACAATAAATCCACGGTCCGGGAACATCATGTTCGGTATTTCCAAACAATTACCGGGATTGATATATTGATTGGGGAATTAATGAACAAGCTAGACGAAAAAGGCATGTCAGATAATACAGTTATAATCTTCGCCAGCGATCATGGCCTATTGATGGGTGAATACGGGATGGGAGGTAAAGCACTGCTTTACGACCTAACATCGAAAATCCCCTGCTTCATTTATGATCCGCGTTTACCGGAGGAATTGAAAGGGATTAAAATTGAAAAACTGGTATCTAGTCTCGATATACCTGTTACCATTCTTGATTACGCGGGAATTGATGCGCCTCCTGAAATGAATGGATATAGCCTGATCCCCTTAATGGATGGTTCAAAAGTAACCTGGAGGAGTGAATTATTTCTGGAGAGCTTGTTTACACTAAGAGACAACCCATTTTGTGAAGGAATCCGGGTCGGGGATTGGAAGTATATCCGGATGTTTGATGGTGTAAATCCATATAATGAATCCCATCTGGAATTCAGTAACCGTTCACCGGATTTTGAACAATTGTTTCATCTTAAAGATGACCCGGGTGAAAAAAATAATTTGATTGAGGAGTATCAACAATCGGATTTTCTTGATTCATTGCGAGTGAAGGTTGCCCGGCATTCTGCTTCAATGAATAGAGCGCGTGATGATTATAAAGAAAGTCATAGCGTGAAATTGAAATAGAAATAGAAATAATGGTTCGCGGATCAATATGTCCAGGCCAAACCCCATGGGGGAACGTTTACGCGATGATGAAAGCAGTTTGGAGTTTTTAGTTGCGGAAAACAGGACTTTTAACCTCTACTTTAAATTGGCAGGGAGATGCCGGTATAAAGCATTTTGGGTAATTATCTCACAAGCTTTTTACTTTTCTAACAATCTCATCAGCTTCTTCGGGTGTGTCATAGGGCTCATCGAAAGGATCAACATTCAACAGCAATCCGCGCGGGGAAAGCTCTTTTACCAGGGTTTCGATTTCATTTGCTGCAATATTTAATATCAGGCATTTTCCGGCTTCCTGTATTTTTTTTAGCGTGGGCAGGTGTCTTATGTTTTCGCAGTTGGTTTCCGGATTCCATTGAATGCCATGCAGGTTGGGTATTTGTAAAAGAAAGTCAAGGTGTCTTACCACTTCATCCGGCCCGTCAAAATGGAACATTACATGGTCGAGTTGATTGCACATGAACTTTACATCTTCCAGGATAAACTCCTCGTACATCTCGGTAGATATCATGGTCATGTAATCTGATTGCAGGCAAAATGTTTTCCCTGGACCCCAAAGGTTCAGCCATGCGGTACTGTTTCCTTCAAAATAGGGTTCTTGTATTTTTAAAAGCTCGGTTACCCAATATTTCCATAATTTCAGGATTTCCGCGTTCACGGATTTGATCTTGTCGGGATATATAATCAAATCGGTAGCCAGTTTTTCGCTCCCTCGAAGCAACATTAAGGTATCAATGCCGTGAAAAATATCCACGGGAATCTCGGAAAGGATTCCATGTTCCCTGGCAGCCTTCGCGCTACATTCCACGATTAATTTTTGGATATTCCACCAGATATTCCACTCGTCGAATTTTACCTGGTAGTTTTCCAGATCGTTGATGTTTTCATGAAACCAGGTTGGCTCATCAATACCTCTTAAATCAACTATAGAGCCAAGAAAAGCAGAACCGATACCCGGTCCGATGGCCGTGGTTAAAATGGGCAATGTTTCACCTGCAAAATACTTGTGCCTGAATATTTCTAACTGGTGGTTAATTTTTATTTCCGGGTCGACTTTCAGATGAAAAGGATCCTTGTATCTCTTGTCATTTTTCACGAATTCCATGTATTCCCAGTATCCTTTTTTATCCTTGTATGCATTTACAGATACCAGGGGGCGCTCGTTTTCAAGTTGCCAGTATTTTTTAAACGCTTCTTTAACGATTTCAATGTTTTCAAAAATCATAAATTTGTGAATTTAAGATTAATCAATCATTCAGGGATTTTATCTTTAACTAATTTTTTTTCCAGTTCTTCCAGGGAAACACCCTTTGTTTCCGGGAACAGGAAAATTGCAAACAGGAATGTGATTAAGGCAAAAATGCCATAGGAGACAAAAGTTATCGTTTTTCCTAAAAATTCGATTTCCCATGGAAAAACGAATGTCACCCCAAAACTTACTACCGATGCCCATAAGCCAGATAATGAAATGCCTATTCCCCTGTATTTGTTCGGGAAAACTTCCGACAGAAATACCCATAACACGGGTCCCAAAGAAACGGCAAAAGAAGCAACATACACCATAACGGCAATTAATACGCCGTATCCTGAAAATTTGCCCGCGTAAGAAAAATAAGTAAGGGTGAACAATGACAGGGTTAATCCGGCGCTACCAATTATTAGCAGGGGCTTCCGTCCTAGCTTGTCGATAATTGACATGGCCAATATGGTAAAAACCAGATTGGTAAGCCCCACGATAGCAGCTTGCATGAAGGCGGCGTCTTTACCTATACCAGTTTTTTCAAAAATTACGGGTGCATAATAAAGAACGGCATTGATACCGGTAATTTGTTGCAAGAAGCTTATAGCCAAAGCAAGGAATAATATATACGACATTTTTTTGCTGAACAGGCCTTTCAATAAAGGCCATAGTTTTTCTGACACGTCCTTTTGAAGTGAAATTTTAATTTCTTCCAATTGGGTTTTCGCGTAAACCTGGTCACCAATTCTTGATAAGGTAGAGAAAGCTTCTTTATTTCTGTTCTTACGAACCAACCAACGGGGGCTGTTTGGCACGAAAAGAAGAAAAATAAAATAGAGCAGTGCCGGGAAGATTTCTATCCCAAGCATCCACCTCCAGTTGTTTTCTCCGGTGTTTAACAGGAAATAATTGGAGAAATAAGCTGCTGAAATACCTAATACAATATTCAATTGGTTAAACGATACCATTTTCCCTCGAATGGCAGGCGGGGAAATTTCAGCGATGTAAACAGGGGCAATAAGTAATGCACCACCCACTCCAATGCCACCAATCATCCGGGCAATGATTAAAAACCAAAATTCTTGTGCCAGGGCAGAAGTAACGGCAGACACGGCAAAGAAAACCGATGTATAAATCAATACCTTTTTCCTGCCAAGATGATCGCTAATGGGGCCCGATAAACCGTTGCCGATTATTACCCCAACGATAAAAGAACTTACGGTCCACCCGGTTTGTAATTCCGTTAGGCCAAAGTATCCTGTCATAAAAGGGATGGCGCCACTAATCACGGCACTGTCAAATCCAAGTAAAAACCCCCCGAGTGCAACCACCAGCGAAATCGAAGTGGTGAAACCTTTATTGTATTTCATTAATCTAATTCTTCAATAAGTTTGTTGTACTCAACATTTTCCAACTTGAATACTACTGGATTGTGCCAATCTTTATTGGTACGATGGCTTCGAATAACATTGATAAAAATACCTTCTTTTACGACAGAGATTATTGGTTTTGGTGAGGTTTTTAACTTATATTCCATTACAGAATCATGTTGACCGAGTACTGAAACACTGGTTTTGTCATTACCTTTCAACGAGCGAATAAAGAATGTTTTATACCCGCCAATTCCCCAGTTTTTGGAAGGAACAAATGCATAGACGGTGTTTCCGGTTTTTGACCGGGTAAACCAAATATAATGCTCAGGTTCTTCAAACCACCAGTTAGAACTTAATTTCTCATTGATAACCGTAAATGGTTCAATTTCATATACGGCTTCCTGGTTGGACATCATCCAAAGTGCTGTTTCACGTAGCCGGGCTTCCTGTTCCCAGGGAATTTTACCATGGCTGTCGGGGCTCACGTTTAATAGCAGGTTGCCGCCTTTGGCACGCGTTTCTATTAGCATGTTGATGATCTGCAGACCGTCTTTGACCTTGTCACCTGGCACGTGAGCCCAGTGCCTGCCTATAGTAAAACATGCCTCCCATGGTCCGGGTATGGGTTTATCGGGAATTTCTTGCTCTGGAGTCTCCATGCCACCCCGGGTTATAACCAAATCCGGATCAATTTCCCAGCAATAATCGGCAACTAATGTATTAGCATAATCAAGGTATTCATCAATGAAAAAAATGTCTATTTTACCATAATTGGTTAGCAATTCCCGGATTTGTTTCTTTTCTACTTCCCACATCTCCTTGTTATTATCCGGATTTCCTTCCGGTAGTGCCCGGGCAGGAGGAATACCCTCTAAATAATTTAAGTAAAAATCATCCGGTGAAAAGTACAACCCGATGGATATATCGTATTTTCGAAAAGCATCGATAATTTCCTTCATGATATCTTTACCATATGGAGTGTTGGTAATTTTGAAATCCACTGTCTCGGTGTTCCACATGCAAAATCCATTGTGATGCTTGGCAGTAAAAACCATGTATTTCATACCCGCCAGTTTAGCGAGTTTCGCCCATTCTTCAGGATCAAAGCTCTTTGGATCAAAATACCTGGGAAGCTCATTAAAATACCGTTCCTGGTATTCCCTGGAGCTAGCCGCGACATTATGACTAATTATCGCACCGATTTGAACATCAACGCTCCAGTGGATGAACATGCCAAACCCGAGAGATTGAAACCATTCCTTCCGTTCAGGTTTGTTTCTGTCAATGATTATTTTTTGTGCTTCGGCAACGCAGAAAAAACAAAAGGCAATAAAAACTACGAGCAGGTTTTTCATTTTTTTTAATTATCTGATTTACAACATAATTTATATAAATTCTATAAACAGGAAACTGTTTTTCTGTTCAAAACACGTTAGCAACGCGTCACTATTAATAATGTAGCAAAGATGCGCCTTTATTTTGGACATGTGGCACGGGTAAACTGTAATTTTTTATTGACATTGCATTAGAATCCTTGATTTTGTTTAATGATTCCATTATTAATATTTATTTCATCCTGTGGTATAGGCAATAATAAATCTTTTGGCAGATCCATAATAACTGATTTTGGTTCACGTGGTTTACCGGAGAGGTCACTGTTTGTAGTTATCAGGTAATCAGGCCCCACGACTTTTGCCGCATCTTCAATAATTTTTTTAATGTCGTAACCATGCGTGCCATGCCAGCGTTTCAAATCATAAAAACGTTCCCCTTCACCTCCCAGCTCGATTCTACGCTCTTGACGGATTATATTCCTTAACTCAGCCTGGTTGCCGGTAGTTATCTCAACAGGCACACCATCAATTACATCGTCTTCGTGGTTTCTGGCTGCTGATGTATTCCGCGCCCTCGCTCTTACCAATTCAAGCCAGGAAAGCGCATCCGCGGTTTGACCAATTTCATTGGCTGCTTCAGCTCCCAATAATAGTATATCCGCATACCTGATCAGCTTAAAACCAAGAAATGACTTAAGGGTAGGGTAATACTTCTCGGGTGTAGTCTTCCTGAAATAATAACCACTTTCACTGGCTACAAAACAAATTTCTCTTAAATCATCCCCTTCACTTAAGCCGGCGGTGGAATCACCCTGGAACCATACAGACCAATGTAAACGGGGATCTCCTGTTTCAAAACTATTAACGAAATCCTGACTGGGAGTATTATGCCCCCACCCCCTGTAAGAATCTGTGCCAACAAATTCCCTGGTGCCTTTTTTGTAAATATACAAGGGCCTCATCCAGCTGGCCCACCAGTGATGCTGGAGGTAATTTTCATCCGGTTCCGGGTACCCGATTTCAAAAATTGATTCTTCCCTGAATTTTGAGTCATACTGCCATAACTGGTCATACGTTGGGAGTAGATCGTATTCACCCGATTCGATCAGCGCTTTGGCCGTGTTATACGCGTTAGTGAAATGATCCATTGCATTTTCAGGATCTTCTGCCGCGTAATGCATGTAAGCTTTGGTTAGGAATGCCCTCGCTGCCCCCAGGGTTATCTGGCCCAACTCGCTATTGGGCAATTCAGTTCTTTTTTTAAGCGCGCCGGAAGAAATAGCTTCATCCAGATCCTTGAAAACCTGCTCGTATACTTCTTCTGATGAACTCCGGGGTTTTTTCACGATACTCGAATTCAAAATTATTACCAAATCTCCATAAGCCCTGGTTAAATAAAGGTAATTGAAAGCCCTTAACGCTTTCGCCTGCGCTACCAGGTTATCGATTCTTTCAATACTTTCCTCGCCCGGGTTTTCTTCGATTGCATAATGGGCGTTGTTGATGATTAAATTGCAATAACGTAAAGACAAGTAATGCGACTTGTACATTGCTTCTACATACATGTTTTCCGCGAAAATATCATTTTCGTTCACGTCGAATGCAAACCAGTCATCAACAACTCCTATACCTGACCAGGCATCATCACTCCTGATACTTCCCAAGGTAAGGTAGGCCATCGGAAAATGTCTCGAATTATCAAAATATTCACCCAACGACATTATGGCTGTATTCAGGAGGTGTTCATGGCCGTTAACTGTCCGGTAGAGAGCGACATCGCTCAATGAGCCTGGTTGCACGGGCTTTTCCAGTATGTCTTTGGAACAACTGCAAATTCCAAATACCAGTGCCAACAGGATGATTTTATATATATTTAATTTCATAACATCATTTTTTAGATTTTTCATCTTTTTATAAACCAATATTTAAACCAAATAGAAAAGTGCGTGGTATCGGGTAAGTGGCGTTATCAATACCAAATGCCAGTGGGTTAGCATTAAATGAAGAGGAAGTTCCTATTTCGGGATTATAGCCACTGTATTTGGAAAAAGTATATAAATTTTCAACAGTAACATATACCTGAAAATTATTCAATCCAAGTACTTCATAAAGGTTCTCGGGTATATTGTAAGATAAGGTTACTGTTTTTATTCTTAGATAGGAACCATCTTCAAGAAAATAATCTGAATTTCGGTCATTATTATTATTATCTCTTGGGAAAGTAATGCGGGGTATATCCGTATCTGTTATTATTTCTCCATTTTCCAGCTCTCTCCCGTAATATTTCAACATATCTGTACTGACATTTGAAGTCATTCTAAAATTATGATAAATTGCCTGTCTTGCCATATTCGCGATATCATTTCCCTGCACTCCCTGTGCAAATACATTAAGTTCAAAATTTTTATAAGACAAGTTCGCGTTCAGGCCATAGGTAAAATTGGGCAGGGCATATCCAATCACTGTTTGATCATCGGAGCTGATAACCCCGTCCTCATTTATATCCCTGAATTTTAAATCGCCAACACCTGTGCGACTTTCCTGAACCGCGTGCTGTTCAACTTCTTCCTCCGATTGGAATATTCCATCTACCTTGTATCCCCAGAAAACGCCCAAGGGTTCTCCCTTGATGACTTTCACGGGGAATTTCGTGTCGGAAGTCAGTGGGGCACCTCCTTCTAATGCTACTACATTATTCTTTATGTAAGAGATATTACCCCCAATATTGTAATGGATTTTTCCGATCGAATTTTTATAGCTTAATGAAAAATCAATTCCTTTATTATTGATTTCCCCGGCATTGGTTATCTGGCCGCTTTTTTCAAGTAAATAGCCTGATGCAGCCCATAAAGGAACCGGCTCGTACAAAAGCAGGTCCGTGGTTGTTTTATCATACAAATCGATGGTTGAATACAGGCGGTTTTGCCAAAGGGCAATATCCAGTCCAATGTTAAATGTCTTAGTTGATTCCCATCCTATATTCGGATTGGCAATGCCATCTATTACAACAGCCGGGTAAGGAACCGCGGGGTTACCATAAAAGACAACAGGGCCGGGCAGACCTGGATCTGGTTTGTACGTTGTACTCGCCGTGTACCTGTAAAGACCAATATTCTGGTTGCCTACTTCTCCCCATCCGCCGCGTAGTTTTAGCATGGAAACAGATGCAACATTCTGCATAAAGGGTTCTTCTGAAATTTTCCATGCAAACGCCACTGAAGGGAATACACCCCAGCGTCTGTTTTCACCAAACCTTGATGAGCCATCCCTTCTAACACTGGCTGTTAGTAAATACTTGTCATTAAAACTATAATTGAGCCTACCGAGGTAAGACATCAAAGCCCATTCTTCTGGGGCACCATATTGCGCGATTATATCGCTGTTTGATTCCCTGGCCGAATGATATAGGAGGTCATTCTCTGTATATGGTAAAAAAGAAGTGGCCACTTCCCGGTACAGGTTTTCTTCTTGTACCGTGTAGCCTAAAAGCAGGTTGAAATTATGGTTATCATTAATGCTAAACCTGTAATTTACGGTGTTTTCAATTAAATAATTAAACCAATCCTCGTGCTCTGTGAACAAGGTTGTGTTTTC
Organism: uncultured Bacteroidales bacterium; assembly: GCA_964426725.1. Taxonomy (GTDB): domain Bacteria; phylum Bacteroidota; class Bacteroidia; order Bacteroidales; family CAYRRV01; genus CAYRRV01. Next base: position 1,506 of record CAYRRV010000020.1, on the reverse strand, counting down.
CGATGCATCGTCAAATGCTATCTCGTACTGTGGCCATACTTCTTCCCTGAAGCCCCATGACCGGTCAAGTCCCACGTTAAACTTATAAGTCAGGTTTTCTAAAGGAGAAATTTCTGCAAATGCAGTTCCCTGAATTCTGTTATTGTTATATATATAATGATGTCTTTGGTAAATACCAATTGGATTCGAGATGGTCACGGTTGTTCGTTCCCCAACATAGGAGAGTTCACCTTCCTCATTGTATGGCGGAATTGTGGGATCAGCCATCAAGGCTGCTGCTATTGGGCTTCCCACGACGCCCCCTGCATGCAAACCCTCTTCTTTTTGGCGCCTGTTTTCAAAGGAGGTAATGGAAAACTTTTCCCCCACTTTTAGCCAATCATTTATCTGGAATTCAGTATTCACCCTGCCTGAAATGCGGTTATAATTCGATTCCCTTACAATTCCTTCCTGCGAAAAATTATTAAAACTCACAAAATACTTGTTCTTTTCAGCCCCGCCTGAAATGTTGAATTGTTCACTATGTGTTATAGCGGTTCTGAATACCTGATCCTGCCAATCCGTGGTTTTTAAAAAGGGTATTGTATCAGGGTTGTATGTTTCTCCACGGACCTCGTTGTATAGTGTTGCCCATTGTTGGGCATTTAACATATCAGGACGCACATATTCAGGTAAATTTTGAATACTGTAATACCCGTTAAAGTTTACCCGGGGCTGACCGGATAGGCCTTGTTTTGTAGTAATAATAACAACCCCGTTTGCACCCCTTGTTCCATAAATGGCGGTAGCTGACGCATCTTTCAAAATCTGTATGGATTCTATATCAGAGGGGTTTAAAAAGTTTATCCCGCTGGGGTTATCGTTCTTGCCCGTGGATGCATCTTTTATAGGCATCCCATCCACAATATACAAGGGATCGGCATTGTTTGGCGTGCCAACTCCTCTAATTCTTACTGAAACAGGAGAGCCTGGGGCGCCACTGCTGGCGGCCACGAACACGCCCGATACCTTACCCTGTATTGCTTGTTCGGTGCTGAACAAGGAGAGCTTTTCAATGCCTTTTGTCTCTGCAAGTTCCACAGAACCGGTTAAATCCTCCTTTTTTACAGTACCGTAGCCAATAACCACAACTTCGTCTAACTCCTGTAAATCCGGTACAAGACTTACTTGGAGTTCATTTTGCCCATTTAGTGGTATCTCTTCATTCAAATAGCCAATAAATGAAAAAACCAGGATCGAACCGGGTCCTGATACAATAAGTTCAAAATTACCATCTAAATCGGTAACAGTTCCGATCGTGGTTTCTTTTTCTATCACATTAACCCCGATCAACGGTTCACCATTTTCATCCAGAACTTTACCCGTTACCCGGAATCCTTCCTGAGAGAATAATGAAATGGTATTTAAGAATGTAAAAAGAAAAAGGAGCGATATTAATTTGTTTTTCATTCGAATATAATTATGTTAGACGTCTGTTTTTCAAATAGTTGTAATTGCCATAAAATA